>JAEYTI010000040.1 GCA_023434145.1 Chloroflexota bacterium | reverse complement strand
TTTTTTTTTTTGTTGTTTTTTGGCGCCACTACGGCGCCCAATCAACCAACACAAATAATATTTAGTCCCGCAGGGCCCTGCCGGTGTAGTGCAGGAACACGGCTTCGAGGTTCGGCTCCTGGATCTCTACCGAGGTAATGCGGATATCGGCAGCGGCGGCAATCTCGAACAGGCGCGGCAGGGCGCGGTTGGCGTCATCCACCAGCAGGATCAGCCCGTCGCCGTCATCCGCAGTGATCTGGCGCACGCCAGGCGCGGATTTCCACACGTCCACCGGGACCGTTTCGCCCTGCACATTCAAGCGGATGCGGTCAACCTCGCCCACCGCGCGCACCAGTTCTGCGTTCGTGCCGCAGGCGATCACCTTACCCTTGTCCATAATGGCGATGTGGTCCGAAAGCTCTTCGGCCTCTTCCATGTAATGGGTGGTGTAGAGCACCGTCAGGCCCTGCTGCTTGAGCTGCACCACGCTGTCGAGAATGCTGCGGCGGCTCTGCGGGTCGATGCCGACGGTCGGCTCGTCCATGTAGATCACTTTGGGCTGGTGGAGCAGGGCCGCGCCGATGTTGACGCGCCGCTTCATCCCGCCCGAGTACTTGTTGACGCGCTCATTCTGCCGGTCGGTGAGGCCGATCAGCTCCAGTACTTCGTCGACGCGCTTTTTGAGCTGCGCGCCGGTCAGGTCTTGCATCTGGCCCCAGAACATCAGGTTCTCGCGGGCGGTCATGTCCTCGTACAGGGCGATATCCTGCGGAACCACGCCCAGCACCGATTTCACGCCCATCGGGTCGCCGGTGATCGAGCGACCGTAGATCCGCGCGTCGCCATCGGTGGGGCGCAGCAGGCACGAGAGCATCGAGATGGTGGTGGTCTTGCCGGCGCCGTTGGGCCCCAGCAGCGAGAAGATCTCGCCGGTGTGGACGGAGAAATCGACCCCGTCCACCGCGTGAATGGCCGAGCCATTTTTGCCAAAGGTCTTGCGCAGGTTGGTTACTTCAATAGCTTGAGAAGACATGAGAAACTCCTTCGAAGAGTGTGATTGTGAGTTTGTGGGGGAAGATCGCCTCACCCCCGCCCCACTCCATTTTTCTTCGAAAAATAGAGAGGGGTGACTTGTTCCGCACAAGTGTCGGTATGCAAGTTAGGGATATCTATTCTGCAATTCACCTTAATTTGCAAGGCACCCCTCTCTATTTCGCCGCTCCTGCGAAATGGCAGGGGCGGGGGTGAGGCGTTTTCCCGTACGTCATCAACTATATCCGCTTCCCCCTCCCCTGCCATCGACCCTTCGATCATCGACCGCACCTGTACGTTCGTACATGGTACGTTCAGCCAGTAGAGGAAACGCAGCAGATGGTATAGAATCAAATCGATGAACAAGCCTACCCCCACCTCGGAAAATACCTGCCCTCCGGCCCCTCAGCAGGGGGCGGAGTTGCCGTTCTTCTACTTCGTCAGCCTGGTTCTCACCGGCATCACCGTTTGGGCCATTTACACCACGCCCAGCTTGCAGCAGCCTGCGCGCGCCATCCCCTTTGGCGTGCTGATGGCGGTGCACATCGGCCTGTACTGGATCTCGTTCCGCCTGCCGTTCCGCATGCCCATCATCCTGGGCTATCTGCTGGGGCAGGGCTTGCTGGCGTTCATCCTCAACCTGATCGGGCAGAACCCGATGCTATCGATGGGCCTGTATATGAGTCTGGTGGGGATGACGGTGGGTTTCCTGGGGCTCACCTGGCGCGGAATCGCTGTGATTGCTTACTACATACTGTTGTCTTTTATCAGCTATGGCATGCTCAACGGCTGGCAGGAATTCCAGTGGTGGCTGCTGGGGATCGGGCCGGTGCTGGTGTTTGTCATCATCTACGTCACGCTGTACAACCGCCAGACGGAGGAGCGCGCCAAGGCCCAGCAGCTCGCCGCCGATTTAGAACGGGCCAACCGCCAGCTCTCGGAGTATGCCTCGCAGGTAGAGGCGCTGACCATCACCAGCGAGCGCCAGCGCATGGCCCGCGAGCTGCACGACACGCTCTCGCAGGGGCTGGCCGGGCTGATCCTCCAGCTCGAAGCCGCCGACGCGCACCTCTCGGCCAGCCGCGCCGAGCGCGCGCGGGGCATCATCCAATCGGCCATGACCCAGGCGCGCAGCACGCTCACCGAGGCGCGCCGGGCTATTGATGACCTGCGCCAATCCTCTGCCGAACAGCCCGCCGACTTCGACGAGATGCTGCGCGGTGAGGTACGGCGCTTCACCGAGGCCACGGGCATCCCCTGCCGCCTGGAGGCCGATCTTACCGTGCCCGTTCCGCCTGCGTTGTGCGAGCCGGTGCAGCGCATGCTCGCCGAGGCGCTAACCAACATCGCCCGGCACGCCCGCGCCGCCCGCGCGGAAGTCACCGCAGCCAGCCGTGTAGAAGGGCTGCGCCTGACGGTGCGGGATGATGGCACGGGTTTTGAACCGGTGGAAGCCAACGCGCAGCCGGGGCACTACGGGCTGCTGGGCATCCGCGAACGGGTGCGGCTGGCGGGCGGCACATTCGAGATCGATACCCGGCCCGGCGCGGGCACGACCCTGCGCATCCACGTTCCCTACCCCAACGGCATACCGGAGCCCAACCGTGACTGATCCCATCCGCGTCCTGGTCGCCGACGACCATCTCATCATCCGCCAGGGCCTGCGCCTGATCCTGGAGACCGCCGAGGATATGGAATTCGCCGGGGAAGCCTCCGACGGGGCCGAGGCGCTGCGCATCGCCGCCGATCTGCGCCCGCACGTGATCCTGATGGACCTGCGCATGCCCGGCATGGACGGGCTGACGGCCATCGAACACCTGCGCGTAGAGCAGCCCGAGGTGGCCGTGGTGATCCTGACAACCTTCAACGAGGATGACCTGATGATGCGCGGCCTGCGCGCCGGGGCCAAAGGCTACCTGCTGAAAGACACCGACCGCGAGACGCTGTTCAGCACCATCCGCGCCGCCGCGCAGGGGCAAACCCTGCTCAAGCCAGACATCCTGGCGCGGGTGCTGTCGCACACGCACAGCGCCCCCGAGCGCCCGCAAGCCAAACCCGCCTCGGTAACCCTCAGCGAGCGCGAGAAAGAGGTGCTGGCCGGCGCGGCGAAAGGCGAGCGCAGCAAGGAGATCGCCCTGCGCCTGGGGATTTCGGAACGCACGGTGAAGGCGCATCTCGACAGCATCTACAACAAACTGGGCGTCGACTCACGAGCCGCGGCGGTGTCGGTGGCAATGCAGATGGGTTTGATTGAGTGATGCGTAGTTGCCTGGTGGGTGATGCGGATTAACGAATTAATACGCGGATTGAAACGCCTGCGATTCTTGTCGCCTGGCGGCTAAAGCCACGGCTAGGACAGCAAAACCCCACCTTCGTGGGGTTCCCTTCCGACGCAAAAGCGGTTCGCGAATGGCCGCCCAGCGAAATTGGTCGGTTTTCCCCGCACCTGCATGTGCATCCGGGTTGTCTCTTAGCCCCACGAAGGTGGGGCTTCGGTGATGAGCCGGGGGTTTTAACCCCCAGGCGAAGGAAGCGGGGAACCGCTCCGATCCACGTATTGATTTGTCAATCTTCATAAACCCCCAGCTACTCCCCAAAACCCCACCTTCGTGGGGTTCGTTTTGTCTGGATATGGTCACGAAGGATGTGCCCGAGCGTCTGCCGCCAGGCAGGATAGCATGTGTTCCAACATTATCAACGAATTGCCCGCGGGCAAGATCCTCACCCCCTATCGCAGTATCACCGCGACCTCCTCTCCAGATGTGCTGTTGTGGCACTTTGTTCAATCTGGTTGACGCAACCCGCAAATCTGAAGAGGGGTGCCTTGCTAACCAACATGACTTGCAGAACAAGTCACCCCCTCTCTGGTTTTGCGGGTTGCGCCCGTCAACTCCAACTTACAACCCAAAGAGCACAACCGGAGAGGGGGCCGGGGGGTGAGGATCTTCCCCGCGGGATGCGCTTGCCGATTATTTTGGAAAAGATACTGTCTCGCTGTGCCCCTGCGGAAGTAGGGTATCTTACTCGAACGTGCCTGTCAGTACGTCGCCGTTGCGGCGGTAGGATGCCACAATCACCCCGCTTGGCGAGACATTTGACTCTACCAGCGTAAAGGCCCCTGGGATCGTGCCCGAGCCGAACAGCCGCTTGCCGCTGCCCAGCACCACCGGGAAGATTTTCAGCCACAGTTCATCCACCAGATCGTGGGCTAGAAGGGTTTGGATCAAATCGCTGCTGCCGTGCACCTGGAGCATGGGGCCGTCCTGCTCCTTGATCCTGCGGATCTCCGCCACCACGTCGCCGGTGACTGGGACGGTCTCTTTCCAGTCCATGTTCACCGTTCCGCGCGTGACCACGTACTTTCTGGCCGAATTGATCGGGTCATCATCGCCCTGCCGCGACCAGTAGGGCTTGAAAATGTCGTACGTCTTGCGGCCCAGCAGCAAATCAAAGGGCTGGCCCATCTGCTTGCCCATTTCCTCGCCGAGCCTCTCATCGAAGAAAGGCACCGTCCAGCCCTCCAGGTTGAAGCCGCCAGAAGGGTCCTCGCCTTTGCCGCCGGGAGCCTGCATCACGCCGTCCATCGATACAAATGTCAGAACAACCAGTTTTCTCATGCTACTATTATAGAATCACACAACTTTGGTTGCAATAGTCAACTATCAAAAATGAATATGTAAAGCCAGCTTGACATTTTTAAAACTCGTGTTATTATAATGTTAAGCTAGCTTTACATTAAGAGGAACGATGGACAACAATTTCGAAACACTAGGCCCTCAAAAAGGTTAGACCCAGCAAGAGCTGGCAGAACGTGTAGGCGTCTCACGCCAGACGATTATTTCGCTCGAACGCGGACGCTACAATCCATCCATTCAACTGGCATTCAGGCTTGCCCGCCAGTTCGAAGTCACAATAGAAGATACTTTCAGTTATCCTGAAGAGGAGGAGCACGATGCGTAAACAAACGAGTCTGGAAAAAAGCAAACTGTTCTGGGGTCTGGCGCTGATCGGAGCAGGTTTAATGATGGTTGCCGCAGGTCTCTTGCTACCGCGGCTGGTAGATACACTCAGCTTCAACCCAAGACTCATCCCTGCGGCCGGAGTTGTGCTGATCGGCGTCGGGTTCGTGCAGATGTCACAGTACGCGACGATTCGCCTCGACCCGCAGGCTGCCCGGCAAATGCTGATCCAAGGCAGCGATGAGCGTTTTCGCCTGATCCGCGCCCGGGCCGGCAACCGCGCCTTCTGGGTCTCTATCGTCATGACATATATCGTCTTGCTTTGGGTATCGCTCGCCACCAGCGGCAATATACCCGCGCTTTCAGAAGATGCGCTGACGTTTTTGCTGGTAGCAGCTGTGATCACGCCGATGATCGTCTACATCGTCGGGTTCATTTACGAGCAATTAAACAAGTAAACCGCTAAGCGGTCCGGCGTTTGCGCAAATCAGGTCCCGGCGGCGTTGCCGGGCCTGATTTTTTATCCTGCTAAACCAAACACCCGCGCCGCGCGAATTCTCGGAACAAACCAAGAAGTGGCTCGATACGGTTCCGCCGCATGCTTATCCAGCAACTCCCGTAGCCCCCTGCTCTTCCTCGCACCGGTGCACCTCGATGGTCACGTGAACCAGTGCCTCCACCGGCTCCAGCAGCTTGCGATAGTGCGGGATCGGCCGCGGATTTTCCGTCACCAGAGTGAGGGCGGCGGAGTATTGGTTGGAGCTGATCTTCCACACGTGCAGGTCGGCGATGCGGTTATCGGCGTCGGCTTCGAGCAGTTGGGTGATCTCCTCCGATACGTGGTTGTCCTCGGCGCGATCGAGCAGGATGCTGCCGGTGTCGCGCATCAGCCCCACCGACCAGCAGGTGATCACCCCCGCGCCGATAATACCCACCGCCGCATCCATCCACACCCAACCAAACATCTTGCCCGCCAGCAGCGCCGCGATCGCCAGCACTGAGGTGAGCGCATCTGCCAGTACGTGCAGGTAGGCCGCCCTCAGGTTGTGATCGGTGTGCCCATGATTGTGCTCGTGCGCATGGCCATGCCCATGATCGTGGTTATCGCGCAGCAGAAACGCGCTGAACAGGTTGACGCTCAGGCCGAGCACCGCCACCAGGATGGCCTCATCGTAGCGGATGGGCAGCGGTTGGAGCAGGCGCTGCACCGACTCGTAGACCATCAGCAGCGCTACGATCAGCAGCACGATGGCGCTGCTGTAGCCTGCCAGTACACCCATCTTGCCCGTGCCAAAGGTGAAGCGCGCATCGTTGGCCATCCGCCGGGCATAGTAATAAGCCACCAGGGTAATGCCGAGCGCCGCCGCGTGGGTGCCCATGTGCCAGCCATCTGCCAGCAGGGCGATGGAACCAAACACCAGCCCCGCGGTGATCTCTGCTGCCATCATGAAGAGGGTCAGCAGCACCACCCACAGGGTTCTGCGTTCGTTACCCGCGTCGTGCAGGGCGAATTTGTGCGGCTGCTGCCAGCGGCTCAGGTCGCGCATAGAAATGAGATCTCTCTACGCCAGGCCATTATCCCGCGCATCGGGCAGGCAGGTGTTGATCCGCAGCAGGTGGAAGGTGACGCCGCACGCAATAGCGATCAGCAGCAGGCGCACCCAGGGGTTCTCAACGGCAAAAACGATGGTGAAGCCAATGCCCAACCACAGCGAGGCGATGGTAAAAGCCTTGTGGCGGGCCGTCATACCGCGGCCTTCGCGGTAATTGCGAATGTAGGGGCCGAACCAGCGGTGGTTGAGCAGCCAATCGTGCATCCGGTCGGAGCTCCGCGCGAACAGAAATGCCGCAAGCAGCAGGAAGGGCGTGGTGGGCAACACGGGAATGACGATGCCCAGCATCGCCAGCGCCACCAGGATCACCCCAGCAGTAACCATCAGACCTTTTCGCATTTCTCGCAAGTGGTTTCGCCTCATCGTCCCTTTCCCGGTTGTTTGAACCCCTATTTTACCAGCCAGCGGAGCGTTTTGGGGGAAGGAGGTGGTTGGTGGCTGTGCCTGGGGGTTGATGACGATTAACAAATAAGTACGTGAATGGCGGCATCTCGGTTGCCGTGGGATTCGTAGGGGCGCAGCTGTACGGGCCAGCCCGACGGTCTTAGCGCCACAAGCGCTGCGCCCGCGTCCGCGCAACCAGATGGTTCTACGATCCGGGCGCAGCCGTACTTCGATGATCGACAAGGCTCTGGAGATTCGCTGCGCCCCTACGTGTCAATGCGCACAGTAACCATCCGCGTATTGATTTGTTATTCCTCATTACCCCCAGGCGATCGGTGGGAAGAGCCACTTGTATTACCCAATCTATTTCTTAATCCACATCAACCGCCTTCCCCATCACCGGTATATAATCCCCTTATGACCAAGCAAGCCGATCTGATCGACTACATCTTCGAGGGCCATCACAGCCCGCTGGCCGCGGAGATGCTGCGCTGGATGGATGCTTCTGTCCGTGCCACCGCTTTCGTAGACACCTACCGCGACAAGATCCGCAAGAAGGTCCGCGTGGCAGGCACGCCCGAGAGCCTGCTGGACGTGCGCTGCGAGCTGGAGGTGGCCTTCCACCTGTTGGCAGACCGGCGGCTGGCGCTGGTCTACGAGCCGGTTGCCAGCGAGAAGCGCCGCGGACCCGATTTTGCCCTCACCTACCGGGTGAACACTTCATTTAATGTAGAGGTGGCGCGTATCCGGCTGGAGCAGGCCGGGGCCGAGCGGATCGCCCGCATCCTGCTCGACAAGCTAGGGCAGATGCAGCCGGGCATGCCCAATATGCTGGTCATTCAGGCGCGGCAAGAGGTGGTGCAATCGGTAGATTTGGGGCAACTGCTGCAGGGGATAAAAACCCGCGCGGAGGCGAAGGACCCGGGCTTTTATGCGCTCACGCGCTATGCCAGCCCCGCCGATTTCTACAAGGATTTTCTGCGCCTCAGCGGGCTGGTGTTGTGGAGCACAGACGAAAGCGCGCCGGGCCAGCTCTGGATCAACAAGCAGGCCCGCCCTTCCCTGGATGAAAAAGTGCTGCGGCTGGTGAACACGCTGCTGACTGGCACAAAATGAAGCAATTTGTGTATTTTATGAGGCAGTTGCGTTGCAACTGCCTCATAAAATACACAAATTATTGGATTTTAATCTTTACCTGTGGGAATCCACAGGTTGACTGTTTCGGTGGTTCGAACTTATACTTTCTTTATCCGTCGGAGTGTTTCAATTGGAGGGAAAATGTTCACAGAAATCGCCTCGTCGACCCTGGCAACGATTGCCTATCGGCTCGCTTCTGAGCCTACCTTCGCGCAAACTCTGCGCGAGCTTGTCGATACCCGCATGTTAAACGGCCAGGTTATCACCGACGCCGAAATCGCCGCCATCAAATCGCTGCTCGACCTCGGTGTCTCCATGACGAGCGTTGATGGAGGACTGGGCGCTCTGATTGCATGGATCGGGTAGAAGCAGAAACAGTCTCTTATTATCTGAAGGTGATCCAGGACTGGTTAGACCAGTACTGGGTTGAATACGAGCCTGACCCGGACTATCGCATCGCCCTTGTCTCCCTCCTGCACGCCGTTTGGCCGAAGGCAGGCAAAGAGGAAAAGCCCAGTTACTTCCCGCTGCCCATTCTTTGTGGGCAGGCAGCAGGGAAGATAAACCAAACCACTGTCGCTGCCAACACCGCGTGGGTATTGCTATTTGTCGCTTCGTACCTGCTGGATAAAATAGAAGACGAGGAAATCTATCACCCCATCTTTTCCAAATACAGCCCGGGGGTTGTCACGAACCTAACCACCGGGCTGATTTTGCATTCCGGTCGCATTCTGACCAAAGTGGAACCGGGCGACGTATCCAAAGAAACCTGTGAGGAGATCACGCGCGAGTTCTTCCGCCAGTCGCTGATGGTATGTGCCGGACAGCACGATGATCTTGCAAAAAAAGAGCCCGACTTCGAGCAAGTTTGGCGAGTCATAGACTCCAAATCCGGCAAGTTCTTTGCGTTGGGGGCTTATCTGGGTGCGCGGCTGGCAGGTGCTGACAGCGTGAAGGTTGCATCACTCAGCGAAGTGGGCCGGAGGCTAGGCATTCTCAACCAGATGAACAACGATCTCTCCGGTTTAGGCATTGGAGAAGAAACGGGTAGTGACTTGGCTTCTGGCCGTCGCACGCTGCCTGCGCAGTACGCGCTGCTGGTGCTGCCGCCCGAAAAACGCGCAAAGCTGGTAGAATATCTCCATACAGCAGTAAGCGACCCAACATCAGAAGTGGAAGCCCGGCGGATGATTGTTTCCGCGGGTGCGGTGATCTACCTCTCTTTAGAAGCCGCCAAGTACCGCCAACAGGCTATCTCTCTGCTGGATTCCTTACAACTACCCCCGCAAAGCTCCATGCCACTGTACAATTTGATTAATCACGCTGGAACGCGCATATCTCCAGGAATTTAACCTCTGTTTCCCTATGTTAGCCGTGAATAAAATCCGCGACTACCGCAACTGGCTCTACCTTCTAACCGCCCTGGTAATGCTTCTCCTTGGCTGGTCTGCCTTCTTATTGGTAGAGCACCCATACTCTGGAATGACTTGGTCGTTTTCTAATGGGTTGATCATTAACGTTGACGCCAAAGGACCGGCAGCCGGGCTGTTTGAAGTTGGCTCTGTTATTACCAAAATTGATGAGGTGCCAGTTTACGAAGCTCGTTTCCTTCCCAATCGACATGTTGGTGATTGGGTAACCTTTACGATCAACCGGCAGGGGGTGAGCTCTAAGGTTACCATCCAACTAGTCGCAACGCCTACCTCCGAGCTTGCCAAACGATTGGCCATTATACCCGTCGCCTTTGCATTCTGGCTGCTTGGGACGCTGGTGTTGGCGTTCGGTCAGAACGACAGGCTTGTGACATTGTTCTATTTGTTCTGCCAGACTGCGGCATTAACGCTCGGATTAGGAGCCGTATCGGCGATTTCCCCCGCCTGGAGCTGGCAAATTTTTGGTCTAATGTTATGGTGGGTTGGGCCGCTGGCACTGCATACCCATCTGGCCTTGTCCTCCTGGGAGGGATTCCTTTCGGGGAAAAAAGTCCTCCCTGGACTGTACGCTTTAGCCCTCCTACTTAGTCTGGCTGATTTCTACCGCCTTCAATTGGTGATGGTTGGGCCGATCCTCGGCCTCAAATACATCTGGGTGGGCATCTGCCTGCTGGCCTCGGCCGGCTTGCTGATCTACACCTCGTGGAAAGGCGCCACCACCGAACAGCGCCGCCGCACCAAAATCGCCGGGATCTCGGCTATTAGCGCGTTCCTGCCTTCGGTATTCTTCTCGCTGATCCCCGACGCGCTTACCGGGCAGTATATGCTGCCATATGATATCACCATGCTGGCGCTGCTGATCTTGCCGCTGGGCTACAGCTATTCCATCCTGCTCTACCGGTTGGTAAAAATGGAGCGCGAGATCAGCCAGAGCGCGGCGTATGCCCTGGCGACCTTCATTGTATTCGTCATCTACGCCTTCCTCTATATCTTCATCACCGATTCCTTCTCGTCTGTGCGCCAACCGCACACACTGATCGAAGTGCTGGCGGTGCTGGTGCTGATGCTCACCGCGCACCCCATGCACCAGGCGCTTGCCCGGCGGCTGTACCTGGCCTTCTACGGCGGCTGGGTGGATGATCGCGGCGCGGTGAAGCGCATCTCTGAGGAGCTGAAACACGTCAAAGGCGATACGGTCAGCATCGCGCAGACGCTGTGCCACACCATCCAGCGCACGCTGCTGCTCGAATCGGTCAGCCTGGTGCTGGGCGATGGGCGGCTGATTCAGACGGGGAAAGATCACAAATCGACCACCGAAATGCTCATTGCTGACCACGAAGCGGTTACCGAGCTGTTTCAGGATTTGCAGAACACTACGGGCCGCGAGATGGGCCCCGGCGAAGAGCTGCGCGGATACGTCGCCAAGGCGGGCATCAGCGAGCACGTGCGGCTGGATTCGCCCCCTAAGCTGTGGCTGCTGTTTGGCGGACGCAGCAACTGGCAGGGCCTGCTGCTGCTGGGCAGCAAGCGCGGTCGCGGCGATTTTGAAGCCAAAGACCTGGAGATTTTGGAAGTGGTGCTGCGCCAGGCCGGGGCCGCGCTCGAAAACGAGCGCCTGCTCGAAGAGGTGCGCACTCGCTCCGACCAGGTGCGCGAGCTGAACCGCAAGGCACGCTGGGCGCTGGAAGTAGAGCGCAAGCGCATCGCCCGCGACCTGCACGACATCGTCATTCAAACGCTGGTGGGCGTAAACTTCCAGCTTGCCAACGTCCGCGCGCGCAACGACCCCGAGACCTCCGAAGAGTTGGAGAACATCCGCTCAGACCTGCACGAGAGCCTGGTAGAGCTGCGCGGCATCTGCGCCGACCTGCGCCCCCCTGCCCTCGACGCGCTGGGCCTCGTGCCCGCGCTCGAAGCGCGCATCACGGAAATCAAAAGCCAGGTAGCGTTCGAAATCTTCTTCAACCGGGCCGACTGCGGCGCGTACGAGATCCGCGACGACGTAGCGCTGTGCATCTACCGCTTTATGCAAGAGGCGCTGATCAACATTCAGAAGCATGCCGAAGCCAACACCGCCATCATCGACCTGCACGTAGACCCCGAGACGGGTCTGTCGCTGTTGATCGAGGATGATGGGCAGGGCTTCGACCCGCCGGACACGCTGGAAGTACTGGTTGCGCACCAGCACTTCGGGCTGATCGGTTTGCAGGAGCAGGTGGAAGCTGTTGGCGGAAGAATGACCATCGAATCAGAATCGGGCAAGGGCTGCCGCCTCTCCGCGTGGATCCCGCTGTATGCGGCGCGGAGTTCGGCAGTGGTAAGCGCCATATAAAATCAACCCACTGGAACGCGCAAGCTCAGGCATAAATAAACCAAACAGGAAGAAGAGAAAATACTATGAGCATCCGTGTCATCATCGCAGACGATCATCCTATTGTTCGCTCGGGGGTTCGCAATGAGCTAACCCGTCACAATGATCTGGAAGTGGTTGGTGAAGCGTTAAACGGTGATGACGCGCTCCAACTGGTCTACACGCTAAAGCCTGATATCCTGCTGCTGGATATCCACATGCCCGGCAAGCGCGCCAACGACATTGTGAAGGAGCTAAAAGTCCAGGCCGATTTCTGCCGTATCCTGGTGCTTTCGGCGCACGGCGATATCCCTACCATCATCGGCATGCTCAAGGCCGGGGTGAATGGCTATATCCTCAAAGATGAAGACCCAATGGTCATCTCCGAGGCCATCCGCGCTGTACAGTTGGGCGACACCTGGCTCAGCCCCGGCGTATCGGACCGGCTGTCGAACATCCTGGTCAGCGATTCGCCCAACAACAGCCAGCTCACCAAGCGCGAGCTGCAAGTGCTGCATGCCATTTCAATGGGTGGCACCTCGCGCGAGATCGCAACACAGCTTCAAATGTCGGAGCGCACGGTTGAGTTTCACATCACCAACATCCTGCGCAAGCTGGGCGCCAAAGGCCGCCTCGAAGCAGCCATGAAGGCAAAGGAAATCGGCATATTGTAAAAGAACGCCTCACCCCCCAGCCCCCTCTCCAGTTTTGCTGTGGGGTTCTTTATTTGATGCCGAAAGCGCTACCCGCAAAACCAGAGAGGGGGAGGCCTTGCAAACCAATACCTGAGCGAAACAAGGTACCCCCTCTCCATTTTCCCGTACTTGGAAAATGGAGAGGGGGCTGGGGGGGTGAGGCGGTGGGTCGGCGAGCAGCGCGATGATGGGGACACCACTATGTTTAGGCTGCTCGCCAATCACCCCCGTGAAGCCCGACTGCCGCCATGGGTTTCGCTCTGGGCAAAGGCGGAGTGGTCACAAAAGAATGGGTGCATCCCGCACGGTTCCCCTACCGGCTCCAGGGGATGAGCCGGAGGGGAATGTGCCATACCGGGATGCAGGGGAACAGTCGCCGGGGCTGGTGCCGGAGGGGTGTAGGGTGGCGCTGGGGATTGCGCCACCCCGTTACCGGCTTTGGATGCAGGTTCTGGTATCGACTGCGGAAAATGCTCGGCTTAAAGACTGGCTTCGGTTTGAGCCGGTGAGGTGGGCGTGGAAGGCCAGCGTCCGCCGGATCATCTGCTCAAACTGCCCAGTTTTGCTAAAGGGCTGGTCAACCATATCCATGCATTTCTGCGCGTACTGGTCGGCCAGGTGCAGCACAATTTCTTTGGCGTGCTCCAGCCGTTCGGGCGAGGAGCGGTTGAGGCGGCTGTTGATCAAATCGTGATGAACGATCGCGACCGCGTTGATATTGCCTTCTTGCACTTCTTTCTCATAGGTGCGCACGTCGGTATACAGGCGCACGGCAGAGCCCGTCTGGAGGATGGTCTCGTTCACAACGTCCATATGCCCCAGCATCTCTTCTTCGTTGAGGATCACCAGGGCAGAGGTTCCCCAGAGCGGGAAGCCGCCACTGTGAACGCCGCCCAGCAGGTACTCGTCGAGCTTGGGCATCGCATCGGCGCCGCGCGCCTTGCTGTTCAAACCATCCAGGTAGTCCTGTGCCACTGCCAGCAGCAGCGCCCACAAACGGCGGCCCCACAGGTCGCGCAGTTGGGGGAAGAGCGGCAGATCGTTCATCTCTGTGCGAATGCCAGAAAGAACAACGCCCAGGTCGTCACCCGGCTCGGGGACGATCTCTTTGCCGCCGCGGGCAATGATATCCCAGCCCTCCCCTACGCGCAGAAATTCGGCGTAGGGGATGATCCGCTCGTCTGTGATGGAATGAACTGCGTAGATGAAAAGGATGATTTTCCCGACGAGCAGCATGAAGGGCATGGGGAGTTCGGGGAGCGCCGTGGCGACCATGTTGGCTACCTGGGCCGCCTTGCGCGTATAGATCACCGGATAGCACGACGACCAGATGGTCAGCAGAGCGCACAGCTCCTGCGACTTCTTCTGGACGGTTACCCGGTCCCCTACTTCAAATTGCCGATTGAGGAATGGTTCCATAGTTCCCAAACTTTCTCCCCCAGTCATTCGTCCAAGTCAAAATGATGGGACGATTCAACATGCTTCGTGCCGCTCTGGTTCTCCAAAATGTTTGTGCTGTATTGTTTGCCTTGTGCACGCTAACAATAACAAAAAAGAAACCTGCGCACAACTGTGGATATCCGCAGGTTTTTTAATAAATTCTCTTAGTTTTTATCCCAATTTGAGATTGTGGTGCGAGACTACGTCTCGCACCACAATCTCAAATTGGGATAGGTTTTTCGCCTGGCGGTTTCAACCGCCAGGCTAAGGTGGATTTGCGGCTACTACCCTGCCGCTACACCCCGGCGCGGTGGTACTCCGCCTCGACGCCCTTGTACTCATTCCCGGGCGGGTAGTTGTTGAACATGGTGATGGTCAAGTGATCCGCGTCGACTACCTGGAACTGCGTGCGCCAGTCCAGGGCGGGCTGTGCGGCATCATAGGTATACTGGCCCGTCACCATAAAGCCGCGCTCTAACCCCGGACCGGTGCAAAACATTATGTGTCCGCTCTGGTGGAAGGCATCGCCCCAGGCCATCTCGAACTGCTCTTTGAAGACGTTATAGCCAATCAGCGCCATGCCCTGGAATGCATCGCCGTTCAGGCTGCTCTGGTACTCGTAGATGAGAAAATTGCTGCCCGGCAGTTGGCGGATTGTGCAACGGATGGGCGAAGTATCCGCCAGCTTGTCTGGCTCGAACCAGGTGCGGTTGGTGCCTTCCCAATCCCCCACCAGCGATAAGAGAAGCTGGCCTGCTTCTTCTGGGCTGTATTTGACCTCGCTCATCGGATGCCTCCTGCATGTGGTTATGATATATGTGGTGGTTGATTGACGTTCAATCAACCACCACATATATTGTTTGGTAGAAAATCTGTTTCAAATTATAGGATGTATTGTGGATCAAGAAAAGGATGATTTTTAGTACCCGCGCTCAAAGTCGACCACATACATCAGCCCCTCCCCTGCCACGTAGCGCCGGTAGTTTTCCACAAAAAGCCGCGCGATATCTTCCGGGAAGCTGGGGGCGGAGGTGTGGCTGGTGATGATGGTGTTCGGCGTGCTCCACAGCGGGTGCTCGGCGGGCAGCGGCTCTTCGTTGAACACGTCCAGCACGGCCCCGGCGATTCTACCTGCCCGCAGCGCGCTCACCAGCGCGGCCTCATCCACCGCCGATCCGCGCCCGACGTTGAAGAACAGCGCGTGCGGCGGGAGCTGCCCCAGCACGCCGGCGCTCACTACGTGGCGGGTGGCTGCCGTGCCGGGCAGAATATTGATCAGGTAATCCAGCCCGCGGGCAAACTCCAGGAGCGCGTCTTCGCCGTGGTAGTAGGTATCCACATCCGGCGAGTCTTCGCTAGCGCGGGTGTAGCCGCGCACCGCCATGCCGAAGAACCTGGCTGTCCGCGCCACCTCCGCGCCGATCGAGCCGACGCCCAGCAGGCCGATGGTCTTGCCCTGCAGCGTGCCGGTGAGCGTGGCATCCCAGCGTCGCTGCTGCTGCGCCTCCAGCCGCTGCAGGATCTTGCGCTCGTGCAGCAGCAGATAGGCGAATACAAATTCCGCCATCAGCCGCCCGTACACCCCGCGCGCATTAGTGAGGGTGTAATCGCGGCGCAGGGATGGATCGAGCAGCGGCTCGACGCCCGCCCAGGTCGACTGCACCCAGCGCACCTGGTTCTCGCGCTCCATCAGCGGGCGGATCAGGTTCGGCTCGCCGAAGATAATCTCGGCCTCGGCTGCCTGGGCAGGAGCGATCAGGCGGGCATCTGGCAGATGTGCTTCTTCGATCAGGCGGGTATAATCCGCGCTGTTTTTAGATACAATGAGAACGTTGCGCATTGATCACCTCGCCGCTGATTGTAACAGGGGCAAAGGCCGAACGAAAGGAACCCGCTATGATTGTCATCTCCGATATGATGGGTACGCTCACCACCGGCTCGCCAATACTGGGGCTGGTGGACTGGATCCGGCACAACCAGAGCAAGAGCCAGGCGCGCTGGCACTTTGCAAGCATGATCCCCGGCTACCTGCTCAGCAAAGTTGGCCTCCTCGACCCGCAGCCGTGGGGGCAGCGGCTCATGGTCGACAGCCTGGGCTGGGTGCGCAACATAACGCCCGAAAAATACGATCAGATTGCCGAGTGGGCGGTGGAACATAACCTGTGGCGCAAGCGCCGCGCCGACGTGATCGCCCGCTTGAGCGAGCATGCGCGAGAGGGCGCGCGGGTATACGTCGCCAGCAGCGTGGTCGAGCCTATTGCCCAGGCCTTTGCCCGCCGCTTTGGGGCGCAAGCCATCGGCACGCCCATGTGCTTTGAAAATGGGCAGGCCCGCCTTGCGTCCGATCTGGTCGCCAGCGAGCGCAAGATTCAGGAGGTGCTGGCGCGGCTCAACGTCACCCGTGTCGACTACGCCTACGGCGACACCGCCATGGATATTCCCCTGCTCGAACACGCCGACCACCCCGTCGCCGTGTACCCGGATAAGCGGCTGTACGCCGCGGCAAAAGAGCGCGGCTGGCAAATTTTTGGCGAGCGGATCACGTGATATAATCACAGCAATCGAATGGAGCGATGAAGCTCGCTTCCCCCAACCGCCTTCGTGCTGATAGCTTCTGCCAGTGACGAGAACCTATCTGAAAATTGTTTTATGTTGGTTGATTGTGCGACGTAACCGCACAATCAACCAACATAAAAAGATTTTTCGGATCGATACTTTGTCTACGGTAGAAGCTTTTTTATTGACCCCGAGAGGAACCATTGAACCCAATCAGCAGCTCTATTGTTGAACGTATGATGATTATTTCGATCGGCGCTGTTCTCGGCGCAAATACCAGGTATTGGATCAGTATTTGGGCGGCGCAAAAGTGGGGCATCGCGTTTCCGTACGGCACGTTTCTGGTCAATCTCAGCGGCAGCCTGCTGATCGGTTTCCTCCTGGCCGTCACAACTGAGCACTTGGTGATTGACCCGCGCTGGCGGCTCTTTTTCACGGTTGGGTTTTGCGGAGCCTATACCACCTTCTCTACCTACACCTACGACAGCTTTCAGATGATCGAGCGCGGGCAGTGGCTGCTGGGCCTGGTCTATGCGTTTGGCAGCACGATCACCGGGCTGATCGCTGTGGGGCTGGGGATGCTGCTGGGAAAGAGCCTATAAGGGCAGGGCTGCCGCCGAACAGGAACACAGGGTCTACAATTTATAGATATTATTCATAATTGAATATAGAATTAACTCGGGAGGGTACGTTATGGCTGAATCGACCCTGTTATCACAAACAGACCAGATCCATTCACTTCTCGATCATCTCAAAGGAAAGCTTGCCAGCCTCGCTCCTGAGCGCCAGCAAGAATTGGGGCAGGACCTGGAGAATATCCGCGATTGTGTGGTCAACCTTGCCCGCACCCGCCGCAAGGAGGATCTCACTGCGCGCCGGAGAGACCTGGAAGCGGTGCTGGAGGAAAACGAGGCCAAATACCGCGAGCTGGCCGAGAGCTTCACCAATCCGCTGGTCGTGCTCGACTCGCAGATGCGGCTCGTTTTTCGCAACAGCGCCGCTGAAGTGGCCAGCCACGTGCCCAACGATCAGGCTTTAGGCAAGACCTTCGAGCAGTTGTATCCCCACCTGGTGGGCAGCGATCTGCACACGGCATACACCCGCGCCATTACCACGCATGAGACACAAACGCATTTGAACTGCTGGATGCACCCGGTGGATGGCTCGCAGCGGTATTATGAGGTGAAAATTTACCCCGCGCGTGACTGGATCTTTGCCTTGAGCGAAGATGTAACAGAGCGCGTTACCGCGCTGGAGGCACTGCGCAAAAGTGAAGCCCAGGCCCGCCAGCAGCTCGCCGAAATCGAAGCGCTGTACGCCACAGCACCCGTTGGGCTGTGCGTCTTAGATGATCAGCTGCGCTGGGTGCGGCTGAACCAGCAGCTCGCCGAAATGAATGGCGTGCCGGTGGAAGATCACATTGGCAAAACACCGCGCGAAGTTGTGCCAGACGTCGGCGAGCAGGCCGAAGCCGCGCTGCGGCAAATTCTCGAAACTGGCCAGCCGCTGCTCGATTTTGAAATACACGGCACCTCCCCCTCCCAACCCGGCGTCGAGCGTGTTTGGAACGAGCGTTGGATACCCATTAAGAATGAGAACGGCCGGATAACCCACATCAGCGTGGCGGCAGAGGAGATCACCGAGCGCAAGCGTGCAGAAGAAGCCCTGCGCCGCGCGAGCGAAACCCTACGCGAAAGTGAGAACCGCTTCCGCGCCATGGCCGATGGCACCCCGGTGATCATCTGGGTTACCGATGCAAACGACCAGATCGAGTTCATCAACAAAGCCTACACTGACTTTTTCGGCGCTACCTTAGAGCAAGTGCAGGACAAGTCCTGGCAGATGCTGGTTTACCCGGAAGACATCGACAACTATGTGGCCGCTTACCTGGAATGCATTCGCGAGCAAAAACATTTCCGAGCGCGAGGGCGGGTGCTGCGGCACGATGGCCAGTGGCGCTGGATCGACTCGCACGGTAAGCCGCGCTTCTCGGAGACCGGGGTTTTCCTTGGGATGGCCGGCAGCAGCTTCGACATCACCGAGCGGATGGATGTGGAAATTGCGCTGCAAAAATCGGAGGAGAAATTTGCCAAAGCATTTCACTCCAGCCCGCTGGCCATGTCGATTACCAGTTTTGCAGATGGGCGCTATATTGACGCAAACGAACAGCTCTGCCAACTGCTGGGCTACAACCGAGAAGAGCTGCTCGGCAACACGACGCTCGGTCTGGGCCTGTATGCCGATGCTAGCCAGCGCGGCAAGCTGATTCAACAGGTACGGGACGAAGGCAGGGTGATCAATTATGAAGTGTTCGTACACCGCAAATCGGGTGAACAACTTACCGCGCTGATGTCCTATACATCTGTAGAGGTGAACGGCGAGGACTGCCTGCTCGCGACGCTGGTGGATATCACTGAACAAAAGCGGATTGAGACCGAACGGGAACGCCTTACCGAGGAGATTCGGGTGCAGAAAGATCTGCTGGAACGGCTGATCGACTTCTCGCCAATAGGCATTGCCATGCTAAAGGGTGCAGAGCACCGCTTTATGCTGGCGAATCCCGCGCAGCGCGCGCTGTTCCCAACCGTAGATGAGTTTGTTGGTTACACGGTTGCGGAGATCTGGCCGGAAAGCGCCGAAAGTTCAATTCCCTTATTGGATCATGTGTTCCGTACGGGAGAATCCATCAATGTCACGGATGCATTCTGGCTTACCAACAAAGGCAGCGGTCTCGAAGAGACCTACTACTCCTTCAGCTACACCCCCCTCTATGGCACAGATGACAAGATCGAGGGTATTTTGGTGCTCTCGAAAGAGACGACCGAGCAGGTGGCCATGCGCCAGCAGTTGGAAGCCGAGCTGGAAGACCGCAAGCAGGCCGAGGCCGAGCTGGCAAAAGCGCACATCGATCTGATTAACGAGCGCAACCTGCTGCGCGCCGTGACGGAAGCACTGCCGGTGGGCCTTGCGATTTACAATCAGAAGGGCGGCGTGCTTACAAGCAACCCATCGTATGATGCGGTGTGGGGCAGCCCCCCGAAGACAGAATCGGTGGAGGATTACGACCTGTATAAGGCCTGGTGGGTGAACACCGGCAAGCGAGTCGAACCCGAAGAATGGGCGTCGGCGCAGGCCGTGCGTGAAGGCCAGCCGGTGATCGGCCAGTACCTGCGCATCCAGCGGTTTGACGGTTCAACCGGCTACGTGGTGAACAGCGGCGCCCCGGTGCGCGACGCCGCCGGCAAAATCATCGGCGGTGCGGTGGCGATTATGGACATCACCGAGCAGAAGCGGCTGGAGATGGAGCGCGAGGAAGCCGAAACCCGCATGGAAGTGCAGCGCCGCCTGATGGACCAGCGCGAAAAGGAGCGCCAGGGCATCGCCCGCGATATCCACGACGGCCCGATCCAGACACTTGCCAGCACCGCCTTCAACATTCAATTCCTCAAAGAATCGTATGCAGACCCCGCCCTCAACCTGGAACTAAACCAGATCTCCATGAACGTAAAGAGCGCCGTCCGCGAGCTGCGCGAGGTGGTCAATAATCTGCGCCCGCCGTCGATTATCCGGTTTGGGATCACCCGCGCCATTATGATGCACGCGGAAGACCTGCGCGAGCGCTACCCCGAAACCGAGATCGAGCTGGATCTGGACGAGGGCGGCGTGCGGCTCTCGGATCAGGCCTGCCTGACCCTCTTCCGCGTGTTCCAGGAAGGCATGAACAATATCTTCCGCCACGCCGAAGCGACGAAGGTGTGGGTGCGCTACGCCGTCGACGCGGATCACTTTGTGCTGGATCTGCGCGACAACGGCGCGGGCTTTCACGCGCCGAAAGATTACGGTCAACTGACCCGGGGCGGCCACTTTGGGCTGGCAGGCATGAAAGAGCGCGTAGAAGCCGTGGGCGGAGCGTTTGTCATCACCTCCAAACCGGGGGCGGGCACCACCATCACCGTGCGCGGGCCGCTGCTGGGGAAGAACATCAAATAAGTATGGGTTGTTTTGCCGGGTTGGCGCTGCCAGCCCGACAAAACAACCCACGCACACCCGATAAGAGCCAAAAACCATAGAGGAGGGAATACAATGCAGTATCGCAGGCTGGGTCATTCTGGTTTAAAGGTCTCACCGCTGTGCCTGGGCACCATGCAGTTTGGCTGGACGGCGGACGAGGCTGCCTCGTTCCGTGTGATGGATGCGTTTACAGCGGCGGGCGGCAATTTCATCGACACCGCCGACATCTATTCCGCTTGGTACCAGAACAACAAGGGCGGTGAGAGCGAGACGATCATCGGGCGCTGGATGCACGAGCGCGGCAACCGCCACCTGATCGTGCTGGCAACCAAGTTCAACGGGCGGCTGTGGGATGGCCCCAACGGCGACGGCCTGAGCCGGGGCCACGTGATGAAAGCCGTGGAAGACAGCCTGCGCCGCCTGCAAACCGATTACATCGACCTGTACCAGACGCACTGGCCCCACCACGATACCCCACAGGAGGAAACCCTGCGCGCGCTGGATGACCTGATCCGCGCGGGCAAGGTGCGTTACATCGGCTGCTCGAACGAGCCGGGCTGGCGCCTGATGAAAGCCATGGCGATCAGCGAGAAGTATAACCTCAACCGCTTTATCAGCTCGCAGCCGCCCTACAGCCTGGTGAAGCGGGCCAACTTCGAGCGCGAGCACGAGGCGGTTTGTTTAGACCAGGGCGTGGGCGTGATTCCGTACAGCCCGCTGCAAGCCGGCTTCCTCACCGGCAAATACCGCCGCAATAGCACGCCCGACAGCGTGCGCGCCAAGGAGCTGCAAAAATACGCCACCGAGAAGAACTTCCAGCTTATTGACCTGCTGGAAGAGCGCGGCAAAGCCCATAACGCCACGGTGGCGCAAATGGCGCTGGCCTGGCTGCTGCACCGCCCCGCCATCACCGCGCCCATCATCGGCGCCAACACAGTCGAGCAATTGCAGGATCTGCTGGGGGCCGTGGACGTGCAGCTCAGCGCGGAAGATATCCAGGCCATCGATCAGGCCAGCGAGTGGAAGTCGGCGGAGGGATAGGATTCTCACTCCATATCGCAGTTCCACCGCGCCCCCCTCTCCCGATGGGCTGTTGTGGCTCTTTGGTTCGCCGACCGTTATGCCTGGTGGCAGACGCTCGCGCACAGCCTTGGTTTTTATTAGCCTACTTGGTCTGCGCGAGCTACAGCCGCCAGGCCACCCACAACTGCTCAGCCCTTCCGGCTTGCATCATCATCAAACCTCCCTCAAAATAGATCTTGCAATTCCATTACACTGAAGCCGAGCGCCGCGATGATTGACGAAAAAAACCTCTACTTTGTCGGGCATTCACGCTTTGAACGCTGGTGGATGGCTGTGCTTTGCCTGATCCCGATAGCGTTCTTTTTCCTGCCGCTTTATGTCGGCTGGGGGCCATGGGATGCGATGCTCTTGCTATACGTGGGCCTTTGTTTTGCCCTGATCTTCCCGCTGCGGATTTTTCTGGAGACCTTCAATAATCTCTATCTCTACCAGGAGGGAATCGCGATCTTCCGGCTGTTTCGTCCGGTGCAGTTTCTCTTCTGGGACGATATTGCCGAAATGCGTGGGAGCGTGTGGAGCTCCGATCTGATCATTCGCAATCACAATGGTGATGTCTCCTGCCGGGTGAATTCTTCCTTCTGCAACGTGCCGGTGCTGCTGCACCTGTTGATGTATGCACGCCCTGATCTACTCCGCACCGGCCAGTATCTGACCTTCACCATCAGCCCGATCCCCGCCATCTTTTTGGCTGTGGTCCTCATTGCACTGGCATTTTTTGGATTCAACGGCGCGCTTACCAGCAGCACCGGCCAGACGTTGATGAGCCTGCTGGGCCTCTGCCTGATCATTTTCTCAGGGGTTCTGTTCGTAGTCCCTTACTCGGTCTCGATCCTTGGGGATACGATCCTGTTTCGCTATCCGTTCCGCAGCAGGGTCCTCAGCGCGGGGCAGATCAAAAATATTACCTACGTTACCCGGTTTGACTTCATCTATGAGTGGGGCGAGGTGACGATCTACGAGAAGTATGGGGATGTAATTCAGTTGATGTTTTACAACCTGGGCGTGTCGCTGCTGTACTCATTCCTCAGCTTCTGGCATCAAATGGCGACCATGACGTATCTGCCAACGAGCGACGCGCTGGTAGCCACGCCCGGGCGCCGCCACCGCAGATTGAGCGAACACGCGCCGTATTTACTGCCCGCGAAGGGCGGCGTCGAATAACTTCTGCCTCTTTTCAGTTTTTATGGAGTAAATCGTTCGTTGGGGGTGGTTGCACCCCCAACGAACGATTTACTCCATAAAAACCATATTGCATCCGCGCAGGTGCGTTTATAATCCAATCTATGACCGAAACGATCAACCTTACTGCCGCGATCCAATACGTGACCGAGCACGGCACGATCCTCGAGCGGGCGCGGCTGCTGTATTTGCTGATGGGCGAGCCTCCGGCGCTCGAGTCGTACAAAAAGCTGATCGACAGCCAGCGCGCGGATGGCGGCTTCCCCTCGCGCCCGAAGATCGAGACGCCCAGCGCCGTCGACAGCACGCTCACCGCGCTGTGGCAGTTCGAGGAGCTGGGCATGATGGACAGCGACTATGCCCGCCGCGCCTTCGACTTTCTGCGCGCCATGCAGCAGCCGGATGGCGGCCTGGACGAGAACCCCACCCTGCCCGAGCACGACCTGCCGCCGTGGATTGTGCCGGGGGAGCTTTCGACGCGCCTGTACCTGACCACTTACGCCGCATACTGGTTTGGGTTGGTGCAGGGGCCTGCCGACCCGGCCTTCAGCCGCGCGGTGGCCTTCGTCGCATCGCACCAGCGCGCCGACGGAGCCATACCGGGCTACCTGCACAATAACTGGCTGGGCGCAAGCGCATTTCTGCTGGCTTCGGGTGGTGGCTATGCGCAGGAGACCGAAAAAATCCTCGCCTATTTGCTTGCCCTACCCGCTACTGAATGGGCCGACTCACAGATCTCTTGGGCGCTCGACTGTCTGAGCCGCGCCGGGCTGCCGCAGGAGCATCCCTTCATCCGCTTTGCGCTGGCGGAACTGATCCGCAGGCAGGCAGCCGATGGCTCGTGGGCCTCAGAGGATGGTCCCGCGTTCGCGGCCTCCGCAACGGTGGGGGCGATCAGCGTGATGAAGCGGCTGGGGCTGTTGGGCGGGCTGGAGGATTGGGGGTAAGCCACGCCCGAATATCCCCTTGCCCGCTTCGGGTAAGCCACAATAAAATTTCACCACAAGGAGAGACGATGCAGACGGAAAAAAGCGATTATCCGGTCATGGCGTTTTCGTCACAGGCCGAATTTGAGCAGTGGTTAGACGAAAATCACGCCACGGCCAACGGATTGTGGATTAAGGTGGCGAAGAAAAGCTCGGGCATCCCCAGCGTCACCTACGAAGAGGCGGTGCTGGCGGCCCTGTGCTACGGCTGGATCGACGGGCAGGCGAAGAAGTTTGACGAGAACCACCACATTCAAAAATGCACACCGCGCCGCGCCCGCAGCAAATGGAGCAAGATCAACTGCGGCCGGGCCGAGCGCCTGATCGCCGAGGGCATGATGCGCCCAGCCGGGCTGGCGGAGATCGAACGGGCCAAAGCCGATGGCCGCTGGGACGCCGCCTACGATAGCCCGAAGAACATGGAAGTGCCGGACGATCTACGCGCGGCGCTGGATCAGAACGAAGCCGCGCGCGCCTTCTTCGAAACGCTCAACAGCACCAACCGCTATGCCGTCCTCTACCAGATCCACGACGCAAAACGGCCGGAAACCCGCGCCCGCCGCATCGAAAAGTTCGTGCAAATGCTGGCAGAGGGCAAGAAGCTGTATTAGGTTCTCATCCCCCAATGCAGCTCCGCTGCATTGGGGGATGAGAACCTTCTCTTACTTCACCATCGCGGGCAGGTAGATGCGGTTGGACCCATCCATCACGGCCACGCGCCCGCGCTCCTGGCCCTGCACCTTGGTGAAGTCGCCGCCGATGATGATACGGCCCCGGTACATTTCCAGATCATTCAGCCAGCCCTGGTTGCCAAAGCCCGTGGCCCCCTGGCAGTTGAAGCTGCTGTTGAGCGAGCCGTTGGGGTTGAGCATGGCAAGCTGCTTGCACGGCGTGCCGTTGACCTGGAAGAACTCGCCGCCGATCACGATTGAACCACTCGGCTGCACTTCGAGCGTGCGGATGCCGTTATCCGGGCCGGTCAGATCCTTGAGGAAGTCCGGATCTGGGGAACCATCAGTGACGCTCAGGCGGGCGATGCGGTTGTAGGGCACTCCGTTCACGCTGGTGAACCAGCCGCCGATGATGGCATTGCCCTGCGGGTCGAGATCGACGGTGCGGACGACGTTTTGCGCGCCGGTCACCCCATTCAAGTATCCTTCATCGAGGGTGCCATCGGCATTCAGGCGCGCCACCCTGCCGCGCGGCTGCCCGCCCACCGTGCCAAACTCGCCGGCGATGATGATCTTGCCATCCGGCTGAACGGCCACGGCATACACCATCTTGTCAATGTCGACGGGTACAAACGCGGTATCCAGTGTTCCGTTAGCGTTGAACCTGGCGACGTACTTGCGTGCCGCTTCACCGGCGTTCAGGAAGCTGCCAACCACAAGAATCTTGCCATCCGGCTGGAGCGCGATGCCGTACACCTCGCCATCCGTGCCCTTTGCCCCGCCGGTATCGAAGGTCGCGTCGGGGTTCCCGTACTGGTCAAAGCGGGCAAAGTTTCCCGCGTCGCGGTGGCCTGCTTTGGTGAAGTTGCCGCCTACCAGAATGCCGCCATCCGGCTGCAGGGCGATCGTGTTGACTCTGCCGCCGCCACCGCTCACCCCGCCGCCGGATGCGAAAGTGAATTGTGTATCGACTGTGCCGTCCGGGTTCAGCCGCGCAATGCCCGTCTGTTTCAACCCGTTCACCACGTTGAACCGCCCGCCAATGAGCACCATGCCATCCGCTGGCTGCACGGCGACTGCGTTCACCTCGTGGTTTGCGCCTGCGATCAGGAAGTTGGTGTCGAGCGTGCCGTTGGCGTTTAGACGGGCAACCATGTTGCGGTTCATGCCGTTTACGCGGGTAAACGTGCCGGTAAGAATCATTTTTCCATCCGGCTGAATCAATGCCCGGGTGATAGAGCGGTCCGTCCCGGTATTGTTGGCATGAAAACTCGCGTCGTTTGTGCCGTCAGCGTTCAGGCGCACGATATTGGCGCGATCCGCGCCGTTGGCCTTGGAAAAACTGCCGGTGACGAGTAGATCATCATCTCCCAACCAGTTGATCGACCGGATCTGCACGTAATCCGGTAGCCCAAACTCCGGTTGAAATGAGGTGTCCACCGTTCCATTACTATTCAGGCGGGCCAGATAAGGGCGCGCCGTACCGTTCATGGTGGTGAAGTCACCCCCCGCCAGCACTTTGCCATCTATTTGGAGCGCCAGCGCCAGGACCATGCCGTTCGCGCCGGGTTCTGCTGTGTACAGAAACGAATTATCGAGGCTGCCGTGCGGTTCGAGGCGCGCGAGTCGCCCGCGCGGCGTATTATTGACCTGGGTAAACTGGCCCGATATAAGAATCATGCCATCTGGCTGCACGAGCATGGCGTTTACGATGCCGTTTGTGCCAGTCTCTGCTACGCCATCCATCCAGGCGGCATCCAGCGAGCCATCGGCATTCAAGCGGGCGATGTTCCCTCGTGCAACGCCGCCAACGCTGCTGAATCTACCGCCGACCAGCAGATCACCATCGGCCAGCGGCACAATGACGGTCACCATCGTGGCGTTCGTTCCGGTCACAACGACGATTTGCGATTGAAACGTTGTATCGCGGGTGCCATCACTATTGAGCCGGATGATGTGGTTGACGGGCGTGCTGGAACCGATCGTGTAAAACGATCCGCCGACGAGGATTTTCCCATCTGGAAGCAGGGCCAGCGCGGAAACACCATAGTCGAGGACCATATATTTCGCAAACGCATCGTCCAGTGAACCATCCGCGTTGAGGCGGACAATCTTATAGCGCTGCTGCCCGGTGAACGACGTAAACGTGCCGCCGACGATGATCTTCCCATCCGGCTGCACAACCGATGCCCCCGCATAGACGTGGCCAACCGGCCCGGTCCCGGTGGGATTCGGTTCGAGGAAGTTTGGATCGAGGTCGCCCGGTTTGGCTACGGCTGCCGAAACAGGCAGCAGTGACAGCAGGAGAACCAGCAGCAAGAAGGTACAGCGAAACAGGCCTGGGCCAATGCGGCGGCAGGCCTTGCGGCAAGGTACGGTATCGGTGTTCATTGTTGGCGTTGTTCCTTTGAAATTGTACGGAGCCTGGAAACAAGGAGGTATATGTGACACTATTGTAGAGAAGTTTATCTATTTCATCTAGTACTAATTGACAGTTCCGCGGGGTGCTTTTTCTCTGAATTGCGGTCTTCGCCCGCCTGCCAAGCGTAGGAGGGATGGTTCCGATTGGTTAGCAAAGATTGCCATACAGAACGATCCCAATGAAGGGATCCTCCCTCTTGTGTTTTCCGCGCACCCGGCTTTATACTGTGCATGGTAGGGCGATCTGACAACAGCACCGTTCACGGAGAGAGGGTATGGCAGGTATGGACAGCTACGCGCGCCACGCGGAAGTGTGGGCATATTTCGCCGGAGACCGCACGGAAGAGGCAGCCTTTTGGGAGGCGCTGGCAGGCAGATACGGGCGCAGGGCGCTGGCACTAATGGCGGCGACCGGCGAGATGGCTGCCATCCTGGCGCGGCGCGGGTTCACCATAACCGCTGTAGACCTGATCCCCGAGATGGTTGCGGAAGGGCGCCGCCGCTACGCAGACCTGCCCGGGCTGCGCTTTACCATTGGCAACGTAACCGCGCTCCAGTTGGAGCCGCCAGCCTATGACTTTGCCTTTGCATCAGACTTCAACCACCTGCTTACGCCGGAATCGTTCCGCGCGGCGCTGCACTCGGTGGGCCGTCACCTGCACCCGGGCGGCGGGCTGGCACTGGAGCTGTGGCAGCCAACCGCAGAGTCTTGGGCTACCGAGCGGCGGCGGTTCGACACGTTCGTCTCCCCCACCGATACCGGGCTCCATCCCACCTTTACCCGCACCTGGAAAGAGGGCCGCACGATCTACGACGCCCCTACCCGCCGCGTGACCATCGAGCAGGAGGTGTTTATCCAGCGCGGGGCGCAGGTGGAGCAGTTCTCGCACAACTTCTCGCTGCAAATCTACACCCGAGAAGAAATAACGGCCTTCCTGCAAGACACGGGGTTCAGGATCACAAAAGAGTATGGCTCGTATGACCGGTCGCCCTGGACAGCAGAGTCGGGAAAATGGATTGTGGAGGCGGAGAAATACTAAATTTTACCCCGCACGCGCATCCGATCTAGCAAAGCCTGCACGCGCTGCGCCAGTTCCGCTTGCTCCGCTGCTTCCAGCACCTCGGACAACTGCGCCAGCGCCACCTCCAGCGTGCGGGTGAGGGTATGCTCCCCAGCAGTGGTGAGGATGCGATCAATCGCATCCTCCACCGGGGCTACCCACGCCTCTGGCAGGCGCGTGTACTGTGTAGAAAAGGCATTGAGCACCTCCGCCAGGATCTGGTGCTCCTTCGACGTGGAGGCCACCACCGTCAGCGACTCAAACGCGCCCAGCAGATCGAGCAGTACGCTATCGTTGTAGACTACCGGCAGCGGGTCCTTCTCGGCCTGGTGGGGTTCTTCGTCCCCCCAGCGCGCCATCAGGTCGCGCAGAATATAGATCACCTGCTGGCCGGGGTTCGGGTTCGACTTGGCGGTTGAAGTGGCCGTCCAGGCGATGTTTTCCAACTGCGCGATGCCGTAGGCGGGGTCCGAGGTCAGATCGCGCGAGCGCTCCAGGTACACCGCGCCCCGCACGCGGCGCTGGAGCTTTTCACGCCGCTGAAGCTTCTCATCCGCATCAATACCGTTCTCGCCGGTCTCGTCCTCTGCCTCCTGCACCAGCCGCACCTCCGCGATCGGGTCGCCAAAGGCGACAAAACTGCCAATGGAGACGTTTAGCACCACCTCCCCTACCGCGTCGGTATCGCGTACAATTTCTGCCAGCGCCAATGCGTTGATGCGGGTGACAAACCCATGCGCGTTGGCAGGCACCGGCTCTACCACACCGGCGGTGAAGTCGGGCTTGCGGCGCGTTTGCAAGATCAGCTCAAGCTGGCGCTCGCGGGCCGAAAGGGTATGATCGTGGATGGCCTGGATGATCACCGGCGGGCGCATCTGGTGGATGGTGGAATAGAACAGCAAAATCAGCAGGTACAGCGCGATGACCGTCATCAGGTAAGCCAGGGCGGCGGCGAAGATCGGATTGAATGGCTCGTCCACCGTCGCCAGGGTGATGAGGGTGTACAGCGCCAGGCCGATGAAAAATCCAAAGTAGATCTGGTTGGAGCGGCGGCGCAGGAACTGGTCGAACACCTGCGTCGACATGGTCGAGGCCGTCTGCTGGAGGATCAGCAGCATCAAGGTGATGGTGATGGAGGTGACGGTGATGATGCTGCCGGCTATGGTGCTCAACAGTTCGCTGGTAGCCTGCGCATCCGCGAAGATGCGGGCCTCCAAAAAATCGCGCAGGGGCGAGTACAGCGTCAGCTCGCTGCGCTCGAACATATACGCGATCACCGCCAGCAGCATGAACAGAAAGATGATCAGGCTCGGCAGGGCCAGAAACTCGCGCAGCGCGCGGCGGATCACATCGATACGGTCTTTGATCGTCATAGCGTCAGCAGGGCCATTCTCTTCAGGCTTGGCGGTTTTTGTGGGTTTTGTGAGGGC
>JAEYTI010000365.1 GCA_023434145.1 Chloroflexota bacterium | reverse complement strand
CTTGGCTGTGGATATGTGGGCGGTGCAAGTCCCGTCCACATATCCACAGCCCTCTTGCAACTTGAACCTTAAGAAACCAACGGGATATCCTGAAAGAATTTACAGAAAAAATCTTGCGCTATCTTTTCGACAATTCGTACTACCATAGGGAACACTACAGCCAGCAAAAGTAAACAAGTGACTACCGCTGTGCTTTGACCATCACCGCTTTTGATAAACCAACATATAGAAAACAAGGGTCATCAGTATAAATGCAATTCATGGGATTCTTTTGAGTACAATAAACAAGGTCCGCTGTTTTTGATGACAAATTCGTGTAAAATTCATTATCATCCTTTTCGTCAAATCAACAGCAGGTCGTAGAGGAAATTATAAAAATCGGCTACCTACTGGATCTTGGCTAAAGTGCTGCTCCCCTTTCTTTAACATTCGATTTTAGATGATGCAAGTGGGTGCAAATGAGGTGGAAAGTGGCCAGCCGGCCCAAAGAGAATGATGCAATCAACCGGCTGGTCTGCGCCATTCAACTGTGGCTGTTGGGAGATGCACCCTACAGCTTAAAAGAATTTGTACCAGAAGAACTACGACCGGTCTGGACAGAGATTGTTGAACGTGTGACGTACACCTTGGAGGACAAGATGATTATAGATATGGACGAACTGCGAGAGCTATGTAAACACCCTTATATCCGCGAACGAAGGAAAGCGATTCTAATCCTCGCCCAAAAGATGCAAGAACCAGACTACCGCGCGGATGCCCGGGCCTTGCTAGAAGACCGTGCTCAGAATGATGAAATCGGTAATATGCGCACGCTGGCGCAGTCAGTACTGGATCACTTTCTGAATCCGAACACCCCGCTCATCAACCCGGACCGCAAGCATATTTTCGCCGTCAGCTGCCCGCACTGCCAGCGTATCTGCTACTTTGACAAACGTAAGGCGGTCAAAGAGCGTCCGATCTTTATGGCGGCGACTATGGAGCATCCGCTAGATACGCTCTATCTCCACTGTACCCACTGCGGCAAAGCCCTGACTGCCGAAGTGGACCTAGAGGGTTACAAATGAACACGCAGCCACAGCCGATTACTGGCAAGCTCCCCACTAGTGAACAAGATCGCCTAGTGACCTTCTTTGATGAAGTTGAGAAGAAGCAGTTGGAGTTTCTTAACGAGGCCGGCAAGCGTATAATTGAGCTTTCAACCACTCTGCTTGGCCTGCTATTTGCGCTTTCAGCCTTTGGAGACAAGTTTCCCCCTGCTTACCTGGACGATAACCCTCCCGCGCAGATCCTGATAAGCATAACGCTGCTGCTGCTGTTGTCCTCAACCGGCGCTGGGCTCAAAGTGATCCAGCCGCGGCGGTTCACCCGGCGAGATGGCAACCTGATTCGCGAAATGCAATGTGAATTCAACCGGGCGTTGGACCTCAAATACAGTTGGTTCCGCGCTGGAAGCTGGCTATTTGGACTGAGCTGCCTCAGCCTGGCTGCCCTGATCCTGTCTATCGTGTTTGCCGCCTGAAGGATTTCCAATGGAAATTACCCTCACACTCAAGTCCGGCCAGGATGTGGAAGTGTTGGTCAACAGCAAAGTATCGCACCAATTTCCATTGTTGACGGTGATTCCCGGTAAGGATGAATCTGGGCGACTGCCGCAGCCGCTCGAAGATCCCACCGACTATGGGGCTGCACTATTTGCTGCCCTCTTCCGGTCGGGCTCGCTGGCAGCGGAGGTGCTGCAGCAGGAGCTGACCCGTTCCGACCGGCGGCTGTGGCTAGTAACAGCCGAAACCACCGTTGATGCCATCGCCTGGGAGTACCTTTACCGCCCGGAAGGTTTCCTGGCGCTGGACCTACCCATCACGCGTGCTCTGCCGGCTGAGCAGCGGCAGGCGCCTGCGCCGCTGAACCAGGGCCTGCAGATTGTCGCCGTGCATGCAAATCCTCTGGATGAGCATGTGGCGCCGCTGCATGTGGAGGCCGAGTGGAAGCGGCTGGAAGGGGTAGTGCGTGAGGCAGGCCGCGGCATTAAGCTAGAGCGCGTGCGCCCAGCCACGCAGGATGCGCTACGCAAGCGTCTTGCCAACCAGAGCCAACGTGTAGTGCATTTCACCGGGCACGGCGTCCAGGGGCGGCAAGGGGCGGTGCTCCTCTTTGAGGACCACCGGGGCGGGCTGCAGCCGGTCAGCGCGCATGACTATGTAACTGAATTAGACGGAACTACCTTCCTGGCAGTGTTGAGCGCCTGTGTCAGCGCGACACCAGGCGAGACCGGGATGCACAACCTAGCTAGGGCATTGGTAGGCCAGGCGATCCCATATGCAATTGGCATGCGCGTCTCGGTTGTCGAAGAGGATGCACTGATTTTCACCCGCCGGCTGTACGAAGAACTGTCGAGTGGAACGCCAGTGGAAAAAGCCATGTTCCAGGCCCGGCGAAGCCTGGCCCGTCAGAGTCAACGGTCATGGGCAATGGGCGTGCCAGTCATTTATACTAGCTTGACCGAGCCTGCCTGTGGATTTGTGCCGCAGGATAGTTCATCAGTTATCCATGACCTTACCATGCCGATGGACTTATTTGATCTACCTGCTGTAGAGGCTACTTTTCTGGGACGCATTACTGAGCAGAAGGACCTTATCCAAAAATTAACAGGAGAGGTACGTCCGCGATTAGTGACGATACACGGAGCTGGCGGGCAGGGTAAGACCGCATTGGCACGTCAAATTGCCGAACGCTGCGTATGGGCCTGGTCGGGCGGAGTATTGGCGGTCTCATTAGAATCACTAATGAGTAAAGATGATTTCGTTTTACGGTTGGCTCAATTCCTCGGCCTTTCTACCCGAGAATTTATCGAACCACAGGCACTGGAACGAGCAGTGATTTTTAAGCTCAACAGGCTGCCTATGCTGTTGTTGGTCGATAATGCTGAAACTCTCATTGAAAAAGTGCAAGCAGGTAGTGAAGAAGCTGTTTTATTAGCCGGCTTTCTTCGTGAAAGCTTGTCTGCCACCCAGACCACTCTTCTAATTACCTCTCGATGGACGCTTGATTGGCCGGGAGAAGAGCGTCTTGAGCTTGATGGGCTGCTTTCAGAACAAGGTGCAAAGCTCTTCATTCAGCAAGTTCCCGAACGCTATAAAGAAATAAGCTTTGATCTTGCATGTAAATTGAGTGTAAAGGTAGATGGCCACCCACTTTCCCTAATACTATTGGGAATTTCATTTAATGAACAATCAACTTCAATAAACGATTTTATACTTGGTCTTGATGAGACATTATCAAAAGCAGAAAATAAGTATAAAAGTTTTCAACACCGTCATCGCAGACTTTTTGCTGCTATAGATTACAGCACTCGCACTCTTGATCCAAAATTAAGGGATTTGTTGACTCGACTTACTATTTTCCACGCTGCTTTTTTACCAAATATCGCCGTGGCTTTGCTAGATTCGGATTCAAAAGTGGAAGAATCGGTTTTACCGAAGCAACTCTTAAGCTTATATCAACGTAGTCTTTTACAGCGAAATGAAATAACATTACAAGATAGCTTTATTTATTACAGGTTACAACCAGCTATACGTAATTATGCTCTTCATGTGTTATCAGTCGATGAACCCCTAAGTAACTTGCAATTAAAGTTTGGGGAAATATATGCTAATTTTATAAAAAACCTTTCTTTAGTTTTGGATTTAGGCCCCGAAGCAATTTTTCTTGCCCGTTTATGTGAGGTGGATTTTGAGCGCGCCTTAGAATATTGTCCTAAGGAAGATTTGGGATGGTATCAGTTATCTTGGGGATTGGTCTTAATTCGTCTAGGTAAAGTGACTAATGGAATTGCACTCATGGAGAGTGCGTTAGAAATTGCCCAGGGGCAGGATCTAGAATTAGAATTGCGTGCTTCCAATCAAATTGGGGTGATCTACCAATCTACTGGCCAACCTTATAGAGCCTTGCGACTACTACAAAGCGCTTTAGCCATTGCTCAAAATGAAAAAAACCTAATCGGAGAAGCATCTATCATCAACAACCTTGGGATGGTATATGAACATTTTGGAAAGTTGAATAAGGCTCTTGAATATTATAAACGTGGTCTGACTATCGCAAAGAAAATAGGAAGTCGGAAGGATGAAGGAGTAAGCCTAAATAACATAGGTAACATATTAAGAAGTACTGGTAGGTTAAGGGAAGCATTACACAATTTCCACCATGTCCTCGATATTATGAAAAAAGAAGGGAATCGAGCAGGCGAGGCATCGAGTTTTAATAACATCGGATTGATTCATGATGACTTGGGCCAATATAAAGAAGCACTCACATACCATCAATCTGCTCTAAAAATTCGAAGGGAAATAGGCGATAAGCCCGGTGAAGCAATATCTTTAGGAAATATTGCTCTTGCCTACCAATCACTTAAACAAACTCATGATGCTGTTCGTTATTGTAATCTCGCTCTTCATATCCAAAGAGAGATGGGAGATCGAAAATCAGAAGCCACTACACTTAATAATATTGGTATCATCTTCTTTGATAATAATGAACTTGAAAAGGCTCGACATTACTATGAACTTGCCTTATCAATTGAAAGAGAAGTTGAAAACTTAGAAGGAGAAGCATCTACTCTTCATAACTTAAGTGAAATCTATTATAGAGAAAGTCAAATGGAAGTTGCAATTGATACTATGGAGCGGGTGCTGCAAATTTATGAACAGATAGGTATGATCGCATCTGAAATCCATACCCTCTTTGAACTGGCGACTATGAAATTTTTTAGCACTAAAAATGTTACGGAAGCCGTTTTTCTTCTTAATAAAGCAATTACATTATTTGAAACCCATAATCTAGAAACTGATGAAAGAGGCCTTACCGTGGAAGATTATCTTAAAGTACTAAATAAAATGAGAGGTGGCCAAGAAGAGAACAATACTAATGATCAGCAACTTTTTATGCAAATGTCTCCTTATTTAAAAAAATTTTCCAATATAAATGATGAACCAAACAGGATAGTTGCTATGTCGCCCAATGAGTTTGAAGCGTTGACAGATTTTTTGAACACGAATAACTGGACCGAAACTCGCCAAGTTATGGAACGTCAGAAAAGCGTATTACTACAAATTTCTACAATCAAACTTCTTCAACAGTTGGTAACAAAAGCCAACCATGCAGGCGATCAGGGTAATGAGGAGAAATTCCGTATCCGACTGGAGTTGCTAACTGATGCCCATACAAATGGTATTACAGCAGCCTTTCAGCATTTATTTTCTAAACTAGGAAAAAATAAAGCGGCCCCCCAAAAGATACGAAAGCGCCATAAGCATAGAAAGTGATATTCGCTTTTGATAGATTAAAAACTGTGCGATTTTCGATAAGAATTAAAGATATAAAAAGTGAGAAGTAGCGTTATATGAACACCTGATCTCCCTAATAAGAGGCCAGTGTGATGCTTCCCTTTTGTTAAGATTTATGAAAATGTGGTGCAAGTGGGTGCAAATAAAGTGTACAATATGGACAATCTAACTGCACATTTGCTTTTTCACCAGACACATTAACACGATATGTACGTATAGACCTCCTCTCGTTCCGCTTCGAATCAGTAGGTTGAATCCTTTAAGAAAGTTAGGCGAAGTTAGACACGCAATAAAAATCTCTTCCTAGTCAATATATGATTTCATGCAAATAAACCCTGACAAATGTACGTAATCAACTTAGATTACAAACAATGCGGTTGACATGGATTCTCCGCCCCGTTATGATATGACCTGATAGCACCAATTCCATAGCCGCATATCGTTTTTACCGTTTGCCCAACCAGGCATTGTAGTCTCCCCGTCACTTACAGAAGCGGCCCACGTAGTGTCTCGTCCGAAGCACGAGCACCCGTGGGCCGTTTTTGATTCCATTTTCGAGGTATAGCGCATGCATCGACTCAGCAACTTTCTCCCCAAGGTTTTGGTTCTCCTCCTGTTACTGGCCGGAGCGTGGGCCGCCTATTCGACCCGCAGCTCCTGGCTGCCGCTCATCGATCCAAACCAAGCTGGCAGCGAATTCGACCGGCTCCCTCCCGATGACCGCCTGGGTGCGGAGGCTGCTGTGGATGGCACTCAGGCATTTTTCAGCTTCGCCAGCCAGTCTGGGAAAGACGCCTGGCTGGCGAAGCTGTGCGAAACCGCAACCCAGGCCGGCTGCAGCTTATACAAGCTGGGCGCGGAAAAACTGTGGCAATCATTTGACGACCAGCCATTTGAGATCACAGCGCAAGCCAGAGCCATCCAGAAAGTCAGCGAGGGAACCGCCTCGGCTCGCAAAAACGCAGCCACACAAGTCTGGAAAGTGCAGGTAGAGCTCAATCAACCCATGCCCGGCAGCGAGAAGACCAGTGATACGGCGTTTGTTCTGGTTGTTGTCGACCAAGGCGTTTGGAAGTTCGAGCGCTTCCTGACACCCGAGGAAGCGGAACGCTTCACCAAGGAGTAAGGCATGATCCATACCTCTATTCGTCGTTCTTTCTTTTTCATGGCGGTTGCCCTTCTGCTAGTCTTCAACCTGACGCAGCCGATCCTCAAGGCCCAAGCGCAGGAGGAAGAATCTGGTTGGGGTGAGGTGGTCGATGAAAACGGCAATATCCGCTTCGATAACCTCACCGACCTCGGCGAGTCTACGGAACCGGCTGAGTGGATGGATATCCAGCTGCCCCTGGGCGCAGAAATCGATCTGGATGCCAACTACCATCGCTACCAAACCCCGGATGGCAATATCGTCGTTCTTCCCTCCCCCCTCACCCTGGTGATGATGGCCGCTAATCCGGTCGAAAGCGGATTTGCCGACGCGACCTCCCAGGTGGGCATCGGTGGCATGGCCGCCGCGGAAGCATTGGGTGCGCTCCTTGGCAACAACATCGACTGGGACAGGGTTTCTAGCCAGCACCCAGAATATGTCAACCCCAGCGACTTCTGGCAGTCGGTGATCAACGGCAATGAGAACGTCTGGACCTGGTTCTCCGGATTCGACTTCCTCGCCGACCTGGCGACGCTCTCCTTCGCAGATATGGATCCACGCCTGGGGCTGCTACTCTATAAAAATGGGGCGATCAACTGCACCCAGGTGCCGGGTGGGTGCAAAGGCGTCCAACCAAAGAAGCCAAATGACCCAACGAAAACACCGCCAACACCGATCAACTGCCCGGCAGCGACCATCTCCCAGGGCAGCCCATCGCTCTCGATTATCAAAACGGAACCGGCAAAACCGCTGGTCATCGGTCAGGATCCCGAAAAACGGGGCGCGGATGTCCATGTTTCGGTCAGCATCCCGCCGGTCGTCCGGACCTGGTATGAGCGCGTGGAGAAAAAGGAAGATGTCTGCCGCGCGCCCAATGCCGGCGAAACGACCAACTGCACCACTGCCAGCGGCAGCCGGGGCGTGCAGGATGAAGAAGTGGTCGGCTACGAGTGCCGCCAGCACATCGACCAGTACCCGGAGCGTATCACGAACCTGACCGCCCAGGCGTCGCTTGACGCGGCCAGCCGGGTCTGGATCACCACCGACCTGGCCGGGAAATGGTACGAGGCCGGCCTGAAGAACCCCAACATCAATCTCGTGCCAGGTCGTGGCAAGTATGAGACCGGCTGCAGCGGCAATACCTGCACGGCGACTGCAAGCCTGCTGAAAGTTCCGTTCGCCGACCCAGGCACCTTCGACCTGACCCTGACCGTGCAAACCGCCGGTACACCTTATACCCGCGCGCGGACCTTGAACGGCAGCGGCCGATTGCAGGTTTTCCTGACCCTGGTGCGCTCTTTGCCTGGAGGCGGTGAGTAATGTCGACCCTGGATGGGCTGGGAATGCTGCTGGCGGACCTGCCAGTGTACTTTGCAAACGGGTTGCTGGTGATTGTCTACCAGCTCGCTGCCAATTTTCCCTCACTGGTCAGCCTGGGGAGCGCGTATGGCTGCTTCCACTGGTTTGACTTACCCGCCCAGGCGAAAGCCGGCTTTGTTCCCCGGCGCGGCGCGATGGACAACCTCTCCAGTGCTTCCCTCCCTATCCTGCCGATGTCCGCGCTCCTGACCGGGATCGCCCTTGGGTTGTGGCTACTGGCGCAATTTCTGATCCGCGAGCCAGTGCCCTGGATTGGCGCAGGCATGTGGCTGGTCGGGCTGGCGGGGATCTTCCTCGCCCCCGACCACCAACGCGAAAACACGCTGTGGTTCGTCAAAACTGGGCTGATCCTCTACAGCCTGGCGGTGATCGCCAGCCGCATCTACCTCAGCTACACCGCTCAGCTGACGCCCGAACAGTGGGCCGGCTTGATCGGCTCGACCGACTCGGCCGCAGCGGTGATCGCCAACACCCGTTCCAGCGTAACCACGGTGGTCTTGTGGGCGCTCTGGCTGGTCATTCCGCTGGGCTTTGGCTCGCTCCTGCTCCAGCAACTCCTGGTCAACCCGCGCAGCGCGCTTAGCCCACGCGGCGACGTCCGTGCTTTTCTTCGCCACACCCAGAGCCGCAGGTAGGCGGATGCGTCCGGTGATCCTCTGCGGATCCCCTGATCCATACGCGGACCTGCCCTGAAGTGCAGTCTACGAAACCATCGTACTTCGATCGTATCTGAAACCCAAGCGTCTGAACCTACCAGGAGCCACGACATGAATATGCACCAGATTGGAACCTTCGCTTTACCGGTTGTCATCGGCCTGATTGCCCTGGCCTGCCTGATCGTCGTCTCGGCGGTCGCTTTCGCGGCGTATGCCCTGCGCTACACGCTTAAGCATAACCGCATTCCTCGGGTCGTTCGGGCCAACCACCTGATCGAAGCCCGCATGCACTACCACTACGGGCGCAATAAGCGCAACTACCGGACTGCTCGCCGTGACGGGCAGGATACTGGGCAGGATGCCTTGGGGATTTCCCCTGATCCCCAGCTTTAGAGTAATTGGGCGCGTCACGGCGCGCCCAGCCCTTGTCTCTCGTTCCATGCCGGAAAGGTGGCTCCTGTTTTACCGGACGCTTTTTCCAGAAACCACTTTGCCGGCATGGACCAAGCGGCAAGCACTTGACCGGAGGGTAAAAACCGTATGACCGATTTGATTGAACGCGCCATCCATACTGTCCACGAGCTGGCCCCACGCTGGCTGGGGCCGAGCGGGGGAACCAGCATTCCCCAGGATTTATCCGTCCTGGACAGCGGGATTGCCTTTTGCCCGGATCGCGATGCGCTGGACTATTTCTGGTACCGGCTGGAGGTGCGCGAGGGCGAATACGGCTTCTCTGGCTACCGGGTGGTGCGCCTGCTGCAGCTACGCTTTCTGCCCCTCGAAGCGCGGGCGGATGCGGGACTACTGCAGAAGATGCGCACAGTACTGCGTGGGCTATACGGCTCGCAAGTGGATCTGATCTACCTGGTGGCCGGGATCTTCAACCCGCCGGTGGGCATCCTGCAGTGCTACGGCGTCGCCACCTTTTCGCCCAATCTCGACCAGGCGGTCGAGGAGTCGCGCCAGCATCTGGCCGCGCTGCGGGCAGCGCTGGCCGGCGCATACCGGCAGATCCGCGTCTCCCCGCTCGATACCCGCCTGTGCCAGTGGATCTTCAGCGCCTTTAGCGAAATGAAGCATACCCTGGTGACGGTTGGCCATCCCGACCCTCGGGAAGCGGCGCGGTCCAATCCTTCCGCGGCCCTGCGCAATCCACTGACCGGTGAAGGGCATGCGGGTGCCCCTTTGAGCATGCAGCAGAATGAAATCCTCTTTCGGGGTATGGCGGATCTCAAGGAAGAATTCCTGTACCTGGTATTGACCAGCCCGGTGGGGATCGAGGCCATTACCGAGATGCTGGCCGGCCTGGCCGAGCATACCGCCGCCTGGTCGGCCTGGCAGACTGGCTCACGCGCAGCCAGCTTTGGCATCAGCCTGCCGGCCATCCTCTCCGGGGCGCTCGCGCAAAACACAGGGCTGGGCTACAGCACGGGTGAAGGCAGCTCGCATACCGATGGCTCTGCGCATTCCACCGGGCTGGCCAACAGCACAGGCTCTGCCCATACCACCGGTCACGCTTCCTCATATGGGTGGTCCCATACCGTCAGCGAAGGCGAAGCGGTCAGCACGGGAACCGCGAACACAGTTGGGCAAGCCACGACCGAGGGCAGCTCGCACACGGAAAGCCACTCCGTCACGGATGGCTCTTCCCATACAGAAGGATCCTCTTCCTCTTCATCCCACGTGGACAGCTTTAATTGGGGCTTGAACGGCGGGCTTAAGGGCGGCGTGGTGATTGCAGACGGGTCGATTGGTGCCAGTGTCGGCTGGGGTTCGGCGGACGGCTATGCCAGTTCCTCGATGTCCTCCGATACTACCAGCCACGCCGAAACCAACGGGCAGGCGGATACCACCTCGCACGCCCAGACCAACTCAACTGCAGCCACCAGCAGCGCATCGGTCACGCATTCCCGAAGCGAATCCTGGGGTACGTCTGGGTCGATTACCAACTCGACCGCTGACACCACCAGCCAATCCGTCACCAACTCGCAGTCAGCTACCACGTCCCAGGCTGACAGCCGCATGCAGAACCAGACGGCCAGCCAGATGCTGGGGCATGGGGTTTCGGCCGGGTTATCGGTCGGTGTTGCGCCGTCCTTTTCGATCTCTAATTCCTACCAGTGGCAGAACGATCCGGTCCTGCTGGTCACGCACCTCCTGCGCATGCAGCAACAGCTGCTCCTGACTGCGTCGAAAGAAGGCGCGTATTACACGGACGTTTACGCCCTCTCGCGCAGCGCGGACGGTAAGCGGGCGCTGATGGGCCTGATCCCGGAGGCCTTTCACGGCACCGAAGATGTCATCACCGGCGTGCAGACACGCGACCTGACCCAGGCAGAGGAGGCCTATATTCATCTGCACGCGCGCACCTTTACGCCCTCCACCCGCGTGGAAAGCGTCCCGGAGGTGCTTTCCGGCTATGCCGACTCGACCCTGCTGACCATGCTGCAAACCGCGGCCTATACCGCGCCAGGCATGTTCGAGCAGGGCACGGCCCTCACGGTACAGGAATCCACGCCCGAGTTTGCCTACGTACCGGAAATGCCGGGGGATGTGGTGCTCGGCCACCTGTGGAGCGTGGAGACCGGCGAGCTGACCGGCGCGCAGTTGAAACTAACGCCCGAGCGGCACTTCCACACGGCCTTTGTCGGTGACACCGGCTTTGGCAAGACCGTTTCAGCCGAGCGGCTGGCCTACGAAACCACGTTGCGCTGGCACTACCGCACGATCGTGCTGGACTTTGGCCAGGGCTGGCGCAAAGCCTTGAACTGGCCAGGGCTGGCGGGCCGGGTGGATATCCGCCAGCTCTACCCCGGCGCGGTGCGGCCCATCCGCTGGAACCCGCTGCAGGTGCCCCGGCGCATCCGGCCGGTGGCCTACCGCAACCTGGTGGTCGAGATGTTTGCCAACGCCGGGAGGATGGGCGCGCGGCAGCTGGGTTTTATGCGCGAGGCGCTGACCACGATTTACAAAAATGCCGGTGTGCTGGTCATCCCGGAAGGCGAAGAGCTGTTCGAGGAGAGTGAGATCCCCGATTTCCCGCGTGGCAAGAAGGATGATGCGGATGACGAACGCGAAACCCGCCGGCAGCGCTATATCCGTGATCTCTGCACACTGCGCAGCGCCTACCGCTTCGTGCGCAGTGTAAAAGAGGAAGAGGCCATCAACCGGGCGCGCATGGAACAGGGACTGAACCAGCGGAGTGTTCTGGGCAGCTCACTCTCGCTGCTCACCGAGCTAGAAAAGCAGGCCCTCTACATCTTCCGCAGCCGCTCCTGTTCGCTCGTGGCTTGGGTAAAGCAACTGCGCCAGCTGCTCAAGAAGCATGAAAAAGACCTCTCCAGCCGCACGTCGCTGCAAGGGGTGCTGCTGCGCATCGACCCGCTGGCAGAGGGCGAGATGCAGGCCATGTATGGGCCGGGTGAGGACACCATCGCCATTGAGGATCTGGGGCTCAACGGGCCGGAGGATGAAGAGCGTTGGGGCATCACGGTCATCGAGGGCGGCGCGGAGATGGACGAGTACGCCAAAGCGGCCCTGTTCTCGCTGCTCGACTCGATCCTGTATCTCGATGCGGTCAAGCGCCGGCGCGAATCATTGGATGGTCGCAGCTTTCCACCCATGCAGATCTTCTTTGAAGAGGCGAATAAGATCATCTCGGGCGTTTCGGGTGGCGCAGCCTCAGACCAGGGTGGTTCGACGGCTGGCAAAAGCCAGGTGTCGGAGACGATCCTCAACCAGTTCCGCGACGGGCGCAAGTACCGCGTGCTCTCACACATCCTGGTGCAGACGGTCTCGGAAACCCCCGACGGCCTCCTCTCCTCGTGCGGCAACCTGTTCATCTACCAGACCAAAAACCCCAAGGACCGCGACCTGGTGCTGGCGCACATCGGGCGTAGCGAAAAGGGCATCGTCAACACCGAATACAAGCGCTACCTGGCCCGCATCCCGCGCGAGTACGCTGTGGTGAAGCTCGGCTACTCGACCGAGGTGGCTGACATGGAGCCCATGCTGGTTCATCCCCTCATCATCCGCAGCCGCGAGCCGTCTGACGGCGAAATATTGGCGCGGCTGTCTCTATCTTCCACTGGAGGTTAACGCAACTATGTTCAAGAAACGCTCGCCCGTTGTCCCTATCGTCCTGGCCGTGCTGATTGGCCTGCTGACCATCGTTTTACTCAACGGCATCATCCGCCCGGTGCCGGTCGTGGTGGCAAAGGTGGTCATTGCCCCTGGTACCGTGCTCACCGCTGACCTGGTCGAAGTAAAAACCGTGCCAGCCCAGGCCCGGCCGAAAGACGCCTTCGCCCAGGCGGAACAGGTGGCCGGCAAGATGGTCGCGGTCGGCCGCGCGCCAGGCGATATCGTCACCGCTTCCATCCTGGGCGACACGGCCCAGGCCGGCATTCCGGCCGAACTCGCTGAAGGGCACGTGGCCCTGGCAGTGAAAGTGGATCTTTCGAGCGGCGTGGCGGGGCTCTTGCGCCCCGGGCAGACCGTGACGGTAATCGGCATGCTCTCGCCGGATATTCTGCGTGACGTCAACATGCTCGAGCCGGTCTCGATCGAAATCCCAGAACCTGCAGGCCCCATGGATCCAACCGCGCCTACTCCCGAACCCAGCCCAACCCCCACCGTTCGCCCGCCGCAAGCGCCGCTGGCGCGCCTGGCCTTGACCGGGATCAAGGTACTGATGGTCCCGCAGGGCTTTCGCTACCAAGAAGTGCCGGCCGGCGCGAGCGAGGAGCAAATGTTTTCTTCCGCCCGGACGACCTCGGCCAGCCAGTCAGGCAGCGTCATTGTCCTGGACGTACCCACCCAGACCGTCGAGGTGCTGCCCGGAGTATCCCTCAACGCAGCCACCTTGATCGCGGCGCTGGACAAATACGGCGCACTGACCCTGGCAATGGAACCGGCAGCAGGCCTGACGCTACCGGCGGATGTCCATACCCTCAACCTGGGCGCTTTCTACCAGTCGCTGCAGGAAGACGGCGCTGCTGCGCAACCCGCTGCTACACCGCAGCCTTAGGAGCCGGGGATGGCCGAGGAACTCAAAGTATCTGTGATGCTGGCAGCCCAAAATTCAGCATTCCTACACGATGTCATGCTGGGCCCTTTTTTCGGGGACGGCCGCTTCCGCTTGAGCACGAATGTGTACAGTTGGGAGGATCTGACCAAAAACCTGGAAATGCTGCAGCCGGACCTGCTGGTGGTGAATGCCGCGATTGCTCCATCCGGCGAAGCACTGGTGGACCTCTTGTCCGCGCTGCAAAAGTGGCACGGGGTAGCGCTGGCCATCTTACCCCCGGAGTACAACCACGCCTATGGCCTGCTCAGTAAGGTTTCCACCGTGCGGCATGTTTACACGCTGCCGCAGGTGCGCTGGCAAGAAGTGGTCGAGGCCGGGTGGCTGGCGGTCAACAACGAGCGCGCCCGGCGGGTTGCCGCAACCCCGCTACGCCAGGCCTATAGCGAGCCATCCCGGGCGCGGTCCGTCGCAACCGGCACGCGGGTGATCGCCTTCCTGTCCGCGAAAGGCGGGACCGGCCGCTCCACGATTGCGGAAGCCCTGGGGTATGAGCTGGCCGTGCGCAATAACCTGCAGACGCTGCTCCTCAGCTGCGACCTGCCGCCGGCTGCCACGCTGCACCTGGATCTGCGCTATGTCCCGAGCGCCATGGAGTTTATCCGCCGCCCGGTGGATGGCTTCAACGCCGCCATCCAGAAGTATGAAAAGCTGGATGTGATCACCGCGCCGGCCAATTCCGTCGAATACGCACTGGCAGTGCAAAGTACCGGGGACAAACCATCCGGTCTGCACGGGCTGCTTTCGGCCACCTGGACGCGTAACTACGCGGCAGTGCTGCTGGACCTGCCGCCCGGTGAGCAGCCATGGACGCTGGAGGGCATCACCGCGGCCAATACGGCGGTTGTGGTGACCCGGCCAACTCTTGCAGACGTCGCCGGCACGCGTCATACCCTGCAGCTGCTCCTCGAACAGATGAGCGCCGAACACCGCATCCCGCGTGAAGCCATCTTCCTGGTGCTGAACCAGGTGCACGACCATGCGCCGATGACCCCGCGCGCCTTTCTCGACGCGCTGGGCAAAGAGTTTGACGGCTGGACCCCGCCAGTGGCAGCCATAATCCCGCGCGTAGACGAGCTGCCCCTCAAGCAAGACCAGGGCAACCCGCCGTCCGCCGCTTTGGACGATTTCGCTCAAGGCATCCGCAGCATTTACAAGCACCTCTATCCGGGCATGGAGCCTGAGGTGAGCAACCGGGAAAAGAAAGGCGTCTTTCGCCTGTTTCGTTAGGAGCGTCCTATGTCCAATATTCTTAGCTTTTACGATACCAGCGCCAGCGAACAGCGCGCCCTCGACTCCAAAGAACGCGAAGGCGTGATCAACGAAGTTATCGACCAGATCAACCGCGAGTTCCCTGCGGCGGTGCTGCAGGGACCATCCGAGGCGCAACGAGCGCAGATCCGCGAACGCATCGCCGCCCTGGTCTCAACGGGCCTGCGCCGGCGCAGTTTGCCGGCCAGCCAGGCGGAAGAAAACGAGCTGGCAAACGAACTGGTACGGCGACTGACGGGCTTGGGCTTTCTCGATTTGCTCCTGCCTCCGGCGCGCACGGACCTCTCCGAGCTGGCGCTGTATTCCTCGGGTCTGCTGCAGGTGATGAAAAAAGGCAGCGTGCGCTGGGAAACGATCCCCTTGCGCCCAGAGCCGGATGAGATCTGGCGCGTGCTGGACCGCTTGCTGGGACCGCAGAACAAGAACCTGAATGAGGTCAACCCCTCCGTCAACGCGCGCCTGCCCGCCACCCCGGCCAACCCCGGCGGCGGGCGGATCAAGGCGCTCCATCCGGTGATCGCCCCACCCGGGCGCAATCCGGTCATCAATATTCGCTTGTATGAGCAAAAGCCGGTGCGCCCGGAGTGGATTCTGGAACGCGGCGTGCTTGATCAGGCGATGCTGGAGACCCTGCAAGCGGCGGTTCAGTCAGGGGCGCGCATCCTGATCTGCGGCGGTACGCGCACGGGCAAGACCACCCTGCTCTCGGCGCTGTGCAACTTCCTGCCCCTCCCCTGGCGCATTGTCAAGATCGAAGACCCAGAGGAAATCTGGATCGACCGGACGACCGTGCAGACCGTGGAAGCGCGGCCGCAGGCACGCGGGACGGAAGTCCAGCCGTACACGCTGGCCAACGGTGTGGATGATGCGCTGCGCATGTCGCCCGACTATCTGATCGTCGGCGAGGTGCGCGACGGGCAGGCGGCCATGGCCCTCTTCCGGGCCATGATGACCGGCCACTCGGGCGCGTGCACCTTCCATGCCGACAGCCCGCGAGAGGCGGTGCAGCGCATGGCTACGATCCTAGGCACCGACCAGCACATCGGCCGCGAAGAAGCCTGCCAGATGATCGCCGCCTCAATCGATCTCCTGGTGCAGATCGGCATCCGCCGGGAAACCCGCCGGATTGTGGCCATCAACCAGGTGGGTGAGGCTGAAGGCGATCAGGTCACTTTCCGCCCGCTGTACCGCTTCCGCGAAGACACAGCCGAACCGCGCTGGGAAGCCGTCCAGCCGTACCAGACCCATTAACAAGGAGCTTCTATGGTTTTTATCATCGGCTTCCTCGCCGCGCTACTAATCTTTCTCCTATTTGCCCCCGACCGCTTGCCCTTCGAACGCGAGAAACGGCGGATTGGTGACCTGTATACGCCTGAGGCAGCGCAAAGTTTGAGCCAGCTGCCGGCAAACTCGCTGGAATACAAACTCCTGGCAGCCGGAATTCGCCTGCAACCCATCACCTTCAGCCTGCTGTGTGTGGCTGGGGCTGCGGTAACCGCGGTGATCACCTGGGCCCTCCTGCCCGGGTTGCCGGCCATCGCGGCCGGGGCGCTGGTGTTCTATGTGCCTTCCGCCTGGCTGGACGATAAGGTCAAAAGCCGCGGGCAGGCCATCGACAAGCTGCTGCCACTGGCCATCGGGCGCATCACGGCAGGCCTCTTGGCCGGCGGCGCGGTCCCGGATGTGCTGGAAGAGGTGGGGAATTCGCTCGCAGTGGAAGGCGCCAACCCTTTGACCCCGGAGCTGCTCCTCACCGCCGCTGAGATGCGCAACAAAAACCGTGAGGAAGCGCTTGTTTCCCTTGCTGCGCGCTCACCTTCCACCTCGCTGGCCAACCTGGCTTACCTGCTAGAGGGCTATCTGCAAGCCGGTGGCGGGGCGTACGCCCGGGTGCTTTCCTCCATTGCGCAAAAAACGCAGCAAATCCTGGTGGCGCGTAACCGCTCACAGGCCAAAGCCGGGGATGCAATGGTTTCCGCCAAAGTGATTCCAGGCGTCCTGGCCCTGATTTTGGCCTACCTCGGGCAGGATCCCACCATCCAGGGCTCGCTCTCCGCCTTCCCGGTGCAGATCGCTATCGCGGTGGGCATGGGTAGCATGGCCCTGGGCTACAGCGTGATGCGCTCGATGATCATGGAGGCCGTATGACGATCATTACCATTCTCGGGATCCTGGTTGGGGCGCTCGTGATTGTGTTGACGGTCGAGTTCGTGCCTTCCCTTTCGCCACACCGGGCAACCTCTGTGCTGGAACGGTTGGACCGGCCGGCGGATGCGGAGCTGTCTGGGCTGCGGCGATCGCTCCAGCCGCTGGAAAAGCCGGTTGCGAAATGGACCCCGGCCGGTTTCTTGCGCAAGGTGCAGGCGGACCTGTATTGGGCGCAGATGGGTAACAAGTGGGGTGGCTGGACCGGCACGCAGCTGATCGCCCTGCGTCTGGTCGCGGCGGTCGCAGCCGGGGTCGGTGGCCTGATCGTGTTTGACACACCGCTCCTGGGCGCTTTTTGCGCCTTTTTCGGCTGGCAAGTCCCGGCCATGAATGTAAGCGCTGCCGCGCGCAAGACCCAGCGGTCGTTCCAATCCCAGCTGCCGGAGTTCGTCCAGCTGGTTTCCGCCCAGATGGCTGCCGGCGTCAAGCTCGAAGAGGCGTTGGTGCGCTCGGCCAAAGAGACTTCGCTGGTCGGGCGCTGGATGATCCAGGTCATCCAGATGAGCCAGGGCAGGACGCTTGTTCCGGTGATGCAGGAAGAAGCACGCCGTTCGCTCCTGCCAGAACTGGTCTCGATGGCGGTGCAGCTCGAGTTCATCCGCCGCGGAGCCAACCAGCAGGAGCTGATGGCACAACTGGCCAGCGCGATCGCTGCCGATTACATCGGCCAGGCCGACCAGCGCGCGGAAAAGGTTGGCTCGGAACTGGTGCTGCCGATGGTCTTCTTCTACTTCTTGCCCTACCTGGTCATCCTGCTGGTCGTGGTGGGCTATCCGGTTGTGGCGGGTATGTTTTGATGAACAGGAATTGGCGAAATCGTCTCGGTTTTCTATTCTTTGGGGTCGCCGCCGGCCTCTCGGGCCTGGCCGCCTGGCAGCACCCGACCGTGCTGGCCTATCTAGTGGCGCTGCACAATGGGCTTCTGTCCATCCTGTACCTACGCCGCTACCCGACCGTGCGCTACGATCGCAAGGGGCTCATTTTCGGACTGATGGCCGCGGTGCTGCCGACTGCCTCGCCGCTCCCTGAAGCGCCAGGCCTTCTCCTCACGCTCTCGGCGCTCGCCGGTTATCTCTTGATTCTCTGGTCGCTGCTGACCCTCGGCGGGCGTTTTGGCATCGCTCCGGCAGACCGGGGACTGGTTACGAGCGGCCCCTACCGGCTGGTGCGCCACCCCATGTATCTGGGCGAGCTGCTCCTGCGGGGGGCGCTGGTCGCCGGAGCGCCAGACCAGGTGCTTGCGCTTATCCTCACGGGATGCCTGGCGCTGATCCAGGTGCTGCGCATCCTGCGCGAGGAGCAGATGATTAGCGGGTATCCGCTTTATGCCGCGCAGGTGCGTTTCCGCCTGCTGCCCGGAGTGTGGTGATGCCGGCAGTGGCAGTTGTTCCCCTCGCGCTGTGGCTAGCCGCCTGCGTCTGGCGCGACCTCAAGACCCGCCAGGTGCCCAACACCTTGACCCTAAGCGCGCTGCTCCTGGCCGCGACCTGGCGGACGATTGCCGGGGACTGGCTGGTGGTTGGGATGGTGCTGGCACTGATTGCCATCTCTGATCTGCCGCACACAGCGCGCATCCTGCTGGCCGGTGCGGCCTGGATGGCCTGCATTCTCTTTGGCAGCGCTGCCCAGGGAAACCTATCCATGGCCCTCTTTGCGGCCTGGGTTTTGTGGGAAATGGGCGTGATGGGCGGGGCGGACACCAAGATGCTGACGGCGTTACTGCTGTTTCTCGGCGATCCCCTGCTGCTCGTGGCCGTGTTTCTGGCCGGCGGGATGCAAGGTTTGATCGGGCTGCTACGGAAGGAGAAGACCGTGCCCTATACCTTGGCGATTGCCGCTGGGACGGTCTGGTACCTGACCGCGCAGTTCCTGCGCAGCGGATAGCAACACAAGAACGACCTATTCTACAGGAAAGGAGGTGAAAACCATGCGTTACCTACTCGATACCCAAGCCATCGAAGCCAGTGAAGTGGCGCTGCTGATGGCAGTCATCGTGGTGGTGGTCTACGGCGCGTATAAGCTGCTGGGCGAGAACATCAACACGATTGTCATGGATGTGGCCGGGAAAATCTAAGGCCAGGGTCAACCAAGAGGCGGGCGTGAAATAGCGCTGCTGGCGCAGCCGCCCGCCTCAACCAATCTTTATTGGAGGCGCTTATGAAAAGATACATCAAAGCCCGCGCCGGGCTGGAGACGATTGAAGCAGCGATTACGACCCCGATTGCGGTGCTGATCATGCTGGCGACGATCAACCTCGGCATGGTCATCTTTGGCCAGCAGGCGGTGCAGGCTGCCGCCCGGCATGGGGCAAGGATGGGGTCGGTCGCGCAAAGCTGTTCAGCCTGCTATGCCTTGAATGGCGCACGAGAAGCGATTGCTTCGGCCAAATTGGTCCAGAGCCCGAACGTGCAGATCCTGGCTCCCGGTGGGGTGGCCGGCTCGATCCTAAAGGTGCGCGTCTCGGGCACCATCCCGAACTATCTGGGCGGTTTTATCGGCTGGAGCGACCCATTTACTGTTAGCTCGGACGTGACATTCCGCCAGGAAGGCTGGTAGGACGATGATCCACGACCGCCGCGCTTACTCCCTCACCTTCTGGGCCATCTTTATTGGCTTTGTGATGATGCCAATCATGGCTATGACCATCGAGCTGGGGCGCTACTTCTACGCCCGCGCGCAGGTATCGGCCGCCGCGGATGCAGCCGCCCTGGGAGCGGCCATTGAGATCAACCAGCGCACATTCCGCGCTACGGGCAACCTCGTACCGACCGATGCGACCTGGTCACAAGCCCAGGCGATGGTGAACGCCAATACCGGCATGCTCTCGGCACAAGGCATCCACGCCTGGGTCACCGGCATCAACGTCAACGACGAGACGAACACCGTCCAGGTCAGCGTTTCGTGCAACCTGGCGCGCCTGTTTCCGGCCGTAGTGCCAGATGTCATCGTCACCCAAATGGGCCTGGCGGAAGTGGGAGCCTTTACCCGATGAGCGCCATTTTCCCCGTTTTTTGGAAGGTTTTGCGCTGGGTCCTGCTGTTTGGGGCGCTCGTTCTCGTCAGCCTGAGCGTGCTGGCCGACCCGCCCGACGTGCCTCCCAATGCCTGGAATGGGCCGGTGTTTCGCGAGGGTCACTGGGAAGTGACCGGGATCGTCAACCGCCGCTTCCAGACACATCGCCTGTTTGAGCAAGAACTGGATCTGGTGGAGGTGCGCTATGGTCGCGGCAGCCTTTGGGCGCTGGTGGGCGTAATCGAGGACGCGGGTGGGTACGAATCGCTGGTCAGCGGGGCCACCAGCCGGCAAGAGGTGGCAGCGGCTTTCACCCAGCCGCGCTATGTGACCCTGCGCATACCGGGAACGCAAAAAGCCGTGGATCATTCGCTGTGCTTTGGAAACCAGAGCGCCCGTTGCCGGATCAGGGCGCTCGTCGAGGGCAGCCGGCCGCCGGTCCTCTTGGATCCGGCGATAGAGCCGACCGGGGACCTGAGCAATGTCTTCATCCACACGGGTCTCTTCCCACCCCATTACCAGTACGGCTTTCTAACCTGGGACATCCTGCCCGGGCAGATCATCGAACAAGGACTAGAAGGAGGTTGACCCAATGAATGTTTCTTACCTGACGCCGGCTGTGTGCCAGGCAGTCGCCACCCAGTGGTTCTTCATCGGTCTCGCCACCGGCGTCGCCAGCGGCATGATTCTATCCGCCTTGCTGCGCTGGATGACCGACAGCCATCATTAGTTGAACGCGATCGGAGCATGGAATTTATCGATGAAGCGCAAGAAATCACTTCTCCTAGTATTGACCCTGGCGCTGGTGCTGTCCCTGTCCGGCACGCCGGGAGCCGCGGCCGACTACATCGGCCCGCGTAACCGGACCACCACCACGACCAGCACCCAGCACCTGCGTGTGTGCTACAACAGCAGCGGGAAGATCGAATGCACCTGCATTTCGGACGGCGGTGAATGCGATGTGACCTCGAGCCCCTGTCCCAATAGCCGCTGCGTTTCCTGCGAAGAGCAGGAAAAAGAGGTAACCAACACCACCACACTGCCCAATGCTACCGTTTCTGGCAATCTGACCTGCGGGACGCCAGGTTCCAACGGCTGGTGCCGGGGCGGGCCCAACCTGGCGCTTTCGGCCAGCGAGCCGGTATCCGGGTATAAGATCCAATCCATCGAAGGCACCACCGGCGTGCTGTGCGACCCGGCGGATGCAGCGAGCATTAACTGCAACTGGACGCCGCCGCAAGGGCAGACCAACCTGGCCTACTGGGCGCACTCGACCTTTGGCGACACCAGCCTGCAGGGCAGCCAGACAATCTTCGTGGATACCGGAAACCCGGGCATCAGCCTGTCGGTGCCGGCCCCCAACGGCCAAAACGGCTGGTTTATATCCCCCGTCACCATCTCCGCCTCGGCCAGTGACGCGGTTTCCGGCATTGCCGCAACGCAAGTCAAAATCGACAGCGGTGCCTGGCAGGTTGGGCCGCTGACCGTCACCACGCAGGGCGCGCATACCGCCCAGGCCCTGGCCACCGACCGGGCCGGCAACAGCGCGACCAGCAGTGCCGCCTCCTTCAAGCTGGACAGCGTCGCCCCGGATCTGGCCGTCAGCGCTCCGGCAGCGGATGGTCAAAACGGCTGGTATGTGACCGCGCCGACCATCTCCGTTTCCGGCAGTGATGCCACCTCCGGACTGGCCGCGGCTGAGCTACAGGTGGGCAGCGGCAGCTGGCAGGCCGGCGGTACGACGCTTCGTACGGACGGCAGCCACACGGTCAACTTCCGCGCACGGGACAACGCCGGCAATCTCAAGACTTCTTCCGGAACCTACCTGGTAGATCAGACCGACCCGCAGTTGACCGTCAACCTGACCGGGACCGCCGGGCAAAACGGCTGGTACCGCTCAATGGTCAGCGCCAGTCCGGCCGCAAGTGATGCGACCTCTGGTCTGGCGGCTGTGGATGCCCGGTTGGATGGCGGAGCGTGGCGAAACACCTTCCCGCTATCCCTTACGGAAGGGGTGCATACCCTGGAAGCTCGCGCCAGCGACAAGGCCGGTAACCAGGCCAACCAATCCCAAACGGTACGGATCGACCTCACCCCGCCCAGTTTGACCGCCACCATTCCACAGCCGGACGGACAAAATGGCTGGTATACCAGCGCACCGGTTTTGAAAGTTTCCGGCAGTGATGCGCTCTCTGGCCTGGCGTCCGCACAGGTGAAAATCGACAGCGGAGCGTGGATCGATGATCAGGTGACACTGAAGAAAGATGGCAGCCATACGGTTACCTTCCAGACCACGGATATCGCCGGCAATACCACCATCCAGACCGCCGCGCTCAAAGTCGATCTGCAAGGGCCAACGCTGCTGCTGGAAGCCAGCGGTACATCTGGACAGAACGGCTGGTTCACCAGCGCTGCGGTAGAAGTCACTTCGACATCCAGCGACGCCGTCTCCGGGTTGAGCAAAGTAGAAGCCCGCGTGGATGGCAGCGCGTGGCAGAGCCTGAACAAAATCACGGTTAGCGGTGACGGCAAGCACCAGGTCGAGTTCCGCGCCACCGACAATGCCGGCAACGTCACCCAGCATGCGCAAACCGTACAGATAGACGCCGCACCACCACAGGTCGATGTCACGATTGACGCAATTGAAGGGCTACTGGCCTGGTTCCGTTCTGCGGCCAATGTGTCGGCGAAGGCGGTCGATGAGACCTCCGGCATGGCACAGATGAGTATCCGTATAGATGATGGCGATTGGCAGCCGGTGAGCGCGGTCAAGATCGCCGAGGATGGCTTCCACCAGCTGGATTTCCGGGCGGTCGATAAGGCCGGCAACCAGACCGAGCTGGCCAAGGAAATCAAGATCGACCAGCACGACCCCATCGGCCAGTTCGTTTCACCCATGGGCGGGACGAAAGTGCAGGGAACGGTTCAATTGGATGGAACCGTTCATGACGCGATGTCCGGCACGAGCAAGATGAGCCTGTCGCTGGATGATGGCAAGACCTGGCAGGCGGTGGCGATCCGCTCGGACGGCAGCTGGTCAGCCCCCTGGGATACCCTTCCCTTTTCGGGCGGCATGCACGCCATTCAGGCCACCTTCACCGACCAGGCGGGGAATACCTCCACCGCCAAATCCTATTACATCGTGGCAAACGCTTTACCAGAGATTGATCTGACCGAGCGCTGGTACATCTGGGAAAAGGGGCTGCTGGAGATCCGCCCTGGCGATCTGACACTGATGGATATCACCATCGATATTTCAGACCCTGGGGGCCGCTGGCCGGATGTGCATCTGAATTATTCGCCCAACCATATGCCCAAAGAGGTCGTCTGGAACCGCAAATTTGGCCAGATCCTGGCGCCCATCGGGGAATACAACGTGACCGTGAAAGTCATCGATTCCATGGCCCAGCAGGTTGAAGCGCATGGGGTGATTGTTATCCCTCCGGTCGCTACGCAAATGGTCACGCAGACCTTGTCCGCGACCGCCATCCGATTGCCATCTACTACAGCAACGATGCGCGCGACTGCTACACGCACCATATTACCAACGGGTACGGCAACCGCAATTCCAACGATGATACCTGCAACGCCGACCGTTCCCCCACCGGCGACCTCACCCTGGGCCATCCTGTTGTGGCTGGTCTTCCTGGCCGGCCTTGGTACGTTGGTGGCTTTCGCCTGGAGCGCGTCGCGCGATCCGCGACCAAGGGAGCTGAAGAAATTGAGTGAGGTCATTAGCCAGCTGCCCCACCGGCAGGAGCAGTAAGAAATGCGAGGGCCCAACTTATCTTCTGTGTTTGGAGCTGGAGATGGTGCGCATGGTTGATGTCATCATTTTCCTGGCTTGTATGGTTCTGGTCGGCATCCTTAGCATCCCGGGTGTCCGCCAGGTATTGGATCATCTATTTCCCGAATAACCCTATTGAACAAGGAGCAATACCGTATGGAGATTATTCTCACCCTATCCGTTCTGATCGCCCTGGTTGCTTTGGGCGTCACCATTTCACTTGGCAATGAACGCCAGCGCCAGGCCATTCAGACTGTTCGCGAGCGGCTTCAGGATTGGACGGAGCAAGATATCCGCTTGAAACGGGAAAAACTGGCCCGAGAAATTACGGTGCCAGATACCAAGCAGTGGCTGCAGGAGAACGCGGCCAAAGCTCTGGGAAAGCAGTTGCCGGTTCTATCGGTTGAAAACTGGAACAAAGGCGGAAATACCGCGCTGATCGCCATGTGCCAGGACGGCACCCGGCTAGTCTTTACCCCACTCCAGCGCAACCAGTTCCTACAAGCACTGCAATGCCCGGATTCAAAGATCTCCAAAGCTGACCCAGGCCCGTTAGGCAGCCAGCCGAAGAAGGCGCCCTTTTATGAGCTTTCGATCGTCAACGCTGGGATGTTCTTCGATCTGGAAGCGCAACTCGTGTGGCGGGAGTTGGCCGGCCAGGTGCTGCCTGGCAGCCGGCTATGGATGTATGTTGTGGAAGACTATAAGAAGTAAAGCCTGAACATCGGTTCCGCAGCCACCTAGTTTGGTCGCTGCGGAACCGACCCATCTTGTAGCGGTAGGAACCAGTTTAAACATTTTTAGAGGTGAAGCGAATACATCATGGAAGAAAGCACAAACGATCCTATTCTTGATCTGCTGCTCCGCAACCTGTTTTTGACAGATTTCGACACGGGTATGCATTCTTATCGCACCGCATCGATTGCGAAGGCACTGGTGTACAAGGTAGGTATGGGAGAAACGGAAGGCCAAGCGATCTTTTTCGGCGCGCTTCTTCATGACTTGGGCAAGACGCGCTTACCACCCGATATAGTGAAAAAGCAAGGACCCTTATCAGAGTTAGAATGGGAAAATGTACGCCGGCATCCAGAGATTGGGTATCAGATGCTCTTCGAGATCCCACATCTGCGACCTTTTGCCGATATTCCTTACTGCCATCATGAACGCTGGGACGGAAAAGGATATCCACGAGGACTAGCAGGCGAGGAAATCCCTTTCGCAGCGCGGGTTTTCACGTTGGTTGATCTATGGGATGCTTTACGATCAGATAGGCCCTACCGGTTTGCATGGGATGATGAAAAAACAATCTCTTATCTGAAATCGCAGGCAGGAATACGCCTTGACCCGCAAATTGTCTTGCAGTTTCTTCCAGAACTGATTGGCTTGAAAGCGGAGAGCATTTCCTGATCCATCGGATGTCCGTGAGATGGCCAATCAATTCCGAATAATAATGAATGCAGGCTTCAACCGAGCGAAAATGTCAAGCAGACGGATCAAGTCAATCCGCAAGATAAGAGCGGCTTTGAACAGCATCGTCCGAAAATTTCTATAATTTAGGGTCTCGTTCTCCTATGCTATTAGCGGTCTTAATGCCTACATTGGCGCCTCCGCTGACCGGCACTGTTGTCTTGACTACCACATAAAAACTGGACCAAGCAATGAGGGCAGGTCATAATTTGAATAGGTGAAATAACCCTTTCCCTATGAATGTGGTGAAATCTTTGCCGCTGAAGCCATAAAGCATGAACGAAACATTATCATTACAAAATTGCTAACACTGGAAAGCCTTAGTTTTATAGTGTCATATCTATAATGGTTATATCGCCTAAAACTACATAGAAATAAGGGATCTAATGAAGAAACTATCCTTGTTGCTTGTCATCGCTTGCATTTTAGTTTCATGCGGACCAAAAGAACAACAAATTCAAACGGCCTTAAAAGAGACTAGTGATTCACAAGCCGAAATTACAGTAGAAGTGCCGACATTAACCCTTACATTTTTTCCTTCTCCAACAGATTCCCCCACAAGGACACCGACAGTTACAAGCACTATAAAACCTAGTTCCACTTTTACTCCTACAGTAAAACCCACAGAAACTCCAACGGATACTCCCACAGCAATTCCCACCGATACTTCAACACCCATTCCAACAGAAACAAGAATCCCTTTTGCTGCTTGCATTCCAATAAATTCGGAATTCGAGATGGCTACCGTAGTAAAAATTATTGATGGAGATACGGTTGATGTGGTAATCGATGGTAAGCAGTTTAGATTACGATACATCGGTATTGACACTCCCGAAAGGCAAAGGCCGCTTTACGAAGAGGCTGTAAAAGCGAATTCCGACCTGGTGCTCAACAAGGAAGTGATCCTCGTTAAAGATGTATCAGAGACAGACACATTTGACCGATTACTTAGATATGTTTTTGTGGGTGATGTGTTTGTAAATTCAGAAATGGTAAAAATGGGCTTAGCTGTTGCGGAAGATTATCCGCCGGATTCGGCTTGCACTTTGACACTCGCAACAACAATGAATGAGGCTCGCTCTTCACAAAAGGGAATGTGGCAAGCCACACAAACCCCAGCTCCATCGGTCCCAGTTGTTTTGATTATTGGAGTAAATAAAAGCGCCGAATATGTTGATATTCAAAACCAGGGAAGTATTGATGTAAACCTGTCCGGCTGGAATTTGGTTTCAGAAAAGGGAAATCAAAGCTGTCCTCTGTCTGGGATATTTAAGGCTGGTGAAACTTTACGTATATGGGCAATGGCCGCTGAAGGGCCTGGCTATTCATGTGGTTACTCAAAAAATATATGGAATAACTCGGACCCAGATCCGGCTGTCTTATACAATCAGGAAGGTGTGGAAGTTAGCAGATGGTAACCAGACGCACCTACCTGAAGGAAAGTTGAAACCACACCGTTTGAACTGCATCCAAACGGAGATACGGTGAGAGAGATATTGAAGTAGATAAGTTGGGAATGGCGAAAGGGGTGGAAAAATGAAAGGACGGATTGGTCTAATTTTGCTATTAATTGTGTATGGACCGCCAGTAGTGCTTTCGGGGGTAGTGGGTTTTTATGTAGGAGTATCCCTTGCGACATTGGGATTTCGATTTTTAGATTGGATACTCTCTTTAATTATTAAAGATTATGCTCACGAATTTCGCACAGACGGGAGGGCTGGAGGGAAACCACAAAAAATTCCTGATTGTGTGATGGGGTGTATCGGATTTATTGTGTACCCGACAGCCATTCTAGGTGTGGGTATACCCCTATATATCTGGTTTGCGCCATTGTGGCATGGTTGGATGATCGCCCTTTTCGGCCTTTGAGGAATCCTAATGGATTATAAACGATTGGTTTTCGCGCGCTGAAAGAGCGGGTATTACCTACATCAGAAGACTGGAATTGATATGGTATGTTTGCTTGTCGCTCTTCTCGTTTTGTAAATAAGTTAATCCAAGTCAACATGAGCCCCAGGGTAAACGCATCTTATTGGGAGAGGACCTTGAGGAGGTAGTCATTGTCCCAACCAGCCTTGAGTCGTTTGGCTCTGATCCCGGCTTTGACCGATTTTTCCTGTTTGAGCAAATTGACGGCGATATGGCGCAGGACGGCGAAGTTCTCCGGGCCATGATCTTTGCGTAAGCGGTGATGATCTTCTTGCAAGGCAATATCCAGCACCCAATGCAAACCGTTTTCGATGCCCCAATGGCTGCGTTTGCTGGTCAGAAACCGGTTGGCGCTCCAGGTGGGGCTGGCGATGTAGTAGTGGGTGGTTTGTTCCACTTTTCCGTTCAGCTTGCGTTGGTTGCAGATCATCAGGATGGTGTGCAGTTTCGGCCAGTCGGCATAGCCGCGCAAGTAGTGCAAATATTCGGGGTCGGAAATTGCCCAGCATTCCCGCGTTTCGATCCGGCCATGATTGCCATCCACAGTTTTGTGGTAGCTGTGCGGCACCGCCCGAAAGGCCACTTCCTTCGCTCCCGCAAAGGCTTCCGCGATATCCTCGTACAGATTCCCTGGTTTTCTTTCACCTCCAACAGGTAGTCGGCCTTCTGGTCCACAATCGTCTGGGCTATCTCCTTCTGGCAGCCAATGGCATCGATGGTTACCAGACATCCAGCTAGTTCCAAGACTTGCAGCAGTTGGGGAATAGCGGTGATTTCATTGGATTTGTCCGCTACTTTCACCTGTCCCAATACCAGATGGTTCTCCGTCGCCCAGGCACTCACCATGTCAATCGCTCCGTGCCCCAAGATCGGTTCCGCAGACCCGCGCATCTTCTTGCCATCGATGGCGATCACCTGTCCCCCGGTGATCTGGCTGACCACCTGCACCCATTCGACAAACCGCAGCCGAAAGGCGTCCGGATCCAGCCGGGCAAAGACGCGCGTGAAGGTATCATGCGACGGGATCCCATGGGGTAATTCTAAAAAGGTGCGAAACCAGCTTTCCTTCGACTCGCCAAACAATTCCACTTCCACCCAATCATCCGCCCCACAGATCACCGCACAGATCGCAATGACCACAATGTCAATCAGCTTATGCCGCTTCGTCCGCTCGATGCGCGGGTCGGGTAAGTCGCCAAAATGCTCGTTGAACTGTCCACTACCCTGGTTTTCCATGCCGTTCCTCCTACTTCTTCTTGAGGATAACGGCTTTTGCCTCTCCTTTCAACTCTTCCCTGATTTAGATGCGTTTACCCTAACATGAGCCCTGGCTCACCAGCAAGCACGAAAATCCGTGCTATTTTCAGGACAGTTGCTACCTTGGGTGAGTAGATTAAAAAGGTCTATGCGAAACCCGGTAAAGTTGAAGGTGACCAAACCAAACTTGAGCCGGAGGAGCGCATGGGCAGCCAACTTGTAACAGTATTTTGCCAGTGTGACGATATAGTGAAAGCCTTGTATCATCACGAAGACCCACAATGCCAGATGACAACTGCGATCATTGCCGCGCTTCACTTTGCCGGGAACTTCGATTCGAGAAAGCACGCAGAATGTTGTGAGACAAGCACCACTTATATAACCTACTCCCGTTGGCACCCCGCTCTGTGCCCTGTTCTCGAACGGCATATCTTAAGAACTAGCCCGAGTACCGGGATTGGAGTAACGAATTAATGTAAACCCATATCCGCCACTCTCAAAGAAGATACCTCTATGAGATCAATTGAGGAAATTATGGGTAGGATAAAATGGGATAATTATCTCATAGACTAATCACTTCAAGTAATCAACCAGGCAAAAAAATCGGGAGCTAACATTTGATACTGATCTATAAGTTGCCCAGGAATAAGTAGTCGGTAAGTCTCCCATAGAGCGGACTTTTGTTCCAAAGGAATAGATTGGTTTAGGAAAAAAGCAGGGACAAGCGAATTTACCTGGCTCTCAAGCAGTAACAGCTTCTCATGATACTGATCAATACTAAACTCTACCCGGGGTAATTCCTGATTATCATATGGACGGCCTATGTGGAACGGCTGCACCTTCCATAATGCATAAAAAAGCAGTTTTCCTGTTACGGCATGGACACCCCACCAGCGGTCAGGCGCTCCTTGAAGGACTGGTTTTCGTGGAACGCGATAAGCAGGTGCGGAAAACTGAACAAATGCTGGCTCGCCAAGACGTTTGGACGGTATCGCGAATGAGACAGCGTTCGTTTCCGGGATCTCGCTCAGCAAGAGCTGAGCGAGTGTTTTTTGCGTACGGAGATCTTGATAGGAGATAAAGCTCTGGGCGCTCATACGCGGTATCCTCCCTCCTCTAACTAACGATGCGTTATGTCTGAAACGACTACTTTTCCGCCGGTGTTTAACCAAGCATTGCGCATGGTGTTCATGTCAACAAACTTCCCTGATCCCACATCTTTATCAGGTTCACCCGAGTCATTGATAAAAAATCCCTGGATCTCATCTGTCTGCGGGTCATGAGCAACGTCGATCAGCGTAACCGCGTGGTTGGGTTTTGTCGGGTCTGCGCCCACGTAGTTGGGATCTTGCCAGAGAAACCCGGCGTTGGTTGATAATATCACCGACTTCCCGTTATCGATATAGTCTGACAGATCCTGGAAATTCTTACCCAACTCAACGTGGCTTGGGATGTCCATTTCCGTGAGCAGTTGGGCGCGGTCCTCAGGCGTAGTGCCTCCTCGAAAAGCCGGATCGTAGTTCTCGATATTGCAAAGTGGCGGCTCGTGTTCCACAGCCTGCTTCAGCACGTCCGCTTCAGTAACTGGCAGACCGTGCTCATTAGCCACGCACTGAGTCGCACAAATCCCACAGGTGCCGTCGAACCCATCTACTTCCCCTTGCACGTGGTTCAAGTCTTTAAATCCGTTTAGGTCTCCCGTGATATTCGTTGGGCTGCCATCGGGTAGTGTTGCGGGTACGCGGGGTCGATCCTGTACATCCGATGTGATGTAGGGGATCGGTATTTCCGCCTTCCGCTCGGGGGAATCAGTTATTTCTGGCCTTTCAAGTGACGGGGGCATATTGTCTGCCGGTACTGGTTCCAGCTGCCCAGAGTAAAGCCCCCTGGGTGTCTCAGGCGTGCTGACGGAAAGGTCATCGCGAAGCGGACTGCCCCGCCGATCAGGCATCTCCGCTGTGGGAGGTGGCTCAACTGCAACCTCAGGCGATGCTCCCCAGGCCGGACTCTCTGGCGATCCTAGCAACTCCGTGGATTCGCCGTTCATTCTCCCCGGTAGGTCACCGCGCAGGGCACTTCTAGACCGATCAGGTCCATCTGTGCTAACGATTGGTTGATCCACCTGTCCATAGCTAGGCATTTGCGAGTCTTCGCCGTTCATTCTCCCCGGTAGGTCACCGCGCAGGGCACTTCTAGGGGAGTCGGACATCTCCACGTAGGATGGCGTTTCCATAGAGGCCTCGACAGTCGGCTGCGGCTGCTCCAGTCCCCCGATGGGTGCTTCATCCACCGAATCCGTAGCCGAAGCAGGGGTTGAGGGGGTTTCTGGAACCTGAACTTGAGAGGTATCGACCTGAATTGCCGGACCTACCTCACCCCGCATTGCGGAAATCCCTGACGGAGATAATTTCTCCATTCCACTTTCGGAAGAGACATCTGGACTCCTGTCATACCGTTCACCAAATTCTGTCATGTCTGCCTGTCCTTCCCCTTTCTATGGTGGTCTTCGCATTGCTTGAAATGCCAGGCTTTCGCTATGCCTTGGGATTCGTTCTGCCCTGAATGGCTTCAACGGCCTGCTGGCTGAGAAATTTTGATGGCTGTTCCTTCTCGCTGGCTGCATCCAGCAAGGTCCAGATCTTCTTCACCACATTCTCAGTGGCTTTGACCGTCTCGGTCACTGCTTTTATCGCAATGCTCTCCGCCGACATATCAACCTCCCTTGACAATTTCCCGAACCGCGCATTCAAACGACCGGCGCATATGCTCGTTAAACTTAAAATCGATTTCGTGAACCAGGTAGCAGTACCCGGCGTTTAGCTGCCTCTGATAACCGGCGCGTTCTGCGGCGGTCAAACACACCTCGGCCACCTTCCTCCAGTTCTCAGACCAATGTTCGGGTTGGGGATTGCGGTCAAACAGTTTCAGTGATTTCTGGAAGGTATCCGTCAGCTCGACTACCAATGTTTGGGGCTCGATCCCTTCCCGAAAATGACATACCTGTTTACAGAACTGGCAACCATCGTAGGGCAGGCTGGCTTTGAGATGTTTCTCGCCAAAGGCGTCCATGCGGCTACGGATGAATTCGGCCGATGGTAAAGAGCCAAATCCGGCGGTATCTTTGAACTCGGGAACCCGTATAAACGTTGCTTGTTCCAACCCGGTCATAAATACCGCTGCCTCACCAACCTGAAGCTTGCCGATATAGTCCCGCTGCTTTTCGTCCATTATCATCGCCCGCGCGATGGCTTCACGGTCGCGCTGGTCGCGCAATTGGTGAGCAATTTGTAAATTGGTGTTGCGCATGGCATCGGGGGCCAGCTTTTCCGGCGATTGATCTGAGATAACTAGCCCCTCACCCATCGAACGTACTTCGCTTAGCATATTGCTAAACGCATCCACCGCTTTGACCTTTGTGTCAGCGGCAATTTCTGTATTACCCACTGAGTGCACATTGCTCAGAACGTTATGAGCCTCCTCCACCACGGTCACGTGCTGAAGCTGATCACTGGGATGTAAGGTGCGGTACTCGCGTAACCAGGTGAGCAGGAACATCATCGAAAGCGCTTTCTCATCGCCGTTCAGATCATCTAATTCCAAGATCACTGGTCGCCTCAGCAGCACATCAGCAGGGAAAGAATGCTGGCAACCGTACATAGCGCCTTTGCTGCCCATCAATAGGCTGCCAATGCGGCCCGAAACCGCGGCCAAGATGTTACTGCGGATTTCACCTTCGTACCCGCGATTGTTTACCACTTGTATAGCCATACGGAACAGGTCGCGCATGGTGGGGAACATTCGCTTCTCATTCTCCACCGCGTAATCTTTCAAGTTCCAGCCTTTTTCAGCGTAGATCTCAATCATCGCCTGCTGGATAATGGACGGCAGGATGCCAAACTGCGGCATGGCTGCATCGAAGCAAGCCTGCAACCGGCTGAGATGCGCCTCCAAACGCACTCCTGGCAGCAGTTCAAACGGGTTGAGTCGGAAGGGCGAAGTCGTTTCGTCACCGAGTGTAAAGACGAGTAAATCTTCGAACCCAGGAACGCGGGCCAACGCCCGGTACTCTTTCTTTGCTGCTTCCACGACAAGGAAGGGCGTATGCAGCTTGCGCCATAACTGGTCCAGCAAGTAGAGCACAGTGTTGGTTTTTCCGCTGCCGGTAAACCCTGTTACCAAGACGTGCCGAGTGAGGTCGCGCCGGACGGCTACCGCGCAGCCGCCCCTGCGGAAATTACCAAGGTGGATCTCGTCTACCCCGGGATGTGATGGGCGTGGACCCGGCTCAAAATCGGGCACAGGCTGGTGAACCGCAACCCCCGGCACACCACCCCGGTTGCTCACCGGGAAGCGGAATGCTGCGCTGGCCCCACCTGCCCCCACAAGATAGCGAATGCGCTCCTTGAACTGGCTAGCGCTGCTACGTCCCCAAGGAAACCAGTTGAGTCGCGAAAAAATTTGAATTGCACGGTTATACTCATCATTGTTGCTGGGAGCTTCAATGTCGGCCGCTGAAGGCAAATTGCTGTCGGGACCGGCGTCTCGCACCGATGGTCGCTGCTTGATCATGCAATTGGTATACGCTCGCAGCGCCGTCCAGGCGGTGTTTGCGTCTGGGCTGGCGGCCTGAATAACCATAATAAATGGCTCAGAAAGAGCGTTTAGATACTGAGTATAGATCCGCCCGATCAACTCCGCCCCCGGGTCCCGCCGCCGAGAAACACTCGTAGTGGCAAGAGTTGGTACCTGGTAATCAGCGACCGTTTGAGCCAGATAGCCGGCCTCGCCTAGGCTGTAAAACTCATCTTCACTCAACTCAGTCGGTTCCAGGTATACACTGATCACACAGGGGTGTGTCAAGCGCAGCATCGTCTCAAATGGCTCAAGAAACAGCCCTTGGGGTTTCCAATAGGGGTGGATGACGTAAGCGTCCCAGTTCACCGTCATCAAATTCACCACCTGCTCGTGCTGGCGCGCCTCAACCATGGCCGTTTTGTGTCCAAATGGCTGGAGGATGGTTTCCAAAGAGAGTGCATCGCCAGTCGTTACCGGCTCGTAGGGGATACCATAGCTAACCAGAAGCGCGCTGATATCTGCAGCAGCGTGAGAAGGGGTAACAATCGGCCCGTCGGGAATGGCGCGTAACCTGCAGACCAGGAACAGGTCGATCTTTCCCAGGGCCGGCTGTGACCAGAAGCGGAGCGCAAAAGCTGAACCGCGGTACTTGCGCAGAGCAATGGCCAGTCGCTGGAAGCGCTCCAGCACCTCATCCAGCTTCTCGGCGGGGGTGCTGCCCAACAGCATGTGGTCTGCTAGAAAATCAGGCAGCGCAGGGATGCGAAATGCAAACAAGGTTTCCTGCGGATGGTCCGAGACGATTAAGAAGCGGATCACCGGGGCAGGAACGGCTTTCTTTTCAACCCACGGTGCGGCCTCACTCCCGCTTCCTGACATAGAACCAGTAAGTGGCGACATAGTTGATTTTTTCCCTGTTTCAGTTCGAGGCTGGACAGAGCGGTATGTCCAGCCTCGATTGGAATTTCATTTAAATCAAGCGCCGTTCCATTCCCGAGCCAATCGGCTTCAGGTCGGAGGGGTCTAAGCCAATCTCGTCGATGGAAATGCGCACGGTCTGCTCAACCGCCTTTTCCATCGCCATCAAGTCATCCTCATTGAATTCGTTTGGCTGGGTACGGAGGGCCGCCAAGAAGTCTTTCTCCGTCAGCAATTTGTAGACGCTGTACCAGAACAGAATGACCAGCGCCAGGTTATTCAGCACTCCCAGTGGGCCAAAGATGCACAGCAGGGTCATCACGCCGTTCAAATCTGGGGCGGGACCGCCAAACATTCCTCCGGCCAGCCCGTTGAGCTGACTGCTGACCACCGAGGGGAGGATCATATTGGTATACAGGGCGAAGAGCAGCATCACCCCCAGCAGCACCACGCGCAGGTTGCTAATGGGCGGCTTTAAATAGGAAGCGATGGATACGAACAGATCTTTGCCAAAATGGCTGATATATAGGCCCATACTTACTAAGTTGCGACTGAGGATAAAATATGGCCGTCGTTCCACTACCAGCCCTTTTGCAGTCAGGTATTCGTAGCGGATCTGTGCATCGGGCACAGAGCGTTCAGCAAACTTAGTGTTGACCTTTTCTATGAGTGTCTGGGTGTATTCGCCTCTGTTATCCATCAACCAGCCCTGGTGGCGCCGGCGGGTGCCAAATCCAGCGAAGGGACCCCAAATATTAAACGTCTGCACGCCAGATTCGGTGGAAAACGAGGAACCAGGTACGTATATCCCTGAGTGAGGGGCGGAAGCGGCCGCAGGGGCAGGGGTCGGCGCTGAGTGGCTTCGTATCGATACTCCGCCGGCTGCGGGCGCTGGCGTCCGGGGCACCGACATGCTAGGGGGCGGCGGGGTTGGCGCACTCCCTGCCCCGCCAGTAGAAAACGGCGGGGTACTGGTGGTGGTATAGGGAGGCATACTGGCAGATGGTCCGCCGCTAGCAACGGGCCGAGCTCCTCCCATCGTCCCACGTAACCCTGAAGAACCGCTGGATGCCGGGGTGGCTCCAGTGGAGTGGCCTGTTGACCCTGCTGGCGCAGCCGCGAGTGGTGAACCACAGCTCATACAAAATCGCGAATCGCCGGTATTTTCTACACCACACTTTGAGCAGATCATAATGCTTCTCCTGAATGTTGGGGTTCGATCCTGATTAAATGTGCCTCATTATGGGATTTTTTATCCTTTATAACCGCAGTTGGTGCAGAACCGCGCACCAGGCTTCCATGCCGTACCGCAGCTTGGGCAGTATTTTTGCTCCGTCGCCGGGGCGCTTGTCGTCGCCAATGGGGCTGCGGACCGGAGTGTACCAGAAGGGGCAGTTCGATGAGCCGAAGGAATCGTCGTTCGCAAGCCGCTGCTGGTGGGATTTTTCACAGGGGCAGCAGAAATGGGAGCAGCTGCAGCAGTAGCCTCAGGAGCCGAGCCAGCAGGCGCCGAGTACGGTACGTATCCTGGATAAGACGGCGACGCAGAGGATTTTGCCTTTCCTCTGCGAAGGAACAACATCATGCCTCCTCCAGCCACCACCGTGAGCCCTATTCCAACCACAGCCGCGATCAGTAAAAATACGAGCCAGTGTAAGCTGGACTTGGGTTCCTCCATTGTCACGTTGAGACTTCCACCGGGGTTCACCCATTTCACTGTGGTGTTATTGACTTTTTCACCATTAGTGGAGAGGATCTTTCCACCTTTCAGTGTTACCGTCACCTGGTTTGCTTCCACATTAAATACACCAGCAGGGATCGAAATATCGATACGGTTCTTGCCATCTACCTGATGCTGGATAATGCCGCCCTCTCCTGAGAAGAGAAGATTGTCCAGGTCGGTAATACCCCTCCCATCTATCCTGATAATATATGGGATCGTTCCATCATCGGTAATCTTGCCTTGCTCCCACGATGCCTCTACACCTTCCTGCTCCTGCTCAATCTGGCTGACCATTTCATTCATGCTCTGAGTGACATCAGCGCCGTACATTTGCAGACTAGTTTGATCAAAGGCAATCGTCATTGTCACCGTCCAATCTTCTCCCGGTTTCAATTCAATGACGGTATCAAATGATTGAACGGCAATGCATCCTGTAATGGATAGGCAAAAAACAAGAACAGCTAACAGAAAAAACCTGCGAATATACATATCCCTCCTGCGGTTTTTAATAAGACTAGATACACATAACAAAAATTCTTGATGTGGTAAGCGTATATAGATGCCTGGTGTGTCCCCCCTGGAATTTCACCCGTTAAAAAGTTTTATATGGGAATACGTGGATTGTAACAAGTCGTAGGATGTTTTACAAGTTACGAATAATATTATTGCATTAAAAATTCGTAAAAGACCTTACAAACAAAAAACATGACCAAAAGAATACTTGTCACTTATCGTATTTAGTTGTATTCTTATTCTTGAATTTCATCTCATTTGTTACATATTAGTTTAGGGGGAAAAGGGTCTTCTCCGTCGGAAAGACACAGTTTTATTGAGCCTACCCCAGTAACGTTCCAAACAGTCATGGTTTTCTCTTCAGCACTCACTTGTCCAAAAAGGACCGTCGAAACTTATTCGGATTCCATCTCAGGAGAAACGAAAATGGCACAACAGTTCCAGGGCATTACATACACTGTAGATATCGTCATGTGCATAGATGTGACCGGCAGCATGGGCGCACATATAGATCGAGTGAAGAAAAACGCACTCAATTTTCATAATGATGTGATCCGTTCCTGCACGGAGAAGGGTAAGAAAATCTCCAATCTTCGTGTCAAGGTAATTGCATTTCGGGATTACCACGCCGAAGATGTTGAACCGATGAAAATATCGCCTTTTTTTGATCTACCTGGCGAAGAAGAACAGCTAAAAGTATTTGTCAGTCCATTAACCGCTGAAGGAGGGGGTGACGAACCGGAATGTGCATTGGAAGCGCTTTCGTACGCACTGCAGTCCGATTGGGCAAAAGAGGGTACGAAACGCCGGCAAGTGGTAGTGATGTTCACAGATACCTCCGCTCATCCCTTGGAATATACGGGGAAGAAAGGAAATTATCCTTCAGGCCTCCCGAGTTCAATAGGGGAGCTGTTCAGCCAGTGGCAGGGCCAGAGCCCATTGGTACACTCTTCATATAAGCGGCTAATTCTTTTCGCGCCCGACTGTGAACCCTGGACATGGATCAGCGCTCACTGGGACAACACTATTCACCACCCGGCACAGGCAGGAATGGGCCTTTCCGATACGGATTATGAAGTAATCCTTGACGTTATCCAAAACTCAATCTAAACCACTGCAAGACTATGATTGATGTCCAAAAGCTGGTGAAACGCACATGAAAATCTGGGAGAAGCTTAAAAAATTCTGGTTTTACCGGACCTCGAATGTAGAAGAGGATCTTCCAGATACTCCTCCACCCCTTGAACCATCGGCAAAAAAAAGCCCCATGGGTTACTGTAGTGTGCAAAAACCGGGAGAAACCAGCCGCAAAAAAAGTGCGCGGCGCCTGGAACGTGTTCCGCAGCCTATCCCGCAGAGCGTTCCACACTCTGCGGGAATTGAGGTTCCCGCTTCCCAGATAATGGTTGAACAAACTCCTCTTGCTCGGGTAGAAAATCCAACAGACTGGTTTGTGCCCGGAGAACTTCCGCCATCACCATCGCACAGGCAACCAGCCATGCGGGTCCCGATTTACCTAACGGTTTGGTCGGAGAAAACTACCGGACATGGAGAAGACGCCTACCCGATCTTGGAAGTACGGGGCGGTGCGGGCCTTTTGGCTGTGTTTGACGGAATGGGGGGGTCTGGCGCTGCCACCTATTTAGACACCGAAGGTCAACCCAGAACAGGTGCCTACTTGGGCTCCCGGCTTGCTTGCGAGGTAGTGAAAAATTTCTGGGCGCGCAATTCTTTTTCCCAAGAAGAGGCAATCTCCTTTGTCGACCGCCTTAAAGATGATTTGACCAACAGCATTCAAGCGACAGTTAATAGGTACCAGGCACCCAAGTCGCAGTTAAAAAGCAGCCTTGTGCGCCGGCTGCCAACTACCCTGGCAGCGATTATTTACAACAGTCAAGAAAATGCTACAGCTACAGGTGATTACTATTACGTTCTTTCCACCTGGGCCGGCGACTCGCGCTGTTATATGCTAACGCCCGATGCAGGGCTCCAGCAGCTTTCCAATGATGACTTGATGGAGTCTGTAGATGCATTTGCGAACCTTACGGCTGATTTTCCCCTTTCAAACTGTGTTAATGCCGACCAGCCAGTTTCATTAAACCGCTCCAGCCGAATCACTGCGGGTCCCTTGTTACTGATAACTGCTACAGATGGTTGCTTCCATTACGTTCCCACACCAATGCACTTTGAGTATCTGGTGCTCAAATCACTGTTGGAAGCTAGCGATGAAGGTCAATGGCGGGAAAACTTGTCACAAAAGATTTCCGAAATCACGGGCGATGATGCTTCTATGGCGCTCATCGGCTTGGGCTGGTCCCAATTCACCGCCCTCCGCGAAGCTTTTCAGGAGCGACTTGAAACCATGGAGGGGCAGTATATAAACCCTCTGGATGAAGCTAGAGAAAAAGCTACTCGCAGCCGGGCAGAATTAGAAGCAGCCGAACGGAGAAGCCATAATTTACAGCTTTCTCTATGGGCAGAATATAAACGAAGCTATGAAAAATGTGCGCCCAAGGGTGAGAAAACATTTAGAAGGCAATAAGTATGGGATATTCCAAAGGCAGCGTCATTCACGGATACGAGCTAACCACTAATTTTTCCAATAAGGGCGGCGGTCGCTGCGAGTGGGCCTTCGCACGGAAAAATGGCACTGAATATTTTATTAAACGATTCCTTAAGCCTGTGTACCTGGAGTCTTCATCTACTTGTGGAGGGAAAGTGGTTACGATTCCTCCCTTAGAGCTGGAGAAAAATCATAGGGATTGTTTATCTTTTGAAAACCAGAATAAGCAAGTGCAAAATTTGCTGATCGATTATTCTGGTGGTGGGAACCTCATAGTAGCCACAGACTTTTTTCGCGAAGGCACAAAATATTATAAGGTGGCCCACCGCGTAAATGTGGCCGCTCAAAACCTGGAACAGATATGCAACTTGCCATTTGATCAGCGGCTCATGCTCCTAACAACACTGACTCACAGCCTCTCGATCTTGCACAAGGTTAACCTGGTGCATGGTGACCTAAAACCAGATAACGTCATCATAAAACAGACACCGAAATTTTATGTCGCGGCTCTGATTGACTTTGATGACAGCTATTTTTCCGGCTGCCCAACCCTCAACCGAGATGAACTGGTGGGGGACATGAACTACTATTCTCCTGAACTTGGTCTGTATTACAACGAGGATGAAGAGATCCAGCCCAAAGATCTAACTTGTAAATCTGATATCTTCGCGCTGGGGATTATCTTCTGCCAGTATCTGACAGGGAAGATGCCGGTTTTCAACCCTGAATATATAAATCCATATATAGCAGTGCTCAATGGTGAAACGCTGCGGATTACATCTGATTCGCTGCCTCGCTGGCTGCAAAACTTAGTAAACCTCATGCTTCGCCAGCAGCCCAAACACCGGCCGGACATCGTGAAGATCTTCGATAGTCTAAAGAACCGCAAAGAAGTAATCCATTTAGAGACCGGCCCATTGGAACCTCCACTATCTGATCACAGTGGTCCCCCACCCCGTGATCCTCCTCCACCTACAACTGGGAGTACGTTAAGGGGTACTCTAACCATGAAGAAAACTGCCCCCCCAAGCAGTGGAGGAGACGCTGAAGAAAAGGACCATGTCCTGGAAGTTTCAACCAGCTTGAAAGGGACCAGCCTTCGCAAAAGTTAATCAGCCTATTTGAGGTGAATCGTGTGGGAATGTAAAGACTGCGGTACAAGAAATCAAGATCATATTTCAGTTTGTGAAGTTTGTAGCACAAGCAGAGTAATGCCCGTTAAGAGGGCTGGATCAATGTGGGAATGTAGAGACTGCGGTACTCGAAATTATGATTATGTTTCTGTTTGCGAAGTCTGCTCTGCATCCAGAGAGCATCCTGTTCTAAAGGTTTCGACAAATCACTTGGTGTTCCGCACATTAGAGCGGTTCAGAGACTGGTCGCCATCCGTGATCAGGATTACCAATGTGGGAACAGGTGTGTTGCGCGGCGAAGTAAAGACATCGGCCCCAGCCTATCTTGCCTTCTCAGGGCCAACCGGGTTTGCCTTGAAGGAAAATGAGTCGATTGATGTTGAAGTACGGCTGACAGAGAAGGCCCCCGAGCCAGCGGACGATCAACCCTATACCTTTACCAACTGGATTCAAGTCAACAGTAATGCCGGAGGTGAAACAGTTGGTGGAACATATAGACTACAACCCAAGACTTCTGGTTTTTGGGCGCTTTGGATAATTGTTACTGCAGTTTCCAGCATAATCAGTACTAGCATCCTAATGAATATCAATTCATTATCGCTGGAACTTATGATTTTCATAAATAGCCTAATTATAGGGATTGGGCAATGGGTCCTTCTCAAAAACAAGATTTACCGTTCCGGCTGGTGGATTGCCGCCACTGTATTAGCTTGGGCAATGGGCACCCTTTTAGCTGTTCTTCTCTCCGCAGATTCCATCGTGTGGGCGTTATGTGTAGGGAGCTTGATCGGTTGTGCCCAAGCTCTAGTGCTCAGATGGACTAGTCCTCAGCCATATTGGAAATGGGCTCTGATCAGTATTATGGCGCACTTCTTCTCGGCCATGATACTTTCCCTATTTTCAATTTATGATCCCATCGAAAGAGCACTAACCTCTGGATTTATTATTGGGGTGATTACCGGCGTTCCTCTAGAACGTTGGTATATCAATGGTAAAAAAAAAGGATCAGCGCCCCCATAGAGTCAGGCATTGAGCGACTGCTGTTCTCGAACTCGGCTTACCAATGGGGGTTCTTTTGCACTTTTGTGGTAGTGGCAATCTTCCTGTGGATCAGTTCGCAAAGAACATCTACACAGCCCGATATCTCTAGCACACTTGATATCGGGATAAGCACACAACAGCCTTCAATCAACTTCTTCTTGATTAACTCGAATCGTGACGGCAACCGTCAGGTATATATGCAGAAACTCGATACTGGAAGCGTTTCTCTCTTGACCGACCCCATGCGTGGTGAATGTATTGCTCCCCGTTCCACTACCAGTATAACGATTTTCCTTTCCTGCAATCGAGATGGTAAATGGGAGGTATATTACAAAGACTTTTCTGATGGAAGTTTGTCTCTTCTTACACAAGTTGATCAGGGGAGGTGTTGGGACCCGGTAATGAGTCCTGATGGTTTCCTTTTCTTTACCTGTGATCGAAAAGGGGTACGCAGCATCTATTTCCAGGATACTAAAACTGGTGAGGTGAAACAAATCACAGACTCGATGAAGGGAGAAAGTTGGAATCCCGCGGTTGGCCCGAACGGTGATTTATATTTCACTTCAAGCCGCGATGGTAAACCCGCTATCTATTATCTCTCGCGCAGTGAAAATATCACCAAGCGGTTGACTGATCCTCAAAATGGGCCTTGTTGGTCGCCTGTATTTAGCACAACTGGTATTCTATATATGACTTGTGATCGTAATGGTTCCCGTCAGATTTACATGAAGGATCTCTCATCAGGCGAGGTAAATCGTCTGACGCAGCCTGAGTACGGCGAAAATTGGGGGCCAGCTGCTGGCCCAAACGGCAATTTGTTCTTTACCTCAACACGTGACGGAAAGCGTGAGATCTATCATCTCGCAACTGATGGCACCGTTCGCCGTTTGACTAATACATCAGGCAATGCGGAAAGTTGGACTGTAGAGGAAGATTGGTAATATGAAAAATGCTAGACTTAAATTCTTACAGCTTTAAGGACCGATCCCTTACGTCAGATGCAGTGCAGCCGCTGGAAACCCGCCTCGCACCCAATTTACGTCGTGCAATTGTCGTGCGATATGCGTGCACATAATGAAAATCGTGTAATTATTGCACGAGAAAGCCCATAAATATGGGACAAAACAAGCCTTGCAACCCCATATGTACTAGAAAAGTAGCCCGGGGAGGGCCTTCCAATTAATAGGTTCAGTGTGTCTTTATAGATATTGATTAATTTCATTATCGTATTTGAGAGGTATATGTATCGATTATCTCTATCCTCGGCTTTGGTTACAATTACTTTAATCAATCTTTGTAATTAACAAATAATTTAAACGGATGCGCAACTTCTGAAATTGATGTAGCGGGAGGTAAAAGTGACGAAAAGGAGTACATTATCCATGAAGAGGCGCTCTAAAGGGGTCAAAGGAACTAAATCGCTTTTATAGGTTCTTTATTGCCAGCAAATTTTCGAACCCACAAAAAATTTATATCATTTATTAATTGCCTGGTGTTCAGACAAAAGATCGGACATTGCCATATACGAGGAGGGCAAAGGCTTGGACAACGGGTTGGTGGAGGCGCTGGAGTAGATCCAGGGGGATGCGCAAACGCTGCTTGAGCAGGACAAACAAACCCGAATAGTGTTTCCATTTGGAGCGGTCAGGGACCGAACGGGGATAGGCAAAGAAGGACTGGGGTGTAATCGCCTCCGGGGCAACCTCCCCATAGGTGATATCGCGCAAGGCTTCACCCCAGAAGAGGGCCAGGACATAAGCGAGCAGCACCAGGGCGACCATCTGCTCCATGTGCGCCTGTTGTTTGTTCATGCTGCGATCCAACCCCAGCAAGTCCTTGCAGTCGCGGAAAGACTGCTCGATTTTCATGCGTTTGAGATAAATGGAAAGGCCGCGCTCGGGTTCCAGGTCGGTCATAATCCACATGGGGGCGGACAAGCCGACGCGCCAGAAGCCAATCAGCTGGACGGGTACGACGCCTTTATAGCGCACCTGCCGAACGATCACCTTCTGCCCAGGTTGGATGGTCAGTTTAATCGGCTGGCCGTTTTCGTCCGTCAGGGTCACTTGGGGAAGACCGACTTTCAGGCGAATAACGAAGTGCACCTGTTCGGCCACCAAGGCATGCAGCAGTTCCAGGTAGCTAAACTCCCGATCCAACACTAACGGTCGTTCGCCCAACCAGGCTTTGATGCCAGCAAAGGCCCGCATATGTTCCTGGTTGCGGGAGGTGGCTTGATCGGCGATGGTTTTGGACGAATAACTGATGAAGTGAAAAGGGATCGCACGGCCTCGAAACGGCGTTGCCAGCACCAAGAGCCAGTAGCCGAGTGTCTCCCCATCCGACAGGTGCCCCACGTAGGCAGTCTTTTTCGCCTGAGGTCGCGGCATTTCAGTCGGATCTCCAATCACAAACTCGGCATCTGCTTGAAACAAGCGTCCCAAGCTCGCTTTTAGATCCACCTTCCCCAAAAAGCGTTGCAGCATTTTGTAATTCGTCTCCGGCAGTCCTGCCATCTTCTCCGCAATCGCTGACAGCCGCGCACTGCGCGCTTCCAACAGCCCACGCACGATCCGCTCGGCTTTGGCAATCCAGTCGTCCCGATCCAATACATACGCTAACATGTCTGAAAGTTGGATACAATTATGCATGAGAGCCTCCTTCCTCGATCTCGGTTGTGGTGACTTGAGTTTATCGAGTTAGGAGGTTCTTGTCTTCCCCCCTTTTTGTCCGAACTCTTGTCCGAACATCAGTTAATTGCTTATTGACACTCGATTCGGACTGTGCTATATTCATAACAACAATCAAATAGAATATTACCGTTTTCCAACCAATCGTGAGCCAGCAGCGCGCCTCCAAGAGGCCGTTCCTGGCTTTTCTGTTTTAACCTACAAGGAGCAGTCTGTGATCAATGAAGTGATTTTAGAAGGTGTGGTAATCAACACCTGGACCTTTTCCGATGACCTGTTTTTCCGCCTGGCGTCATACCGGGATCCTGACCTACCCGGAAAATTGCTCAATGAAGAACGAGATGCGGCTGATTACATCAATGCCAGGATTACCAAAGGCGCCCGCAGCCCGCTGGTTATCCAGAAAGGCCAGCACCTGCGGGTACATGGTTTGTTGCAAAGCCGAGAATTTGAAGAATCGCTGGACGAATTCCTCGATAAATCGCGCCGGCAAAGCCGGATCAATGGCGATATCACCGTTGAAGTCAAGGGCGGCGCGGGAAAAGACGTATGCATTGGCCGCAACGTCATCGAGATCCTGGTCCAGCGCATCTTGATGATCGAGACGCCACGCAGAGCGCCAGGTTCCACCACCCGGCGAAAAGAAAGCGAAGAGGAGGTTCTTACCACGGCTGGTTAATCGACTATTCAGCTCCTATATCACATCATACCACCGCTCGCGATCTCCCCCTGACATCGTGGGCATTCACCAGGAGGATCACCCGAAACAGCTTGCCATATCGGCCGGCTGGCCGGCGCTTTTAGAACTTCGCGTTCTAATGGAACCGGGTGATCCTCCTTTTTTGATTCCAGCACCTTAATAAACAACCCGGGTGTGGAAACGCCTTGGTTCATATCCCACACAAGATAATCACTCATTGCCGCTCCAGTAGAGCGGCATATTCGGAACGCGAAAAAGCATTCGCATTCCGCGTATGCTGCCCTGCCACGAAGTGAGCGAGGGTAGTTGTACTACGTCGTCCATCGTTTCCGAAACTCAAATCGTCTTTCTGACCACCCGGAGGATCACACCTATGACAGCTCTCGCAATCCTGATTGGCCTGATCACCGCCGCTCTGATGCTGCGCAATCTGGCCGCCTTGATTTACTCCCAAACGCCTCAATACAAGTACGAGCAACGGCTCAAACGTTACCTGTAAGGGACCAGCATGGTATCCCTGGCCGCCTACATTGATACCCTCGACCCCGCAGACGCACAGAATCAGCGCACTATACGAGCCTGGCAAGGCCTGAACGGACATCAGTTCGCCGTCCAGCGCATTGGACCCACTCAGTGGTCGGTTCAAAACGGGGAAAAACCGCCCTATGCCGTCCAACTGCTGGATACCACCTGGTCCTGCACCTGCCCAGATTTTCAAAAGCACGGCCACGAGCTGCGATGTAAACATGTGGAAGCCGTGCGCATTGCGGAAATTGACCAGACCAATTCAACGCAACCACCGGAGCAATTTACTATGAACCCATCTCTGAATTCTCCCGACTTCGAACACATTCTGAGCAATCTGCGCCAACCACTGGATATGACGCGGGTGAAACGCCGCCAGGCACCCGGTTCAGGCACAGTTCCATATCTCGAAGGCTACGATGTCATCGAGACTGCCAACCGCATCTTCTCTTACTGCTGGTCCTATAACCTGCTGAGCGAGCCGCAGATTGTGCGCTGGAACCGCCGCATCCTGATCTGGGATGCTCAACAGCGCAAGAAAGTGCCTGCACTTGACCTGCAGGGACAGCCGCAATTGGAGGAGGTCGGGATGGTGTACATCACTGGCTCTGTCCAGATTACCCTGGATGGACAGAACTACACCCACTCGGATCTTGGCCGCTGCATGTTTACCGGCGATACGCCAGAGGCGCTGGACATGGCCCTTGCCGGCTGCGTCACCGACTGTTTGAAGCGCTGCTTCCGCCAGTTGGGTGAGCAGTTCGGCTTGAGCCTTTACGATAAAGAGATCGCTGCAACGGCTGGGACCGGCTCCAATGGTAACGGGGCTGGCAGTTCCGCCAATGCCTCTTCTCGCAGCGCAAGCGCCACTGGTTCAGAATCAAAAAACAAGGCCAACGGCAAAGCAAATGTGCCTTCGGCTGCCAAAGCCAATCCACCTGCTGAACGGATTTATCAAGATGGAACGAAGGTAAATGGCAATGAAAGCGAACGCACCGCCTTCGATACTTTCCTCAAGTCCAAAGGGCAGGCTCCCCAAAGCCGGGATGTTCTGCGAGATTGGATGCGCACCCAAACCACAGCCGCCTAAACCAGGCATTCCGCCCATCGGATCACCAGCCCCTCTCCCCTTCCGGATTGGGGCTTTATTTTTCGTACAAGGAGATACCCCATGTTTCACACCATCATTCTCGTTGGCAATTTAGGCAAGGATCCGGAGATGAAATACACGCCCTCCGGTCAACCGGTCACCAACTTCTCGGTCGCCTCGAACCGCAGCTATAACGACCCAAGCGGCCAGCCGGTCAAAGAAACGACCTGGTTCCGCATCACTGCCTGGGGCAAGCTAGCCGAAACCTGCAGCCAGCACTTACAGTCGGGTAGCAAAGTCCTCGTCGAAGGCCGGCTGACCCCCGATCCGGATACCGGGGGTCCGCGCGTCTGGAACCGCCAGGATGGCTCGGCCGGCGCGTCGTATGAAGTTACCGCCGCGACTGTCCGTTTCCTGTCCTCGAAGGGTGAGAACGGAGCCTCAGATAGCGAGCCTGGCTCCACCCCTGATGCCGATATCCCCTTCTAAGGGATGAGCGATGAGCAACCATCAGATCGCAAAGACCATCGTTGCCCTGGTCGAAAAAGTGCTCGGTACTGGTTTTGACCCGATCACTGATGACGCCCTGGTTGACACACTGACCAGCTTCTTACAGGAAGCCGTCTCTCCCCTTCCACCCCACCCGGCCCCGGACGCCCACCTCGAAATGGCGTACGAAGACCGTGTTAGCGGCTGGAACGACTAGACTTTTTCCTTACCGGTTCCTGGCAATTCTTTGCCAGGAACCGGCCCACCCGGAGCAGAACCATGATTATTGGCACCGTTACGATCGACACGCTCACAGGAAAAGCAGATATTCCGGTTGAGATTATGAGTGTAATCGATGTTCGTGGGCGAAAACTTGCCAGCGTTCGCGCCCTTTCCGGCGAGCCCTTTACCGTTTTTACGCACGGAGGCCCGGCGCAAACGGACAGTATCTACGTGGCGGTTGAGCGAATCCGCGAAAAACCCATCCAGGTATTACAAGATCCGACCTGATACCAACCTTTCTCGACCAAAGCCCGGCAGCCTGACTGCCTGGCTTTTGTGGGGAACAGGTTGAGACACGCCGTAAGAGAACCGGCTGGCAAGCTCCAAACCTTACTCCGCCAGCCAGAATGGTGGCGAAATGAAGTTTCTCTTCCAGCGTGTACTGTCTGGCAAAACACTGCCTGGACGGTTCATCAACGTTTGCAAAGATCGTCATCGAAACGCAATCGTTTGTACCCCACACCTGGAGATCCCACATGACCACCACCCACCCTGATTTATCGACTTCAACCGCACCAACTAGCCATAAAACTGGCGTCGTGATTTGGGGCTGCGAATACCTGGTCGATTTTGGCCTCGCAGTTCGGCCCCGCCTTCATCGCGTCAACAAGCAAAAACAATGCAGCTGCGGCGAAGCGCATTGCGCTGCCATCGACCAGGTGCGCGAGTACCTGCGCGAAGGCGGCCAGCGCGCGCCTGACCCTCAGCCAGATTGTCCCATTTGCGGCGGGAAGACCACCCGCGCGCCGGATTGGGATGGCAAATACACCCGCGAGCCAGGCTGGCGCTGCGAAAGCGGCGGGATCAACCATTTCCTGCAGGCCAAGCTCGAGCGCATCTACCGCAACTGGCAAGAAAACCCCTGGATCGTTCCCCCTGTAGACGGCTATCCTGGCGTCCGGCGGGATGAAATCTTGACTGCAGACGATCTGAAAGACATTTACGCCAAAGCCGCCGCGGAAGGCTTCGATCCAACGGCATAACCCACCCCAACCGAAGGGGACAGACCTCCCCTTCAAAAAAAAGGCTGGAGTCTGTTCCCGCTACTTTTCCCCGGAGACAGACCCCATGACCGATCCACTCCCACCTACGCTCTTCACCACTCCACTCACCCCTTATTCCACCCCGAAAGTCAAAGCCCTCCCCATCCGCGAAAAACCAGCTTACCGGGTGGCAACTGGCGCTGATGCTTGCAACTTAGCCGAGCTCTTGGCCGTGATCATCGGCGGCAGCGAGCAAATTGAAACCGCCGAGCGCCTGCTCTTCCGTTTCGGTACGCTCCACAAGTTAGCCGGCGCGCACGTCAACGAGATCGCTTCGGTCAAAGGCGTCGGCTCACAAACCGCGCTGCGCCTGAAAGCCTCCTTAGCGATCGGGCGCAAGCTGCTCGAACCGGAGGATGAACGCCCGCTGGTCAACAGCCCTTCTTCAGCGGCGGAGATTTTCGTGCCGCGCATGGCGTATCGCCAGCAAGAATATTTGCTGGTGATCACCTGCGACACCCGCCACCGGGTGCTGGAGATTACCGAGGTGTATCACGGCAGCCTCAACTCGGCCGCCGTGCGCATCGCGGAAGTGTTCAAACCCGCCATCCAGCAAAATGGGGCGGCCATCGTGATCGCGCACAACCATCCCTCCGGCGATCCGGATCCCAGCCCGGAAGACGTGGCCATCACCCGCGCCATGGTCCAATCCGGCAAGCTGTTGGATATCTCGGTGCTCGATCACCTGATCATCGGCAACCCCAACTGGGTCAGCCTCAAAGAACGCGGCCTGGGCTTTTCATAATCCAGGTTTCCTACCACCCTAGCTCACCCGAAAGGACGACACAACCATGACACAAGACCCGCAAGTCAACCCCGAACCCTCCAGGAAAGACGAAATCCTCCACCGGCTGGTCGAACTCGGCTACGAACCGCACAAGACCGCCTTTGAAATCACCTACGCCAACCTGGCGCAGTATCTGGCCGAAGTGCTGGAGCGCTTCCAGGTACCGGACGAGGTGGTCACCGACGCCTTTGTGACCGATTTGATCGAACGGGCGGAACGGGCGCTCCACAACTCGGATGCCCTGCAGTGGCCGTACGTCCTATACGTGATCTTTGAAGAAGGTGTGCCGGAGCAGTACCGCCAATGGGCGGAACCGGACATCGAACCGGACGAAGGGCCATTCACCGAGCAGTACGAGAATTCGACTCGCCTAGGCGATGACGAAGGCTACTACCCCGGTTGCGGTGACTACGATGATGACTTCTAATTCACCTGGAGGAACACATATGCTTCCCAACGATACCTTTGCGACCCTGTCTATCCCGGTTCCACCGGATCCGCTGCTCGAGCAGGCCCTGGGCTATAACGGCCAAGCTCGTTTCTTCGCTGCCTGGTGGGAACCTTGCGGCGATGAGGCAATGGTTTCCGACGGCCGCACCACCGCCACCGGCGAGTGGCAGGGCTTCCTGGCCTATATCCAGCACCCGATCATCTACCCGGCGCTGTACCGCGTCGATCTTGGTTCCTCCGAGACCGAAGCGAAAGCCTGGCTGGTGATCGACCGGCAGGAGCGCAAAGCCTGGATCGCCAAACCCCAGGACGCTCGTGCCTTCCTATCTGCCCAATGGCCGCAGAGCGAACAGATCTTCCATGTCGACAGTCTAGATCAAATGCTGGATTTGGTGATCGGCCGCTTCCAGCAGATGGATACCGTCACCGTCCAGGACGTGATGCTCTGGATGGAAACCACGCAGAAGGCTGTGGCGGCGCTGACCGCCTGGCTCAATGAACAAGCCCAACCACTTCGAGGATAACCAATGGCTACTATTACTATAGAGAAAGCTTCCCTGGCCCAGGCGCTGGGGATCGTCACCCGCACCGTCACCACCCGCGCCACCCTGCCGATCTTGAGCAACATCCTGATCAAAGCCGAGGGCGGCCAGCTGGAGCTGGCTTCCACCAACCTGGAAGTCGGCATCACCCTGCAGATCGACGCAAAGACGGATGCGGTTGCCGCAACCACCTTACCCGCCCGAATCCTCTCCGATCTGGTCAACACCTTGAGTGACGCGGAAGTCTCGCTGCACCTGAACGGCACGCCAGACGCGGATCTCCGCTGTGGCCCGGTCAAGGCGAAGCTCAAAGGGATGGACGCGTCTGACTACCCCGTAATGCCGAGCCGTATTAACCAAGATGGCTCGGCGCTGGATGCCGCCGCCTTCCGCGAAATGCTGCACCAAGTGACCTTCGCCGCTTCCAATGACACCTCACGGCCGGTCTTGAATGGCGTGCTGGTCGAAATGGACGGCAAGCGCCTGACCCTGGCGGCCACGGACGGCTTCCGCCTGGCGCTGCGCCAGCACGAGTTCTCGCAGTCGCTCGTCGACAAGCCGCGCAAGCTGGTCATTCCGGCCAGCGCCCTGAAGGAACTGGTGCGGCTGATCGGAATGGAAAACGAACCGGTCGATCTGGTGCTGCCCAAGAGTGGCAGCCAGATTATCTTCCAGCACGGCCGGCTGCAGGTCATCTCGCAGCTGGTGGACGGCAACTTCCCCGACTACAAGATGATCCTGCCCAAGTCGCACAAGACGAGGGTCACGGTCAGCACCGACGGGCTGCTCAAAGCCTGCAAGCAGGCCGAGATCATCGCTCGCGACGGGCAAAACGTGGTGAAGCTGAAAGCCGAAGGCGAGGAGCTGCGCGTGTCGGCCTCCGCGGAGGAGACCGGATTGAGCGAATCCCACTTACCGGCGTGGATCGAGGGCGATGCACTGGAAATTGCCTTCAACGTCCGCTTCCTGCGCGAGTTCCTCAGCGTGGTGAAGTCACCGGAAATCGTCCTGCAAGGCAACGGCCACAAGACCCCGATGACCATGAGCCCGTCGGGTAACAGTAGTTACCAATATATCCTCATGCCGGTGCATGTGGGATAGCCTGGTAGAAGGACTGGGCTGGAGAGAGATCACCTCTTTCCAGCCCAGCACTGCGGTGTTGACAGAAATCCTGAAGAAGAAATACGGAACGGCCTATAGGGTTAGAAATCTTGCCTTGTGCGCGGCCTCGCCAGATAAGTCTATCTTTCCCAGTTGCAACAAGTGCTGGATTGTCACTGCCAGACTGCGTACATCGTTCAACGCATTATGGGCTGCATGCGGAAAGTCGATGCCAAGTACCCGATGAATTGTTCCGCTCGTATATGGGCGGGTATCAATACCGGCCTGCTCAAAAACCAAACGGATATCATGCACGCCGGCAGGAAATGCAGGGCATTCCATCGCATTCAATGCAAAATTTTCCAGCAAGACAGATGGATCATCCCCAAAGCAAAATAGCGGAATCTTTCCCTGATGACAAAACGCGAAGAACGAAGCAAAAGCCTGGGGAAAGTATAGACCGCGCAAATCCATCTCTCCCTGCTGAATCCCCGTGAGTTGAATGATATAGGATGAAAGATCTGGGTTCTTTTTCGGCTTGACCAGACATTCGAAACTTTCCCGTTCTGTCGCAGATCCGTTTACGGCAATGCGCACTGCTGCAACCTGGATAATCTCACGATGCTCCCAGGGTTCCGACCATTTTCTCGCTTTGGAGCCTTCCCAGGCAGTGTATTCAAAGTCGAACAGGATCAGTTCACGGTTCAATCACCCACCTCCGATGTCGGTAACGCGGCTAGAGATCAATATCTGGTTGATGATTATTGGTCTTTTCCTTACCCGGATCGTCTCCAATTATATACCAGCCCGGTCATCCGAAATTCCTTCCAAGGTAGGACGGCAGACGCAAAGACCACCGAAGAGACCTTTGCGTGTGCTGCCCTGCCCTGAGCGGTAGGCTCACGAACGTTCGCTATCGTCATCGAAACCCAATCGTTTGTAAGAAACTACAAGGAGGATCACTTGAGCACCAAACAACCCTACACAGACCAGTACCTGCGCGAGCGCGTCAGCAAAGTCATTCAGGCCCAGAAGAAAGGCAAAATCCTGGTGGCTGCCTACAAAGACGGGACCGGTCTGCCCACCCGCGAAGACCTGTCCGACCTGCGCTACGCGGCTAACCTTCACCCCCACTCGTACATCGTTGGCAACAGCGGATTCCTGGATTACGAAAGCGATCTGGGGATGTACAGTTTCTTTCCGAAAGGAAACCAGGCGCTGCCGGCGGTGCTGCGCAACCAAAAGCCGCTTGCGCTTGGTGAAGTTGTCCTCAACCTGGCCACCCGCACCGCAGAGGTCCAGGTGGGCGATACGCTGATCACCTTCACCGGCGTATCGGTGTGGAATGCCGGCAACCAGATCCTGACCGAACTAAACGAGGAACTGAGCCGCAAGAACACCGGCGTAATTGTTTGGAAGATCACCTATCAGGATAGCAAAGCGCCGGTGGACCGCCTATATCCGGGCGCGGTTCCGACCCTGGCCAACGCGCATACCCTCGGTCACCTGTCCGGCTACGCCTTTGACCGCGACAACTACCTGGTCTACGCTGGGGTCACCGGCTACAAGACTAGCCTGGAATCGCTGCGCGCCACCCTGATCACCCATAAGCCGCTCAATATGCAGTTCCCCGACCAGCACACCTATCAGATGCTGCTGCCGCTCGACCGGTACAAACACCTGCTGCACCCGATGCCGGAATACACCAGCCATCACGCTGCCTTTGTCGCCCGCCAGGCCATTCCTGGCAAATGGGAACCGGAGGATCTATACGCCTATGTGCTGGTCTTTCGTGGCGAGCTGGATCCACAGGCGGCTGCAAAAAAGGCGGTGATCAAGCGGCTGAAGGAAGCCGTGGAAATCCCCATTCTGGATGAATGGGCGGCCGTGTTATGGCAAGCAGCCGTGAAACACAAGTACCTGGAGAAGCTCACTGTTGGCGGCGATTGCATCTTGGGCTGCCGGATCGCGCTCAGCGGGCCGGCCGACTGGAAAGGCTTGATCGAGCAGTTGCTGACCGAACACGAGATCGTGCTCTAAACACACCCCCCCTGTAATTCACCAATGACACAACTCACTATTCCCCCGATGGGGCGCGTCCCCGTTGGGGTGCTGCGCGTCTCATCGGGCATCACCTTTTCACAAGGAGAGACCTATGAGACCGCCAGCCGTAGAAAAACTGGGTTACTACCCAACCGACGAACCCGTTATCGACATCCTCACCACCTATATCGCACCCGCCTCTGAGAAAGCCCGCCTGTTCGATCCCTGCGCCGGGGAAGGCATTGCCGCAGCCAAACTGGGCCGCGCGATGAACTGCGCAACCTGGGGCGTGGAACTATCTCCCGCTCGTGCAGCCACAGCCGGCCAGAAGATGGACCGCGTCTTTCAGGCTCCCTGGCAAGCCTGCTTTCTTTCCAACGAATCCATCTCACTTCTGTTCCTTAATCCACCCTATGAGTCCTCAGATGACCACAAGCGCGTCGAGCTAGAGTTTCTCAGCTCAACCACATCTAAACTGGTTCGCGGGGGGCTGTTAATTTATATCGTCCCACAGCACATCCTAGGTCTTGTGCAGGTGGCGCGCATCTTGGCTGGGCAGTACGAATGCCTGACCGTGGGGCGCTTCCCGGATGGCCTGTTTGAGAAGTTCAAGCAGGTGGTGGTGCTGGGCTACCGGCGCAAGAGCTACACCATTCCAACCGAGGCTGAGATCGAAGCAGTGCAAGCCTGGGCCAAGATGGAGCTGGATCCAATCGCACCGCTGAGCGAACCTGTTTATCATCTGCTACCCGCACCCGAGCGCGGCCTCGATGGCCGGCCGGTGATCTTCAAGCGCACCGACTGGGAAGCTGAAGACGTGGTCGAAGCAACCCTCGAACATGGCTTCCAGCGCACCAAGGAATGGCTGGACCTGATCCAGCCCGATCACAACCGAGCGGAGCTGACCCAACCGGTCATGCCGCTGAAGAAAGGCCACGTGGCGATGCTCATGGCTTCTGGCATGATGGGAACCGTCCGGCTGACCGACGAAGAGGGCCGGCCGATGCTGATCAAAGGCCGGGTGGTCAAAAAGGTGGAGAAGGTTGGTGAAGAGGGTAAGGGCGAGGAGGTCACTGAGACCTACCGCGACCGCTTTGTGACAACCGTGGCGGTGCTGAAGCAGGACAAGATCGAGGTGATCCAGGATATCCAGGGGCTGGTGCCGTTCATGAAAGCCTACGGTGAGAAGATCGCCGCCCATGTGATGAAAACGTACCGCCCGCTCTACAACTTTGACCCCACCCCACAAGAGGTCCAGGTGCTTGACCGCCTGGGACAAGAACGCAAGCCCCTCCCCGGACAAGATCGCCCCGGACTGCTCCCCACCCAACGCCATGCCGCCGCGGCGCTGGCGCGCTGTATTCGCAAGCACGGCGTGGCCAACTGCCAAGCGGAAATGGGGTCCGGGAAAACCACGGTGGCGTCTGCCGTGATCGACCTGCTCAACGCCTATCCCGCCCTGATCATCTGCCCGCCGCACCTGGTTCCCAAGTGGATCCGCGAGGTGGAAGAGGTGATCCCAGGCGTGCATGCGCGTGAAATCCGGCGGATTGGCCGGAATGCCGAAGATCCAGGGGATATCAACGATGTCCGCGCCTTCCTGGAGGACTACGACGCCGGGCGAAGCGGCAAGAAAGCGGTCGCGGTGGTGGCGAATACCGCCGCCAAGTTCGGCGCGGGCTGGAAGCCAGCCGCGATGCAAAAACGCACGGTTGATCCGCTGACCGGCCACCGCATCTGGGCGTACGCCTGCCCGACATGCGGAACGTTGATCGAGACGGAGGAAAATGGTGTGATCGTGCCGGTGACCGATCTGGAGCAGCTGGCGAAAAAGCGACACTTCTGTCGCGCGATGGTTCCCGGCTGGCAGCTCAACCCGGATGGCACGCGCAAGCTGGACGGTGACGGCAACCCGATCTGGGGGACCAGGCTTTGCAAGACACCGCTATTTGACTTCACCACCGTCCGGCGGGAGGCGATTGCAGAGTACATCGCCAAGAAAGCGTCGGGGCGATTTCACATTCTCGTATCCGATGAGCTCCACCAGTTTAAAGGGAAGTCCTCGGACCGAGGTATCGCCTTCCACCAGCTCGTAACCGCCTGCAAAAGCACACTGACACTCACCGGCACGTTCTTCGGCGGAAAGTCTACTTCGATTTTCTGGTTGCTGCACCGGCTGAATGCCGGAGTGCGCCGGGACTTCGCCTTCAACGAAGAACTGCGCTGGGCCAGGTTATACGGCGTGCTGGAAACGAAACGCAAGCGCCGGCGGGATGACGCAGACGAAGATGGCGTGTTCACCGGCAACCGGCGCTATCGCAACAATGCCAAAGAGCAGCCCGGCATTAGCCCAGCAATCATCAACCGGCTGCTGGATACGACCATATTCTTGAGTCTCAAAGACCTGGGACTGGCGCTGCCGGCCTACAATGAGGAGGTGACAACGCTCGAGATGCTGGAGGAACAGTCCAGCCAATACCAACAGATGGAAAGCACGCTCAAATCCATGGCGCTGCAATCCAACCGCTACCTGTCCACTTGGCTGCAATGGTCGCTGGCCCGCCCCAACTCCGCCTTCCGCGAGGAAACGGTCATGATCGACGAGGCCAAAGACGAGAAAGGCAAGGTCGTGCGCAAAGTGCCGCTGATGGTGCTTCCGCCGGTGGTCAACAGCAACCCGAAATGGCTGCCCAAAGAAGGCTGGCTGGCCGACTTCTGCCGTAATGAAAAGTGGCAGGGGCGCAAGGTTTTGGTCTACGTGCGCCAGACTGGGACAAGAGATATACAAGACCGGGTGGTCGAGCCGCTCAAAGAAGCAGGGCTTCGGACGGCTGTGCTCAGCAGCGGAGTTGATCCTCGCCGGCGTGAGGAATGGATCGCCAATCGCGTAGCGCACACCGACGTGCTGGTCTGCAACCCCAAGCTCGTCGAAACCGGGCTCGATCTCGTCCAATTCTCCACGGTGATCTTCTTCGAGACGGAGTACTCGCTCTACTGTTTATGGCAGGCTGTCCGAAGGGTATGGCGGCTAGGGCAGACCAAGCCGGTCAAGGCGCTATTCTCCGTTTATGAAGGCACGATGGAAGCCCGAGCGCTGGCCTTGATGGGTCGGAAGATGCGAGCGGCGCAGACATTGTACGGCGATGAAGTTGGCGGCGCAATCGTACCCGAAGAAGATGGGGATTTGTTGACCGAATTGGCACGCGAAGTGCTGAAAGAAGCGGAATTGCCGGATTTACAAGCCATGTTTGCCGATGATCTACACATGAGTCACAATCCCATGGGCAGTCTGACGATGCCGAGCGCGACAATCATGCCTGATCCGAAAGCACTGACTTGGAATGACTGGGTGACAAAAAAGACAGTAGTTGTACGGAAAACAATGAGAAAGGAGGTGCTACCAGAAGGACAGATGGGGTTAGGAATCTAATTAAAATAGGCCTTGGTTTGTCCAAGGCCTATAATCTTTTATAAGGGTGAGCAGCTCATGCTTTCTTCCCTGGAGAAACTCGATATTCGTACTCGGATAGTCGTTCTATCAAAACCTCATCTCCTGGCTGCAAAGCATGTACGCGATAAAAGTCTGCGCACCATCCTCTTTCACGGAAGAATTTTTTATCTCCTGCGATGTCTGTTTCAATTGGTAAAGAAAGCCCATCCACATGAAGCTTTAACATTTTACCTAATCCATATTTTGCACTTGAAGCACCAATAGAATCAGTTGGAAAGAAACTTAAATTGGATGCCACATTCATGTAACTATGCGTAAGTGCACCCTGGGTAATTACTAACAAAATACTATTTCCATTTGTTCTTTGAGGTTTGATTGTGGAAGTGCCCCTTGAAAGTGGTTTCGTGATTATTTTTGGTTCTTCTTTTTGGCCTTTTATTACAGCGAATACTTTATATAGGTTGAAAAAGCTGTCTACTCGTTCTTCTTCAATGATCGCTTCCAAGTTACACCAATAATACTTTCTATGCCTTTCCTGCGTAGCAAAATCTCCAATTTTTATTTCCAAGCCATTTGTCAAGATTCCCCAATACACTTTCCAATAATTTGCGGCATAAAAAAGTAAAGTATCCCACTCAAGGTCTGGAATAATTAATGTCATATTTTCACCTGGGTGTACTATGCCCATTAGTGCTTTTTTTGAATCAAGCTCTCCGATTACATTTAGAGCCAATAACCTTGAATCAAGTTTCTTAGTACCAAAACCAAGCACGTGAAATATCTCTTCAATGTACTCATCCCATGAGGATTCACCTGGTTGTGAGAAACCCCGATACTCTTTCAGCGTTTTTAGGGTATTAGCAATTGTTTCATATGATTCGGAAAGAGTAAAATTGAGCGCTTTCGATGGAAAAAGCCCATTATCGATGATAAACTCTTGGTTGCTCATATATTGCTCCTATTAGAGAAAGCATAATCATCTGGTTAGGATCTTATTCAATTGTTACTTGGATAAAGTTTGTCTATTTGTGTTGTGATTTTATATTTTCAGTTTTCGAATAAATGGGTTGAATGCTTTTTCCAAATCAACCATTGCATTTATTAATCTCTCTTGGAGTTCAGGCCACAACAATTGATTCTTCAGGCCTAATCCATTAATCACAAACCGAACTCTGGCAGCCCTTTTGTCTTCAAGCATTTGCCATTCTAATCTCTCACCGAAGATTTCTTCAATCTCTTCTTTGTTCTGTAGGAAGTACCCAAATACACCCTTATTCCATTTATAGTCCGCTCTATCAATATAAAGATCCACCTGAGCATCTTCCATGCGAACAACATAACTATAAACGATGCCTGCTTTTCCTGCCCCGGTGCTGATCCAATTATCTGTTCCCGGTGTTCGGTTCTGATGAAGTGAAGTTCGACTTTTTGCTTTTTCTAACAATTGGGTCCAAAACACACGACGGAGCGCATTACTATCAGACAATGTCTCCTCAGTCTCAACGGTTTTAAATCTTCGACCTTTTATATACTCAAAAACCTTATGAACAGTGAAAAAGCTATCTGTTCTCTCGTGCTTGATTAATCCATCCAGATTACACCAAAATGAGTTTTCTTTAAACTGGTTATGAGACAAGTTGTAGATTCTAAGTTCGCATCCATTCGTTAGAATCCCATATTCGGTCTGAAAATGCTTAGAAGCAAAAAATAGGAAAGAAGCCCAATCTATTCCGGGAATAATTTCGTCGAGGCTTTCATCCTGATGAACGATTCCTACCAAAGCTTTAGGGCTGCTATTTTCACCAAGAATATCAACTGTGATAAGGCGAGGTGCTACTTTTGTCGTATTGAAACCGAGGATATGGAAGAATTCTAGAATATATTCTTCCCATGAATTGGCATCAGGGTGAACATAGTCACGATATTCTTTAATCGTTCTAGATAGGTTTGCTACAGTATCGAATGATTCCGAAAAGGGGAAATTAAGACTTTCGGAGGGAAAAAGGCCATTATCAATTACAAACTCTTGTCTCTTACTGTCCTTGACTTCTCCCCATAGTTTAGGAGTTACTAATGGAACTTTTTTATTAGTATCTTCTTGTGTTTGTGGAAGAACAACTTCAGCAATAGAGGTACTCGAAAGTGTATTGACTTTTTCTTCAGAACCAACATGGCCTGAATTTCGATCTTTTAGCGCCCAGATTCCTTTATCTACTTTCCTAAAAATATCTTTCCCCTTAAAGTTCTGAGAATCTGATGAATGTGCCTCTATCCTTTCTCGTATACTCGCTTTCCATGTGGCAGGCAAAGGATCTTTCCTGATACGTTTGACCTCCTCATATATTTGGCTTAGTGTTGCCTGCCCCCCTAGGTTTTTTAATGCTTGTTCTATATCCTCAACCCAGGTTGCCATGCTCTTCTCCTTAATCGATTCAGAAGATCTCTATCCAAAAAACGAAGAAATCTTTCTCTGGTGGTTAATAATATTGCTCGATTACTTTCGTTACTTCCGGTTTAAAACCCGGGAACCTTTGGTGAAGATACGTTACCAGTTTTGTTTTATCCTCAAGCAATTTGGTGAATGCTTCCGGTTTTAGAAAAATTTGCCTAGTGCAGGATATCCTAATGGTCGTTACTGTAACGCCTCTCCTTCTTGCTACATCCTCACACACTTGATCAAATACATGTCTGGTCGAAAGCATCTCTTTTATAACTTCAAAAATATTTTCTAACGCTCCCGGAAGTTTGGTTTTTTCAATTGTTTTCGGTGGTGGTTGAATCTTGTTTACTGCATTAGCAGTTGAAGGAAGAGGCGGCGAGGTTTTTGGAGGTGTTGATCGAATAGGTTCTGGCTGATGTACTTTTGTCGTCGCTGCTAAAAATGGTTGACCCTTTATATGCAAAAAGACTTTGAACAAAATAAAGAAACTATCCAGTCGTTCTCCTTGAATTATTGCCTCCAGGTTTACATGGAAGTAATTCTCACCGTAATCTTTTCGAGAAAATTGAATAATTTTGATGTTCTTGCCATCCGTTAGGATTCCCCACTCCACGTTATGGATTTTTGCAGGATAGGAAAGGAAGGTTGCCCAGTCCAGCCAGGGAGTTATGGCATCAAGACTCTCACCAGGCATCGCAATCCCGGCAATTGCTTTATCTGCATCCCTCGTTCCTAGACTTCCTAAAAGGATGGTGCGCTGGTTTAGTTTTTTAGTATCAAACCCCATAAGGTGGAAGAGTTCTAGAATATATTCCTCCCATGAAGGCGAACCGGGATAAGCATAATCACGGTACTCCTTTATCGTTCGGAGTATGTTTTGCACCATGTCATACGATTCTTTCATTGGAAAACTTAATGTTTTTCCAGAAAACAAACCTCGGTCAACAATAAATTGTTGCTCAACCATTTATAAACCTCTTCGTTGGTTACCCAATCACACTACTTGATCGCTTGAATGAAAGGTCGAAAAGCCTGATCAAACTTGATCATCGTATCAATCATCAGATCCTGTAAATTGGACCAGTTATCTTTTTGTTGAAGGCCATAGTGGTTGATATAGAATCTGACAATGCTCGCACGGTTATCTTCTAATCTTTCCCAAACAAGGGCTTCTCCATAGGCTTTCTCAATTTCGTCTTTACTTTGGAGAAGGGAATCAAAGATGTTTTTGTTCCATTCTCCGTTTCCGTTATCGATATATAACTGAATGCGAGCTCCATCGTAATTGATAACGTAGTTATAAAAGATGCCAGTTTTTCCTGCACCTGTACTTAGGTAATTCTCTACTCCCGGCGGAGTTTTAGAAAACAATGTGGTTTTCTTTTGTGAACGCGAAATCAACTGGTTCCAGAATTCTTTCCGCTGATAATGGCGTTCACTTAGTACTCTTTTACCTTTATTATCAGGTTCTTTGCCATCGGCCTTAGGGCTCGCCTCACTATTTTCCTTGTGATTGTTGATTACAGAGAAAACTTTATAAAGGGTAAAGAAATTATCCGTTTTTCCATGCTTGATAATCTCATCGAGTTCACACTTGAAGTACTTTTGCTTATCCTCATCCTCTGCAAAGTTGAGTACCTTGAACTGCAACCCATTCGTCAGGATTACCCATTCAACCTGATGGTACCTGGCGGCATAAAACAAGTAGGACTCCCAATCCAGTCCAAAAGCGATCTGGTGGAAGTTTTCATTTGGGCCAATAATACAAACCAGCGCTTTAGGATCCCCACTTGATCCCATTTCTTGCAATGCGATCAGTCGTTGAGCAACTTTCTTCGTGTTAAATCCAAATAACTGGAATACTTGATGGACATAGTCATACCATGCAGCCTCATCCGGAGAAGCGAAATCCCGATACTCTTTAATCGTTTGGAGTAGATTGACAATGGAATCAAACGACTCGCTCAAAGAAAACTCGAACAGTTTCTGCCCAACGAACAGACCTGTGTCCTGGATTAGTTCCTGATTCCCCATTTGGACCTCCGTTACTGGCCGCTCTCGCTGCTCTTTATGAAGATTATTTCGGTCTCGCGACACTTGCGCTTTGTTTGATCAATCTCGCTCAGCTCGTACTTTGACTCGGCTTTTTGGTAAATATCTAGACCACGGCCAGGGTAGATACACCATCCATTATTGAGGCGAATGCTACGGTCGTGGATGTTTGGATCGAATTCAAAGGTAAACGTAATATTGTGCTGGGCTAGACCAGCCGCAATCTCTGAGAATTTCTGCTCCAGGATCTTCTCCTGATAGGCATCCTCGGCAGAGGTTTTTAGCTGCAACTGGACTGGACCAGCCGAAGTATCCAGTACACCGATAAATGAAATAAAGTTCTTGATCTGATATTCCAGGCGGACGTAAGGATCAACCACCTGAACGATGGTAGCGCCCTTCAAATAGGGGCCAAATAGCACCTGGTAACTGCAGCCTGTGTCCCCCTCATGTATCTGGATTGTTTTGGGGGTAAGCTCCATCTGGGCTTCTTGGGGCGATTTCGTTTCTCCAGTTGCGCCAAAGTACCGTAAGACTTCTTCCTCTTCTTCGTCTTTTGGTTGAATAACTGGCGCTTCTACTTCATCTGGAGTCGACAGATCAAACTTGTCCGGATCTGCATAAATTGGGATCCGATGTGTTCGTTGGAATTCATCTGGGAACTTTGAAAGGAAGGTAGCTGGAGCGTATTCCCGATCCAACTTGCACAATTCGTCACGCACCCGCTGGCGCAGCTCGAGTGCGGGGTTGACGCAGTAGCGGTAGAACTCCTCTTCAGAGGGATCTTTATCCGGGAATAGGATCTTAAGCAGCCCCGTGGCGCCTGCTTCGATGGCCTTGTTATCACGCATGTCATCTGCGTTAGACAGTTCAAGGCTTGTTTTAACATAGTCGCGGTAGCTAATATCGCTGCGCAGTGAGTGCAGGATCTCGCCAAAGATGTCGCCTTTCAAGCCGATCGACTTCGAGGGTGTTTCCTTGCTAACCCTGGGCAGATCCCAGCCGGGAAGCAGGCCGGAGAAGCGATCGATGAAGGCCGTTTCACGCAGGAAATTCGGGAAGATCCTGAAGAGGCCAATTTGGTCGTGAATTGGCCGCCGGTTGTGATCCAATTCGATATTTGCCAGGATAACCAGTCCCGCTTCTGCCTGGATCGAGCTGGCGCTGCCGCGTGCAAACCGACCGGCCTCGAGGTAAGACTTTAATAGGGCAGTGAGTTCACCAGATGAGTCAGCTTTTACTTTTTGGGCTTCATCGATTACAACGCTGTCATACCGGGTTATTAGTCCAGGTGTTTTTCGTGAGTCGTTAAAAAACAGCACAGCGGGCGAGACATTCCCTGAGCGAACTGCCACATAACGTGACATATTCTCGAACACAAAGCTTTTCCCGGTTCCTTTTGGGGCTAACTCAACCAGGTTATATCGCGGCTCAACCATCGGAATCAACCGGCTGATCAACAGTATTTTCTGGCGCTCGGTGTAGAGATGATGGTTGAAACCCATTGAAGCGACAAGAAAATCGATCCATTCCTGGGTCGAAAAGCTCTTCCTGCACTCGCGGAAGTAATCCAGATCCATGTTGGCCAGTTGGAATGGACGGAACTCGCGCATCCACACCTGACCTCGAGGATTGTCTTCGCTCTTTGGGACGTAATAAAGCGTGCCAACGCCCCATAACCCGCTGCTCAGCAGCATTTCATTTTCCTGAATGATCTGAGGGGTAGCGAAAGCGGCATCCTCATCCAGGAACGGAATGTTCAGATAGCGGTCGCCTTTAGCCAGGTTGACGTATACCGAGAAGTTATCCAGCAGATTTACTTCCATCTGTTCGAACAGTTGGTTCTTGATGGCTTCCTTCTGGCTTTTGTCCGGAACGTACTTCTGGACAAAACGGGCGATCTTATCCCGCGATGTATCAGACAATTCCGTGGCTTCATCCAGGTAGTGAGAAATAATCCATTCCCTCACATAGGTGGGAATCGCCCTGCTGCCAAAGCCTGCTTTGTGCACAAAGGATTTATTGATAACAATCTCGCTAAAGATATCCAGCGCTTTTTGTTCGAACGTTTCCATAATTGGCTCCTAATCCTCAAACAGGCCCGAGCTTTTCTCTTCTACCAGCTTCCGCATAACGATATTTGCTTGTGCATCGGTGGTATGTATCTCTCCACGAGCGCGGAAGCGAACGCGCAGGCGCAGGGTGTTTTGTTCCTCAGGCAGCGATGTTAGTTTAAACCTGGCTGGAATCTGAACAGGCACCTTCGATTTGCTGTTGAGCAGCGGAATCGTAAATGGTTCGCTTTCCACATTGCCGTTGAGCAAAATCACCTGAACCTGTTCCACTGCGGAGTCGTTTGGATTACCGACTTCCAACTCGACTGTTTCCATGCGATACCGGAACAGGTTCTTCTTGAACAGGACTGTAACATCCTGAATGGGAACGGTGACGGGTTCAAAGGCCATATAGGGAACGATTACTTCTTCTGGAAGCAGACCGCCATGCACATAATTGCTCTGGTCAGTCGGAAGGAAGCGATTTGCTCGCCGGGCGCATAAGACGTTCTTGGGGTTCATAAACTCATGCGCTGGCAAGAAAAAGCAGTCGAGTTTCAAATTATCCGCCAGGCTGACAAATTTGTCGTCGCTGACCTCTACAAACCGGTGTGAGCGAGCTTCGAAACCACTCGCCTTGAAGAAATTGGGGTCCAGATCGTTTTGAATGGTCGCGGGTATCCGGGTGGAACCGTGATCCGAAACCACGTGAATGCGGATCTTATCTTGAAGAGCATGCTTGTCGATAAAGGCAATGACATTATCAACCAGATGCGAGAGCAGATGGGCGACATGTTCGGTGTGTGGCATGCCAATCTCATCAGCCGATTTATGCAAGGCCTTATCGACCGCTAGATAGTTTACAACGTAGGTAGCAGCATCGATTGTTTCAATTTTCCCTAAACTGCCAATATCGCTGACATAGCGAAATGCGCTGTTATTGAAATAGGGGACCCAGCCTTTCTCGATGATGCTTTTATAGGTTTTATCATCGATCGCGTTGTAACCCACCGCCCCAGACAGCAGGCATTTCTTGGAAATTTCCGTCTCACTTGGCAGCATAGCCAGGTAGGGTTCAGCGCCGGTGAGGAAATATCCCCGCTCCTCGAACAATCCGCGGACAATTTCAGAATACGACCAGCCCAAATTATCGATCACCAGAACCAGGTTTACCCGACCGGCTTGCTTGAGATCTGCGGCCTTATTGGCAAGGATGTTGAAGACGAAGCGGGTGGAATTTGCGTGCAGGTCTGACCAGTGCGAGATGAGCCACTCTGAAAAGCGGTCGCCAGTCGAATAGAGATCTGGAACAAAATACTCCTTCGCGCTGCACCATGCCTGGTATGGCAAATATTGCTGTGTCGCCCATTCCAACATCGTTTCAGCTTTCCAAGCCATGTCAGGAAGTTCAGGTTTTACTGGGCGGATTTGGGAACGTAGTGCCTTAATTCGTCTCCCGTAACGGCGCGAATGGGAAGCAAACTTGCTTTCTAGTTGATCCAGAAGTCCTGTCGATATCCATTCTGGATGTGTGAGAAGATGCTTTTCTAGCGTATCAAATTCACCAGTGAGTAAACCGCTTACATCGCTGATAAGTGTTTCAATATCCTTATCGGCCTGTGGCTGAATATTATTTAGATGATAACTCACCTGCAACCGCGCATCTGGTATTTTGGATTCTTCTATCGATAAATCATCCAGTGATAGTTTCAATGTTTTAAATAGGGAGAAACTGCTTCCAAGTAGTGCCTCTCCCAGCGCTGGATAACTTCGTAAAACACGATACTCCATAAGCAAATGTTTCAGTACAACCGGGTCAGATGAAAACAGGTCTATCAACTGCCGCTGCTCAAATGTGTTTGCTTTCTTCTTCCATTCCTCAACTCGATTATTAAACGAACGAGAAAGAAGATGATTGGTTCGGTTTCGGCGCCAATCTTCTTCTGACACGGTGGTAAGCAGTATTGAAATATGAGGGAAGGGAAAGGATTTACTTGTGAAGATTTCAGAATAGTAATAACTTAGGACGGTGTCATCAAAATTAAAACCCGGTTGAGAGTGGATATCTAATGAAAGCAATTCATTGGTAAGGATATCCTCATTCGTCACACTCTCAGGGATTAATACGTTCCAGCGCTGTGCTAGCGCAGCGCGCGCGTCAAGCGTTTCAAAGACAAATAATCCTTGAGAGTAGCGAGCGGACATGTTCCTGAACCATTGCAGCAATACAGGCTCTACCAAAACGATTGTCTTACTTGTGCCATCTCGCACGCTGTCCAAACAGGTCTTGACGACCTGCGGGTATTCACCGATTTCCTGAACCTTGCTCTCCTTAACAGAGATCAAATTCTGAGGGTCATAAATAATCTTAATCATTCCCCTTTTTCCTCATCGGTACGCCAAACTAGATCGTATTCTTTTAGGAAGTGGTTTTGCTCTTCTGAAAGACCATATATTGGAGCTATGAAGTCATCAATACGATTGATGATATCCCTGCTTTTGCGCGGATAAAATTCCTGATAATGGGCGATTGAACCGCCCAACGCAGTACTTTTGATGGCCGAGTTCTTTTGATAGTCGTCCATCAACTCCTTTACTAATAAAACCACCATTTCCTGATTTTGACGGAAAGTCTCATACCCATTAATTCCGAAACCACTGATTTCTGAAACCAGTACATGAAATTCATCACTGTGTGAAATCCACCAGTAATAAAAGATAGATGAGTTAATGAACAAGACAAATAAATTCTTATCGAATTGATCTTTGAAAACGAATTCTCTCACTCCTGTTGATGACGATGGAGTTGGATCCTTTTCGCGCTTGAAGTAGGGCAAAAAAGTGTAGGCTTTGATCCAGTAACGAGCAATATTATGAAAATAAGCTGAATTATTGCTGTTCGAATCGTTGGAAATTAGACGGTCTAAATTTAAAGGTGCCTTTTTAATTTTTCTATAAATTTCAGCCCCAGTTTCAGACCCCACCTTTGGAATAACGCCCTTATAAATGCGGTCTACATAAGCTAGCCCTGGAAAATAAACCACTTTTTCCTGGTCCTCCTTTTTCCAGCGCCATAACTTAGAGGAAAATAACTGACATGTGGATGTGGATTCTTTTTCATGCGCAACAAATATCGTTATTCGTTGTGCAACATCCTCGAACAATGAATTAGGCCTAATAGAATAATGGCTTGCGTATAGGGAGTGGAAGTTCTTGTAAACCTCTTGACGGACAGTTTCGTAACTGGAACCACAGGCAAAGGATAATGGGACAATGAAACCGATTGATCCGAATGATTGGTTTAAATCTACCGCCTTCGTTATGAAGTGCCCAAACAAATTCCCACAACCGGCGGCAGGCTCTTTTCGAAAATAAATGTTTTCTCTAAAGGTATCATATGGCGGATTGCAGGTAATGCAGGTGAAACCGCCTCGCGAGAGGCAGATTTCAGGAAATTCCAATTCCCAATGAAAATAAGAATTGGGAATTACCAGCGAATGCGCTAGCCCAAAATTCTTTTCTTTGACCATCCGCTGGTAAGTAACTTCATCCACTAGATTGTCAAAGTACAGGCTGCTATGCACGTCGCAGATGGCTTTATACCCTGCAAGGCGTTGATCGATCTCCTCAAGCCATGCTTTCTTGGTATGCACATCTTCCAGGCTGGCTGATGCTTTCCCCGTGATCAGCCGGCTTGTGGCGATCACCTCTTCCACCGCAGTTTTGAAGTCTGGGTCGCGTTCGAAGAAGTTAAGCTGGCGAGGTTCTTTTTTTGCGGTAGAGAAGGGAAAATTACCGATTTCTTCTAGTCGTGCACCCACCAGGCTGTTTCCACATTTCAGGTTGTGATTTAAGAAAGAAAGCGGCTGGTTCTTCGCCATTGAAAGAATCCACAGTGAGAGCTTTGCGAGCTCCACCGCAAGTGGATTGAGATCCACTCCATAAATGCAATTTTCCACCACCCATCGCCGCCATTGCGCTGTGCTGCTTTCAAGGCTGGTTTCGATCTCCAATTCATTGAGAATCTGGGTGATAAAGTTTGCAATGATGTTGGTAGCGTTCACTAAAAAATGCCCGCTGCCCATCGCTGGGTCAAGCACCGAGAGTGTAAGTACCCTCTGGCGAATGTATGTTAGCACGTTCTCTTCCAACAGCAAACCCAAAGCAGCACGCTCGTCTTTGTCCAATGCATGCTGGTAGGATTCTAAAGTTGGACGCTGCTCTTTCAAAAAAGCTGCTTTGAGTTCCTTGAGCTTCTCGCCCACTGTATTGAGCACAATATAATCTACGATATATTCGGGAGTGTAATACGAGCCGGTAGATTTCCGCTCGCTGGGATCTCCAGAAAAATAAACCTCTCCAGCCCTTATGTAATGTCCCTTTACTAACTTGCCGCCTTTTGAGGATGGAGTGAACTGGATTTTCCCTTTTGTAACCTTAACCTCTGTATCCTCACTGGCAATAAACAACTTATGTTCCAGGAGTCCTTCGTAGAGTGTGCCCAGGTGGCGTACGCTCATGTCGCGGTAGCTGATTGGCTTTTCCTGTCCATTCTTCTCTCGGTACGTTGTTAAGGTATATAGCACGTTGGACAGATAGGAATTGCTAATGCGAGTGTCCGAAAGGAAGCGAGTAAATTCGCTTTCCTGCGGACTAAAAAGTCCGCCGTTGTAGGTCTGGTCAATATCTACAAAGATCGTTTCCAGGGTTTCCCACAAGCCCATTGCATTTGGTGATCCTAGCCCTGACTGCCGAACGTCTTGGCTGCTCTTAATCACCTTTGCAAGCAAAGTGTGGTTGTCATTGCTGAGCAGATGACGCGCATCGGCGTAAAAGAGGAAGAGCAGTCGAAACATATAAAGCATTGCGCCATGATAAATTTTTCTACGAAGTTTTTCATCCTCCCAATTGACTTCGTTTCTTCTTCGCAATTCCTCAACATACCCCATGCAAAGATCGGAGAGTACACCTTTGCCGCCCTCTTCACGCTGTTTGAGCGCGTTTGCCAGCTCTTTTTCAATATAGTCGATCTTGTCCTTTGACTCTTTCTTAAAACGGTCAAACTGACATTTCCCATCACCTTGTGCCAGAAAATTTTGAGCCTTTAGAAACTTATGGAAGATCTGATAAGATTCTTTCGCTTTGTTGTGTAGAATTTCCTCTAGATCGATCTCCAGATACGTCTCAAATGGTGTAGGTTCTTCCTGGTGCAGAATGCGCCACTGCTTGCCGTTGGTCAACAGTCCCCAGGAAAGGCCGTGCTCGCGCAGCGCCCGGATGGTTTTCTCCATCCAGTTCCTGCCCATCAAGGTGTTATCCAGGCTCTCTTTCGCATCCACCACAAAACACAGTGAGACAAGCGGTTCGGTGCTTCCAAGCGGATAGAGACGGGTGATATGCTTGCCTGCTGCCTGCGCATTGAATCCCAAAGCCGAAATCACTTCATGAATATATTTTTCTTTCCAGGTGTCTAGGCTACTGGTGTCCGCGTATTCTCGGTACTCGCGCATAACACTCAGCGATGCTAAGACATCTTCCTGTTCTGGTTGGCGGGTGATTTCTTCAAGGTAGATTTCGGAAAAGAGGGTCTCATTACGGTAGTAAGAAGCAGGCATTATCGTTAATTCCTCATCAACAGTTATTGTTGGTTGTCATTAAGAGCCTGGTTGATGGCCTGGCGCAGTTCGTCTTCGGTTAAAACACCGGACTTGCACAGTTCAGCCACAAGCGATGAAATGGTCATCTGAGCAGCATCTTTTGTCTTGGGGAAAACAAAGGTGATCGTTTCATCAAAAGCAGTCGTTTGCAGCGAGCGGGTAATCTTATACTTCTGCATCTCGTCAATTGCTTCGACAGTTTTGACTGCACTGTAGTTGCCCTTTTCATCCGCAACCACCAATTTCACTTTGCGGTTGCCGGTGACTGTCAGCGTGTCACCCGGGCTGAGTTTTTTCCTCGTCTTGCTGGTTATGGGATCCGAGGCATCATCCGTGTAGTAGATCACACCTTGCCCGTCTTCGGTATCGGCATGCACAATCAGTTCACTCTTATACGTGACCTGGCTGCCGTGCTGACCAGTGTCATTATCAAAATCCACTTTGAGCTGGCTGATCTGCGGCGCGCCCGTCTCGATGTGCGTTTTGCCTTTCTGGATGCGCTGTGTGTAATTCCCGGCGAAATTCGTCATCCAGGTTTCTACGCTACCAAAAGCGTATGCGGTCGGTAGGGTTGTGAAGAGGAGCATATGAATGTCGGAGTAAGAGGTGAACTTCACCAACGGCTTGCTGTCATTGTTGTGGAAAGATCCTAACTGGTCTTTCTGAATACTGTTTAGGCCGGTGTACCAATTCTTTATTGCTTCCTGAATGTCGACATCCAGCTGGGTTGGGGATCCGAAGATCTCGGCTACCTTGACCAAGATCTGTTCTTCGATGCCCGATTGAACTGCTTCAACGGCAGACTTGAAGGCTTTCAGATGGACTTCAATATGGGTGAGTTTCACGGCTGTCAGCACTTCACCCGAGGTCATCCCCAGCTTTTCTAACAGGTCATGCTTGACAAAGCGGAAGGGATCTTTGGTTTTTGCCTGGCTGAATGTCTCCGCCAGAGACAAGTCGTCACCGTTGTAGAAGCTGAGCGAGCGGGCGATCATCGGGAGTCCATCCCACCAGTTCGTGGCTGCCTGGAATGCCTCGGCAACCGTATATGTTTTTCCTGCTGGCGCAGGTTGGTTAGTGAAGATCTGGCACACTTTCGCAAAATATGCCTTATCCTCTGGACTGACCGCTTCAAACTGGATCACCGCCGTGGGGTAACTTCCCTGGATGAGCGAGAGCATATCTTCAGTGCTGGTGAACTGCATATC
>JAEYTI010000039.1 GCA_023434145.1 Chloroflexota bacterium | reverse complement strand
GCTCCGTGTTATGTGAGGGTGTGCACACCCTCACATAACACGGAGCCCTCATGCCTCATCGTCCAAATGCTGTTATTGGCAAGATGTTTTCACGAGTTTCTGAAATAATGGGAACTTTTTGGAACGGCTCTTCGTTCTTTGAATAGCAAACAAAAAACACATCCGCGCAACCCGGCGAAACCGGAGCGCGGTAAAGCAAAAAGATTTTGGAGGATTACAATGAAGACGTTCGTGTATGCACTCGTAGCTCTGGCTCTGCTTCTAGGACTGGTCGTTTCCCCGGCTTCAGCGGCTCCCGCTGCTGCCGCCTGTGGTGATACGTATGTCGTTCAGAAGGGCGATTACCTGACGAAGATCGCCAAGACTTGCGGCGTAACCTATGACAGCCTGGTCAAGGCCAATCCTGAGATCAAGAACCCCTCGCTGATTTACGTGGGGCAGGTGATCCGCATCAAGGCCGGCGCCAGCGTTCCCACCCCCACCCCGGCTCCTTCCAGCGGCACTACCTACACCGTCGTCAAGGGTGACACGCTCTACAAGATCGCCGTCCGCTTCGGCACCACCACCCAGGCCATCCTGGCTGCCAATCCCGAGATCAAGAATGCTTCGCTGATCTACGTCGGGCAGGTGATCAAGCTGCCGGTGGGCTCCACCAGCGGCGGCGGCGCGACCAGTGGTTTGGTGACGATCTCGGCCACCAGCGCGAAAGTTGGCGCCGTGATCGATGTGACGGTGAAGGGTTTCCCGGCCAACGCTGAAGTGGATTTCCGCCTCGGCAAGCAGGGTGAGGCCTACAGCGTGGTGGTTGATGGAAAGACCGATGCCTCGGGCAATGTAACCGGCAAGGTAACCATCCCTACCATCGCCAAGGCAGGTGAAAAGTGGGTCGTCGTGGCCATGACCACCAGCCTCGCTGCTGGCAAATCGGCCACTTCCCCGGTCATCACGATCGCTCAGTAAGCAGAACAAAGCGAAACGACAAGGTAATTAACGTCAGTTCGGGTTTAGGGAATTAGGGGGTGTTTATTGTTGTTTTGTGGGTGCTTCGCACCAACAAAACAACAATAAACACCCTTATCCCGAATTCACGTTAATTAGAGAAGGGCGGGCGCTCCATATGGCGCCCGCCCTTTTTATTTGCTACGCGGATTCGTTTATCCGGTTTTGTATTTCTTCGACCGCCCGGTGAAGGAATGCCTCAACCGGCATAGGGCCAGGGTTTTCGCCACTGCGCAGGCGCAGCGCCACCGCACCTTGCTCTACCTCTTTGTCGCCGATCACCAGCATGTAGGGGATCTTTTGGTTTTGGGCATTGCGAATCTTTGCCTGCATGCGCTCAGAACCATCATCCACTTGCGCGCGCAGTCCGGCCTTTTTCAACTGCCGGGCAACCTCCCTGGCATATGCGTTGTGCCGGTCGGCGATGGGGATGATGGCTGCCTGGACCGGGGCCAGCCAGACCGGGAACGCGCCGCCGTAATGTTCGATCAGCACGCCAAAGAAGCGTTCCAGTGAGCCGAGCAGCGCGCGGTGTACCATGTAGGGCCGGTGCGGCTGCCCATCTTCGCCGATGTAAGCGATGTCGAATCGTTCGGGCAGGTTGAAGTCAAACTGGATCGTTGAGAGCTGCCACTCGCGCCCTAGCGCGTCGCTAATCTTGATGTCGATCTTTGGCCCGTAGAAAGCGCCGCCGCCCTCGTCCACGGCATATTCGATACCGTCACGCTGAAGGGCCTGTTCCAATGCCTGCTCGGCGTCGGCCCACTGCTGAGGGTCGCCCATGGCCTTTTCGGGGCGCGTGCTGAGAAAGGCTTTCATCTCCTTGAAGCCAAAAGCGCGCAGCATATTGAGCGAGAAGTGCAGGACAAAGTCGATCTCATCCGGCATTTGTTCCGCCGTGCAGAAATGATGGGCGTCATCTTGCGTGAAGCCGCGCACGCGCAGCAGCCCGTGCAGCACACCCGACTGCTCATAGCGATAGACCGTGCCGCGCTCGGCGAAGCGCAGCGGCAGCTCGCGGTACGAGCGCAGGTGACTTTTGTAGATGTAAACATGGTACGGGCAATTCACCGGCTTGAGGTAGAACTCCTGCCCATCGATTTCCAGGGGAGCGTACATATTCTCGCGATAGAAATCGAGGTGACCGCTCGTCTTCCACAGCTTGTCGCGCGCAATGTGGGGCGAGTAGACGAAGTCGTAGTCCGCCTCGACGTGCTGTTCGTTCCAGAAATCCTCGATCGTCTTGCGCAGGATGCCGCCCTTGGGGTGCCAAAGCACCAGCCCGCCGCCGATGTCATCCTCGATGCTGAACAGGTCGAGCTCGCGCCCCAGCTTGCGGTGATCGCGCTTTTTCGCCTCTTCCAGCCGCCACAGATGCGCTTGCAGTTCTTCTTCCGAAGCCCAGGCCGTGCCGTAGATGCGCTGGAGCATCGGGCGGTGTTCGTCGCCGCGCCAGTACGCTCCCGCTACGCTCATCAACTTGATCGCCTTGGGGTCGATTTCCGCCGTGCTTTCCACGTGCGGCCCGCGACACAGATCCACAAACGAATCGTGCTGGTAGATGGAGAGCACCGGTTTTTCGCCCACCGGTTGGTCGGGCGCGCTTAATTCGCCGTCTTCATTCAGCCCGCCCTGCTGAAGCCCATCGATCAGTTCCAGCTTGTACGGCTGATCGTTGAACAGAACGCGGGCTTCTTCCTCTGAGACGACCCGGCACTGGAATTGATGGTTGCCGCGGATGATCTCGCGCATGCGCTGCTCGATCTCACCCAGGTCTTCTGGCGTGAGCGGTCGGGGCAGATCGAAATCGTAATAGAAGCCTTCTTCGATGGCCGGCCCGATGGCAATTTTCGCCTCGGGGAACTTTTCCAGTACAGCCTGCGCCATCACGTGCGCCGCTGAGTGCCGGATGCGATAGAGTTTGGACTCTTCGTAACGTTGGTGTTTCACTTGCTGAGACATGATTTCCTCCGTTGACAATAGAGAGGGAGCTTCCCTCTCTGCGATAAAAGGGGGCGGAGGGGTTGGGTTCTTTAAACAAAAAACCCTCGCCCAATCTCTGGGACGAGGGCAAGATAAGATGCCTTCGCGGTTCCACCCAGATTGACGGATCCTCGCAGGTTCCGCCCTCTCAGGTTGGCCTGTAACGGGGCCAGCCGGAAGGTTATATTGTTTATTTTTATTGCTCACTGTGCAGTAAAAATAAACAGTTCAAACCTCTGCTCGCGGGTGGTTTTCACCGATCGGTGTGCCGGCGAAGATTCTCAGTCGTTGATCTTCGCTCCCTGTCAGCTCCTGCCCGGTTACTCGTCCCGGTCAATGCATTTGCAATATGTATTATACAACCTCGTTTTTCCATTCGCAATAGACTTTGGTAGAGTTGATATGGCTTTTCCAAAGTCAACCCCACCCCCGACCCCGCCCCAAGCTTGGGGCGGGGAGAAAGAAACAG
>JAEYTI010000333.1 GCA_023434145.1 Chloroflexota bacterium | reverse complement strand
GGGGGTGGGACCATCCCCTGCGACACCAAAACTCCTTGAAATCCATAAAGAGCCTTAAAGATATGCTAGCGGATGCTATCGATGAAGAAGGGCTGCGATGCGGCCTGCACATCCGGTAAGACGGTTGTTCGCACGACCACGATCCACGGCGTCACCGAATCGGGCGCGGCAGGGACGACCGTTTCTGTCACCAGTGAACCAAAAGCGTCTGTCATGCCGGTGGCAATCACGTTCTGCTGGCCTGCCTGCAGACCGATGGCGATGCTAAGCGGTGTGTTGGGCGGGTAGTTGATCGCCCGGATGCGCAGCCCGACGCCCGCCTGGATCACAGGGAACGGTGAGAGCCCAGGTGCGACGGCTTGTTCGGCCGGAGTGGGACTGACGAACAGTTCAGTGCCGGGGGCGGGTGTCGCTCCGGTCACGGGCAGGGGCGCGACAGGCTGTGCGGCTACTGCACCGGGGATGCGAATCTGCTGGCCCGGATAGATCAGATTGGCGTTGGTAATCTCTGGGTTCGCGGCGCGGATTGCCGCCACGGTGGTGTTGCAAAATGTGGCGATCCCCGAAAGAATATCACCGGACTGCACCACGTATGGGTCTGAACAGGAACCGGTAACCGGCACAACATTGAAGGGCGCTGTTTGGCCCGTGCCGCCGCCGCTCTGAATCACAACGATATCAGGTTCATCCAGTAAATCGGTTGTGAGATTCGGTGTTTGAAAATTCGTCGTTGTATCTGGCGGGGTATAAGGTGTCAGATCAACGTTTGCCAGGCTGGAAGACGCGAACGCAAAGAACAAGATTCCCAGGATGACGAGGATAACAAAAACTTTCATCGGATTATTGGGCTCCACCCCCCTAGAGGAGGACGAAGGCGCTGATTGCATGCTCATACTTCTATTTCGACCCTTTGCCTGTAAGCACCGCCCGGTTGGGTGATTTTGAGGCGGTGAAGAATTTCGAGGCCCCGGATCAGGCAACCAACGCTGCCGTCCTGATGGGTAACGAGCGGTTAAAGAAATTCTTGTTCCTCAACCGTACTAGAAGAATAGCGGTTGAGCGCGGGTGGGGCAATTGGGGATGTCTCTTTTTGCTGACCGGGAATTTCCCAAACAATAGACCAGGATTCCCATAAAAATTCCATAAAAAAAGAAAGAGTTTCCCGGCGAAGCAGGTGGGTGAATCCCATCATGCCCTGCTCTTGACAAAACCGCTTTGGCGGGCAGATACTCAACCTGAATGAGCGCGCCGAACCCTACCTTGACCCCCGATCCGCCTTCACTGCGCCGTGTTGTTGCCACCTGGTGGCCCCTGGCAATCTCCTGGATCTTGATGTCTGCGGAGCCGGCGGCGCTGGCTGCCGTGGTTGCCCGCCTGCCCAACCCGAATATTCACCTGGCGGCGTATGGGTCTGTCACATTTCCGCTAATCGGCATCCTCCAGGCGCCGATCCTCACGCTGCTTTCGCTATCTACGGCGATGAGCAAGGATTGGGACTCCTTCCTGAAGGGGCGGCGGGTAATGCTCAGCCTGGGGCTCTCGCTGACGGCGCTCTACGCGGTGATCGCCTTTACCCCTTTGTTCGATTTCATCGTACTCAACCTGATCGGCGCACCGGGGGAGATTGTGGAACCGGCGCGGCAGGGGATGTACGTAGGTATTCCCTGGGCGTTTGCCGTGGCGTACCGGCGCTTTCACCAGGGTGTGATGATCCGCTTTGAACACTCGCGGTCGGTGACGGTCGGTACACTGCTGCGATTTGCCGCCGACGCCGTGGTGCTGTACTTTGCCTACCGCATCCATACCATTCCGGGCACGGTGGTGGCGGTATCCATGATGGTTGTGGGGGTGATAACCGAGGCCGTGTACGTGGGGTGGCGCGTGCGCCCGGTGCTGCGCTACGAGGTGAAGACGGCCCCCACGCTGCGCGAGCAGGTGCTGTTGAGCGATATGGTGCGTTTCTTCATCCCGCTAGCGATCATGCCGCTGCTGGGGCAGCTCATCCGGCCCATCGGCAGCGCGGCGATCTCACGCATGCCCGACCCGCTGGAGGCGCTTGCCATCTGGCCGGTAATTACCAGCCTATCGTTTCTCATCGTTACCCCAGGCTCGGCGTTTAACGAGGTGGTCATCGCTATGCTCGACCGTCCCGGCGCAAAACACAGTCTGATGCGTTTTCTGTATATTCTGATGGGCAGCCAGTTTGCAGTGATGCTGCTGATGGCCTTGACGCCGCTGGCGGGCATCTGGTTTGGGCAGGTGAGCGGCCTTGACCCTGCCCTGGCGCGCAAGGCGGCACAGGCCTTCGTGCTGCTGATCCCTTCCAGCCTGATCAGCCCGCTGAATTCTTGGTTCACCGGGGCCATTTTGCACAGCCGTCGCTCGCGCTCGGTGACCGAAGGCATGGTCGTCTACCTGGGTGTGTACGTGGTCAGCCTGGCAGTGGGGGCGATGCTGGCAGCCGGTACCCTGGCCATCAGTGGGCTGTACATTGCCATCCTCTCTTCCATCGTCTCCAGCATCGCGCAGACGGGCTGGCTGGCGTATCGTGCCAGGGCAGCGGTGCGGATGCTGGATTAGGAGGCGTGATGGATACGGGGTGACCACGTCACCCCGTATCCATCACGCTAAAATGAAATTCGGACGCTTGACTTTTCCCCTGTAAGTCATTAATATAAATCTGTACACCCTGTAAGATATTTGACCTAATGTAAGGAAACCGGGCTGACGTATGGATTCTGCCAGCAGGACACGCAAACCCTACCAGGCGCACCGCGAGAACCAGCGCGAGCGGATTCTCGATGCGGCGGAGGTGCTGTTTATCCGCGACGGCATCGACAACGTGAGCATCAGCGATATTGCCGCGGCTGCGCGCATCTCGCGCGTGACGCTCTACGAGTATTTCCCCAATAAGCAAGAAATCACCTGGGCGATTTTCCAGAAGCTGGTCGCGATGTCCGGGAAACAGGCCGAGGAGTCGTTAGGCACCGGATGGCAGCGTATTGAGCGGGCAATGATGGAGCGTGCCAGCCTGCTTGAGACGCACCCCGAGCACCTACGGTTTATCGTCGAGTTCAACACCCTGTACGCGCGCGAGGGTAACCCGGCCCGCGTGCGGCAGATTGTGGAGCAGGCGAGCCAGGGCGGCTATGACTACTTTGCCCGCCTCATCCGCGAGGGGATCGCCGACGGCTCGATCCGCGCCGATCTCGACCCCGATTTGTTCTCGGCGGCGTTGATGAATATGCTCAACGCGCTCAATAGTCGCTTTGCCCTGTTGGGCGGTTTGATCAGCGAGGAATACGGGTACCCGGTGATGGAAATGTACCGCGAAATTTGCCAAGCCTTTTTACAAGGCATTCAGAACACAACTTACCCCCAGGAGCGTAGTGAATGAAAAAGCAAATCTTTGATCTCGGGTGGGAATACACCGAGGCGTCGGGCATGATGATGGCGTTTGCGCAGTGGCAGCCGGTAAACCTGCCGCACGATCTGTCGATCACCAAGCCGCGGAACGCAGATTACCCCACCAAGGGCAGTGGTGGTTTCGCCTGGAGCGGCGTGATAACCTACCGGAAGAAGTTCCAGGCGCCGGAAGAATGGAAGGGGCAGGCTGTTCAGATCGAGTTCGAAGGCGTGTACATGAACGCCGAGGTATCGATCAACCGGCAGCTCGTGGCCCTGCACCCATACGGCTACACCAGCTTTATCGTCGATATCACCCCCCATCTGAAGTACGGCGCGGAGAATGAACTGACCGTGGTAGTCAACAACAGCGCGCAGCCCAACTCGCGTTGGTACAGCGGCACAGGTATCTACCGCCACGTGTGGCTGCGAACCGGCGGCGCTGCAACCATCAAGCCGTGGGGCGTGTTCGTTACCACTCCGGTAGCGGAAACGGCGGAATCGACGGTGCAGATAGAGACAGCGCTGGCGGGTAATCTCACCGGCGCGGTGCTGCGCTCGACGATCAAAGACGCCGGGGGGAAGACCGTGGCTCAGGTGGAAACGGCTGCCAGCGAAACCGTATCGCAGACGCTTTCCGTGCAGGGCGCGCAGCTCTGGTCCGTGGATACCCCGTATCTCTACACCCTGTTGAGCGAAGTGGTAGCGGGCGGCAAAGTTGTGGACAGCGAATCGACCGCCTTTGGCATTCGTTCCTTCACGATGGATGCCGAAAATGGCTTCAAGCTCAATGGCGTGCCGATGAAGATGAAGGGCGGCTGCGTCCATCACGACAACGGCTTGCTCGGCGCTGCCAGCTATGACCGCGCGGAAGAGCGCAAGATTGAATTGATGAAGGCCAGCGGGTACGACGCCATCCGCTGCGCGCACAACCCGCCTGCACCCGCCATGCTGGATGCGTGCGACCGCCTGGGCATGCTGGTGATCGATGAGACCTTCGACTGCTGGCGTATGGGGAAAAATCCCGGCGACTATCACCTGTTCTTTGAGGATTGGTGGCAGCGCGACACCGCATCGATGGTGCTGCGCGACCGCAACCATCCTTCCATCATCGCCTGGTCGATCGGCAACGAAGTGCCCGAGCGTACCGGTATCTCAGACGGCGCGGAATGGGCGCGCAAACAGGCCGAATTCATTCGCTCGCTCGATCCAACCCGCCCGATCACCTCGGCGCTGCCCTTCTTGTTCGAGGAGGTCTTCCTCGACCCGGAGATTGTGGCCAAGAGCACTGCGGATATGCAGAGCATTTTCGATCCGAGCCACCTGCGTCCAACCGACCCCGCTACCGATCGCTGGGGCAACCTGACCCGCGAGTTCAACGAGGCGCTGGATCTTGTGGGCTACAACTACCTGTACGCCCGCTACGAATTCGACGGCAAGCACTTCCCAGGGCGGGTGATGGCAGGCACTGAAACCTTCCCGCACGAGGCATATGCCTACTGGAAGGAAACGGAGAAATTCTCCTACGTCATCGGTGACTTTGTGTGGACCTCGATCGACTACCTGGGCGAGTCAGGTATCGGCAAAGTAACCTTTGAGGAGGGCGCGCCGATGTTTGGCGCGAATTATCCCTGGCACCTCGCCAACTGCGGTGACATCGACATCTGCGGTTTCAAGCGCCCGCAGTCGTACTTCCGCGATATCCTGTGGGGCGTGCGCGCTAAGCCATATATCGCCGTGCTCGACCCGCAGAACTTCGACAAGAAAGCGCGGTTCAACCAGTGGGGCTGGGAACCGGTGCAGGAAAGCTGGAGCTTCCCCGAGCAGGAGGGCAAGCCTACCCGCGTGGACGTGTACAGCGACGCGGACGAGGTGGAACTACTGATCAACGGTAGTTCGGTTGGCCGCAAGCCCGCTGGCGATGCGGCGCAGAACAAAGCCAGTTTCGACGTCACCTACCAGCCTGGCACGGTCGAAGCCGTGGGCTATAAGGGCGGCGAAGAGACCGGGCGTACACTGCTGGCAACCTCGGATGTGCCGGCGAAGTTGTTCCTTACCCCGGATCGGGTGACCATCAACGCGGCGTATGGCGACCTGGCCTACGTGACAGTCGAGATTGTGGACAAGGACGGCTGCGTGGTTCCATACGCCGAGCATGAACTGACCCTTTCGGTGACTGGCGCGGGCGAGCTGCTCGCCATCGGCACGGCCAACCCCACCTCCGAAGAGCTATACGTGGGCAATACCCGCAAGGCATGGCAGGGCCGCCTGATGGCGGTGGTGAAGAGCACCGGCGAGTCCGGTGAAATCAGCTTCAAGGCGCAGGCGGAAGGCCTGCCTGAAGCGGAGATCCAACTGCTCGCAAACTAGCATTCACAAAACTTGACTTGCCTCCCCTCCTGAACATAGAATGGAGGGGAGGCATTGTATATTTTCCTGATGGATGGGGTTCTCGGGAACCCCATCCATCAGGAAAACGGACCTGCTCAGCCGTAATGTTTTTCTGTGAATCGCGGGCTTCGCCCGCCTGTTGAAGATTTTTTGCGAGTTCTGAAAACGCGAAGCGTTTTCAGAACTCGCAAAAAATCTTCAACGAAGTTTGGAGGAAACCTATGCCCAAAACGTTAGCTCTGATCCATACCAGTCTCCTGTTTGTTCAGCCGGAGAATATTATCAGCGAGCAGATCAAAGCGTTCATGCCGGACGTGCGGCTGATCAACATCATCGACGATGCGCTGCTTTCCGACGTGATGGCGGAAGGAACGATTACGCCCGAGGTGCAGCAGCGCATGACCCATTATGTGAAATCCGCCGAACTCACCGGCGCGGACGCTGTGCTGATGCTGTGCTCGTCGCTTGGCCCGGCGCTGGATGAAGGTCGAGCGATGGCGAAGATCCCGGTGATTAAGATCGACGATGCGATGACCGAAAAAGCCGTAATGGATGCCAACCGCATTGGCGTGATGGCGACGGTGGCAACCACGCTCGGCCCCACGGTGAAGCTGATCGAGGAGAAATCCGCCAGGCTCAACAAACCGGTGACGATCAAGCACCATTTGGTAGCAGGTGCGTTTGAGATCATGATGGGCGGTGACCGCGCGAAGCACGACGAGATGATATTAGGCGCAGCAGGCACAATCGCCGGAGAGGTGGACCTGATTGTGCTTGCGCAGGCCTCGATGAGCCGCCTGGCCCAACGTATCCACGAGCAGACCGGGCTGCCGGTTCTCTCCAGCCCGCGCCTGGCAATCGAATACACCAAGAGGGTTCTGGAAACGGGAGCATCCTCATGAGCGAGATCAAAGGCGAAGTGGAACACGTTTTTTCCGCGCAGAGTAAGCTGGGCGAAGGGCCAATATGGCATCCAACCGAGCAGGCGCTCTACTGGGTGGATATCCCCAACGGCCTGTTTCACCGCTGGGATCCGGCCACTGGCAAGCACAAGGTGAACGACGTTGGCTGCGTGATCAGCGCGATGGGCGCGCGTGAGCAGGGCGGCTTTGTATTGGCGACCGGCAAAGGCTTTGCCTTCTACGATCCCGAAACGAGTCACCTGGACGTGCTGGTGGACCCCGACCCGGACGAGAGCGGCGCGACCCGCTTCAACGACGGCAAAACGGACCCGCAAGGCCGCTTCTGGGCGGGCAAAATGGGGGGAGGGCCGAACAACAGCCTGTGGCGGCTGGACGCAGATGGCATGATACGTCGCATGGAAAGCGGGATCGACACCTCGAACGGCCTGGGCTGGAGCCCCGATAACCGCATCTTCTACTACACCGACTCGCCCGCGCGGGTGATTTACGCCTATGACTTTGACCCCGTGTATGGCATGATTAGCCAGCGCCGGGTGTTCGCCAGCATTCCGAACGAGCCCGGCGAAGGCTACCCGGATGGGCTTGCGGTAGACGAGGAAGGCTGCATCTGGTCTGCGCGCTGGCAGGGCTGGAAGATCGTCCGCTACACGCCGGATGGCAAGATCGACCGCGAGGTTGCGCTGCCGGTGGAGCGGGTGACCTCGTGCTGCTTCGGCGGCCCGAACCTGGACGATCTGTACATCACCTCGGCCTGGATCGATGCCACGCCCGAGGAACGTGCCAAACAGCCGCTTGCTGGCGACATATTTCGACTGAAGCCGGGCGTGCGTGGCCTGCCCGAACCATTCTACAAGGGGTGATGCGATGCGACTGGGCGGACCTGTTTTTCTGAACGACTCAGACCCCGAACGCTGGGTGGCAGCGCACAAGCAGCGCGGCTACCGGGCAGCCTACTGCCCCGTCCGCGCGGATGCCGGTGCGGAGGTGATGGCCGCGTACAAAACTGCCGCGGCAAAGGCCGATCTGGTGATTGCAGAGGTGGGGGTGTGGAACAATCCGCTGCACCCGGATGAAGCGGAGCGCAAAAAGGCGCTCGAATTCTGCAAAACCCAGCTTGCACTGGCCGAGGAGATCGGTGCGCTGTGCTGCGTCAACATCAGCGGATCGCGCGGCACGCGCTGGGATGGCCCGCACCCGCTCAATCTGATGCGCGAGACGTTCGATATGATCGTGGAAGTGGTGCGCGAAATCATCGACGCGGTGAAGCCTGCTCGCACCTTCTACACGCTCGAACCCATGCCGTGGATGTACCCCGACTCTCCCGACAGCAACCTCGAATTGATGCGCGCGGTCGACCGGGCACAGTTTGCCGTGCACCTCGACCCGGTCAACATGATCTGCTCGCCGCAGCGCTATTTTGCCAACGGCGATTTTCTGCGCGAGTGTTTCGAGAAGCTTGGTCCGTATATTAAGAGCGTGCACGCCAAGGATATCACCCTGGCGGAAACACTCACCACGCATCTGGACGAGGTGCGCCCCGGCTTGGGCAGCCTGGATTATCGCATCTTCTTGCGCGAGATGGACAAACTGCCCGCCGATACCCCACTGATGCTGGAGCACCTGAAGCTGGAGGAGGAGTATACAGCCTCTGCGGAATACGTGCGCAAGGTTGCGGATGAAGTTGGAGTGAACCTGTAGGAGAATATGTACAGCTTATCCAAAATTCCACTCAACATAGAAATTGCCCAGAGCATTGTCGCCCATCATTTTGGATCACAGCGCAAGGTCGCCGAATTCGAGGAACTGCACGAAGGTTTTTTCAACGCTGCCGCCCGGCTGACTTTAGATGATGGGCTGCATTGCGTGCTTAAAGCCGCCCCGAAGGATGACGTGAAAGGGCTTCGATACGAGAAGGACATCATGAAAGCCGAGGTCGAATCAATGCGGCTGGTGAAAGCGCGTACCGGCGTGCCTGTGCCCAACATTCTGGCATACGATACCTCGCGCAGACTGCTCCCCAGTGACTTCTTTATGATGACGATGCTCCCCGGCTGCCCGCTGCACAAGATCCGCAAAGAGATCCCTTCTGAACAACAGGCTGAAATCGAACGAAACCTGGGCCGCATGGCATACGAGATGAGCCAGATCACCGGCGAAGCGTTTGGTTACTGGTCGCAGCCGCAGCAACCCGGCGCCACCTGGCGGGCAACTTTCCTCGAGATGGTGGACGGAGTGATCCAGGATGGAAAAGACAAGGATGTAAAGCTGCCGCTTCCCTATGAAGACCTGTATGCCCTGATGGAGCGTCACTTCGACGCGCTGGACGAAGTCATCACGCCGCGGCTGGTGCATTGGGATATTTGGGACGGCAATGTGTTTGTCGATCCGCAGACCTGCCAGATCACCGGATTGATCGATTTTGAGCGCGTTCTGTGGGGCGACCCGCTGATGGAGGCGTTCTTTGGCAGCCGCGACCCCAACAGTCATTACGCGGCGGGCTTTGGGCAGGGGGCGCTCGCCACCCGCGCGCAGGTGCAGCGGCGAATGCTCTACAACACCTACCTTTGGATGATCATGATCATCGAGACGTTCTATCGCAAGTATGACAACGACTGGCAGATCAATTGGACGATTGAACGCATGAATGAGGAAATCAAGCTGCTTTCAGCGTAATAAAGGAGCACAGTATGCCCGAATCAATAGGCTCGACCACGGTTGTACAGGTTGGCATTGTCACCGCCGATATCGAAAAAATGATCGACACATATATGCGGGTGTTTGGTCTTCTGGATCGTCCAGTCGTCCGCGAGACGGACACGTTGGATAAGACCAACATGAAATACCGCGGCGTGCCTTCTGAAGCGCGGGCAAAGCTGGCCTTCCTCAAAATGGGGCAGGTAGAGATCGAGCTGATGGAGCCGATTGGCCGCCCAAGCACCTGGAGCGATTTCCTCGACAAACACGGCGATGGCGTGCATCACATTGCCTTCCGCGTCGAAGGGGGCGATAAGATCATCTCGTTCTTGCAGGGGCAAGGAATGCCCATAGACCAGCAGGGCGACTTCCCCGGCAGTCGCTACACCACCATCGATTCGGCTTCCCGGCTGGGCGTGATCATCGAGCTGCTGGAGAACTATAAATAAAAGATGTGGTGACACGCCCGTGTCACCACATCTTTTATGATCCCACGTCACACGTGCGGAAGGTCTCGGGCAGCGTTTCCATCAGGGGGCGGCGGGGTCGGTACTCGTGCCCAACGAATAGATCATATCCGCTGGCAGCAATGGCCCGGCTTACCGCGGCGTAGTTGATCTCCTGTGTATCGTCCGGCTCGTAGCGCCCGGGCACGCCCGCCGTGTGGAAGTGTCCGATCCACTGGCTATTCTCGTTGATGGTCTGGATCAGATTGCCTTCCATGATCTGCATGTGGTAGATGTCGAACAGCAGCTTGACGCGCGGGCTGTTGACTGCTTTCATCACCTGCAAACCCCACGCGGAGCTGTCGCACTGGTAGCCAGGGTGATCGACCTTGGTGTTGAGCAATTCCATATTCAGGTTGACGCCCTTCTCCTCGGCGTATGGAGCGATCTTGCGCAGCCCTTCAGCGCACACCTCCGCTCCTTCTTCATCGCTCTGTCTGGGTCGGCGGTTGCCGGAGAAGACGATGACGCCCGGCACGCGGTATTTTGCCGCCAGATCGATAGAGGCGTGTAATTCATCGATGATTCGATTGTGCTGGCTGGGATCGTTAAAGCCCACCGGCAGCGAGTCGTGCCCGGAGAAGCTGGCGATGCGCAGCCCGTGCTGCTCGGCAAGCTCCGCCAGCACAGGGAAGCTGTCATCCGGCTTCCAGATTTCGACCGCCGCGTAGCCGATCCGCGCCACCTGGGCGATGAACTCGGGCAGCGGCACAGGCAGCGGCTGCATCATAGGGAAACAAACCGATTGTTGAATGCGCATAGATACTCCTTTCAATATCTCAATACGGGCTTGCCCGTATTGAGATATTGAAAACTATAATTCCGCCGCCTTGCTCTTCAGGTACCTTACATACGGCCCCACTTCAATCGGGCCGCCGACGACCTTCTGCATGGTCTCCTGTGGGGTGAACTTGCGGCCGTGCTTGTGCAGGTTCTCACGCAGCCACTCACGCAGGGGCAGGAACTCGCCGCGCTCGAACTGCTCGTACAGGTCTGGTATTGCGGTTAGCGCCTTCTCCCAGATCTGACAGCCGATGATGTTGCCCAGCGAGTAGGTAGGGAAGTAACCGAACATGCCGCTCGACCAGTGAATATCTTGCAGCACGCCCTGCGAGTCATTGGGTACATCGATGCCGAGATAGGCCTTCATGCGCTCGTTCCAGGCGGCGGGCAAATCTTTTGGCATCAGCGTGCCGGCGAAGATCTCCTGCTCTAGCTCGAAGCGCAGGATGATGTGCAGGTTGTAAGTGGCCTCATCGGCTTCCACACGGATGAGCGAGGGGTGCATTTTGTTGATCGCGCGGTAGAAGGTCTCCATCTCTACGCTCTTGAACTGCTCGGGGAAGGCTTCTTGCAGGCGCGGGTAGAAGAAGCGCCAGAAGGGGCGACTGCGACCGACCAAATTCTCCCACATGCGGCTCTGCGACTCGTGCAGGCCCAGCGAAGCGCCGCGCGCGAGGGGCGTGCGGTAAAGCGAGGGGGCCACGCCGTTCTCGTACAGGCCGTGCCCGCACTCGTGCATCGAGCCGAACAGTGCCGGGGAGAGGAAGTCGTCGTAGTAGCGGGTGGTGATGCGGATATCCGTGGGGGCCGACTGGCTGGCAAAGGGGTGGACGGTGGGGTCTAGCCGCCAGGAGTCGGCGTTGAAGCCGAAGCGTTCGAGGATGGTGAGAATAAAGGCCTTCTGCCGGTCGGCGGGGAAGTGCCCGTGCAGGCAGTCGGTGGAGACCGCCGCGGCGCGGTCGGCTACGTCCGCCAGCAGCGGCACGAGGTCTTTCTTCAGGTCATCGAAGATGCGCTTCACCTCGGCGGTGGTCATGCCCGGCTCGAAGTCGTCTAGCAGCACGTCGTAGTACACATCGTAGGGGGCAAAGCACTCCACGTAGCGGCGGCGCAGCGCTATGTTCTTCTCCAGGTGGGGCAGGAAGGCGGCAAAATCGGCATTCTTGCGTGCCTCGATCCATGCCTGCGAGGAGATCGACGCAGCGCGGGTCAGCTCTACGCGCAGATCGGCGGGGACCTTCACCAGCTTCTCGTAGTCGCGGCGGGCCACGCGAATTAGCGCGGCCTCGTCGGAATCGTAGTCCAGGCTCTCCTCGTACGGACGCAGATCTTCCAGAAGTTGGCCCAGGGCCGGGTCAGCGGCTTTTTCGAAGGTTACTCTTGCCAGCGTGGCAAGATGATCGGCGCGGGCAGCAGCGCCTTTGGGGGCCATCATCGTGCGCTGGTCCCATCCGAGCACGCCCTGCGCCTTCCCCAGATCGTGGATCTCGGCCAGCCGCTGCTTTAGTGCTTCAAATTGGGAATTCATCGAATCTCCTTGTTCAGGGTTTGCTTCAATTATAGACTCACCTGTGCGATTGCATCGTTTGGCATGGTTCTGCAATCTCGGAACGGGATTTAGAAATTGTCTGTTGTATTCATCTGCCAATTCGCCCAACGCTAATGAACAGTAACAAATTAATCGCGTAACCGAACCGGCTGAACGCCGAGATCGCCTCATCCCGTGCTTCGCCGGAGAAAAAGGCATGCCCTTCGGAGAATATTCACTCCGGCGAAGCCAGCCCCTTCTCCTGGCCTCTCATTTGACGAATGGTAACGGGGGTTCTATGAATCGAGTGCCAGGAGAAGGGGGGCAGAAACCGGTGATAATCCTCTGGCTCCCCTTCTCCTGGAACGCGTGGAAGTAGCTATTCAGAGCAGAGCCAAGTTGTCTCAGCGTCCAGGAGAAGGGGCGGGGGGATGAGGCGGTGCGTAGGACGCAAGTCAATTTGTTACGCGATTACTTTGAAAATGGTTATCACCGGGCTTCGTAGTTTCGCTTGTCTTTCGCCCAGAGCGTGAAAGGTTTGCAACTTCATAAACCTTTCACGCCTCCAGTCGCTTTATGGTCTATAATTCCCCCGATGTACTGTGATGGAATGGCCATCGCACCTCGAATCGGGGAGATTGATCCGTGAAGAAGCTGCTTCTTTTCGCCTTTTTATTCGCTGTTGCGCTGCTGCCTGCCTGCGGAACCGTGCAGCCTCCAGCCGAATCGCGCACGGAGGTGATCTGGTTGGTGCGGCAAGATGCGAACGAGCAGCAGTGGCAGGCAGGCGTGATCTCCGATTTTGAATCGAAATTTCCCGAGATAACGATCCGCTTAGAGGTTGTGGCGCCGGAGAATTTTGACAATCGCATGCAGGTGATGGCCGCCGCTGGCACCCCGCCGGACGTTTTTTCTCCCGCGGGCACGCTGGGCTTTCTGGATATCGTGACGCGCGACCTGGCCGCGGACTTAACGCCGTTCATCGAGCGTGATGCGTTCGATCTGGCTGATTTTGTGCCGCCCGCGCTGTTCGCTGTTACCGTGGATGGCAGGGTATACGGGCTGCCAGTGCAGATTGCTGGTACGTACGTGTTTTACAACATGGATCTGTTCGACCAGGCAGGTGTGGCGTATCCGCCTGCCAATTGGGACGCGGCCTTCTGGAATTATGAAGCCTTTTTGGAAAAGTGCGCGGCGCTGACCAGCATCTCAGGCCGTGATCCCGGCGTATACGGCTGCAACCTGGATCTGCACCCCGCCGACGCAGTTGCATGGATGTGGGGGCAGGATCTTTACCCCGAGGAAGCCTACCAGACCGGCTTCGCGGACACCGCCTTCCTCGACCAGCCCGCTGTAATCGATGCGTTTCAGGCGCGGCAGGATATTGTTTGGAAGCTTGGCTATATGCCCGACCCCGAGGAAGCGGAGATGCTGGGCGGCGGTGACCTGTTCGCGGCCCAGAAGGTCGCCATGCAGCTTTCTGGCGGGTGGGGCTGGCAGGCCTACCGCGACTTGCGAGATTTCCGGTGGGGCGTCGCCGCGCTGCCCTATACCACCGAGGGCCGCCGCGCCGTATTGTTCACGGAGGCGTGGACGCTGTACAGCAAATCCAAACACCCTGAGGAGGGGTGGACCTTCTTGAAGTATCTGTCGGAGGCGCCCCAGCAGCGATCCTGGATGGCGGCGACCGGCGCTCCCCCCGCGCGGATCAGCCTGGGGGCGGAGTGGTTCGCGATGTTCCCATCGATGGAGCCGGCGAACGTAGAGCGGGCGCACCTGGGCGCGCTGGCCAGGGGGCGTGAGAGCCCCGAGAACCGGCTCGTCCGCTTCGATCTGCTCGATGCGGTCGTGTCTGAAGCAGTCGGGCCTGTGATCCGAAACGAGAAAGATGCCGCGGATACGCTGCCCGAGGCCAACCCACGTTTGATCCAGGCGCTCAAGCAGATCCGCGCAGAGTACCAAAAACCGCCCACCCCAACACCTACGCCAACCGCTTCGCCAACCCCTGAACCATCCGCTGCACCCACCGAAACGGAAACCGCGATTCCGCAACCATAGAGGAGCCATAACCGATGAAACACGCATTGAAGATATTTGCCATCTTCCTGATGGCTGCGATGATGGCCTTGCCGGTATTGCCTGCGGGCGCGCAAAATACCGAGCCGATCATCATCTACGCCGATCAAGAAACCGCTCTGGTGAACCCGCTGCTGATGCTGCGGGAACTGGAAGGCATCGATGAACTGATGGCGCAGTGGGGCGAGCGGCAGTTGTTCGTTCAGTCGCCGGAAGAAATGATGACGGTCTTTGCATCGCTGCGCAAGGATGGGGCGCTGGTGATTTTGGCGATCAATGGCGACCCCGAGAACGCCTACACCACCGAGATCCATATTCAGGGCTTTCGCGCGAGCGGTCCGGTGGTTCCGTACGTGATGGAAGCCGGGCAATTATTTCAGCAGGAGATCACCATTCCGTTAGTGGATGACAAGTTTGGCTACGAGTTTGCGCCCAACTCACTTACCTTGTTCATCACCCCCGGCGCGTCCTTCCCATTGATTCCGCTTGCGGCGGTTTCCGTGGTCGCGGCGGGGGTAGCTGCGGGTGTGTTGATGAGCCGCCGCCGCCGCGGGAAGAAAAAGCCAAAATTCAGGGCGAAACGTTTATAATTCCTTCATCCCTTCCAAAGATTGTCTTGTGGTTGTTGTGCGCGCGAGGTAGTCGCTCGCACAACAACCACAAAAACGCTTCAAACCCAAATTGAGCGAAAATTAATATTCAGAAAGATACAAAGAACCTTTCAGGAGAATGATCCATGCAGAAATTATCGTTAGCTGGTGCCTGGTCGCTGCGCAAGTTGGGCGAGCAGCAGGAGTATTCGGCGCAGGTGCCGGGCGGCGTGCATACCGATCTGCTGTTGGCCGGCTGCATCCCCGACCCATTCTATGGTGATAACGAGCTTGCCGTGCAGTGGGTGGCCGAGTCTGATTGGCAGTATGCGCGCAGCTTCCAGGCCCCCGCAGATTTGCTGGCGGAAGATCGCGTGTACCTGGTTTGCGACGGGCTGGATACGCTCGGCAAGGTGGAACTGAACGGCGTAGAACTTGGGCGGTTCGAGAATATGTTCCGCACCTACCGCTGGGACGTAAAGAAGCACCTGAAGCAGGGCGAAAACCACATCGTCTTTACCTTCGATTCGCCGGTGCAGTATGCGAAGAAGAAGGAAACTGAGTTCCCGCTCAGCGGTGTGCAGCCGTGGAGCATTATGGGTGGGCCGTATGTGCGCAAAGCGCCCTGCCACTTTGGTTGGGACTGGGGCCCGATGCTGCCCGCTATCGGTATCTGGAAAGAGCTGCGCCTGGAGGGTTACAGCACCGCCCGCATCATCGACTCGCACCTGCGCCAGCAGTTGAACCATGCAGATGGACGCAAAGCGACCACCGGCCGCCTGGAAGTGATTGTCACCGCCGACCACTTTGGTGGCGAGCCGCTGACCGTAGTAATGAAGGTTACCGGGCCGGATGGGAAGATGTACGAACGGGAGGCAAGTCTTGCAGTTGAGCTGACCGGCGCGAAGGCGACCGTTGCCGTGGATGTGACGAACCCGCAGTTGTGGTGGCCCAACGGATATGGCGAGCAGCCGCTCTATGATGTGGAAGTGACCCTGGCCGCCGGGCAGAAGGCGCTTGATTCGCGCAGCTACAAGATCGGCTTCCGCACCATCGAAGTGCTGCGCGAGCCAGACCAGTGGGGCGAGTCGTTTACGTTTGTGGTCAACGGCGTGAAAGTGTTTGCCAAGGGCTCGGATTGGATACCCGCCGACTCCTTCCCGACCCGCATCAGCGACGAATATATGGAAGGGCTGATCCGTTCAGCAGCCGAAACGCACCAGAACATGCTGCGTGTATGGGGCGGCGGCTTCTACGAAGAAGAGCGCTTCTACAACCTGTGCGACCGCTACGGGTTGCTGGTCTGGCAGGATTTTGTGTTTGCTTGTAACCGCTATCCGACCGATGAAGCTTTCTTCGCCAACGTCCGCGAAGAGGCGATCGACAACGTTCGCCGCCTGCGCCACCGCACCAGCCTCGCGCTGTGGTGCGGCAACAACGAGATGGAGCAGGGCTGGGCCGACTGGGGCTGGAACAAGCCGAACGACCACGAAAATCAGCGCCTGAAGATGGGCTACGACCGCATGTTCCACCAGATGCTGCCGGGCATCGTCTGCGACGAAGACCCCGACCGCGCCTACTGGCCTTCTTCCGCGTCCTCCGGTATCCCGTTTGCGGAGCCCAACAGCCAGAACCGCGGCGACTGCCACTATTGGGACGTATGGCACGGACGCAAACCCTTCACGGCCTACCGCGAGACCTACCCGCGCTTTATGAGCGAATTCGGTTTCCAGTCGCTGCCGCCGATGGAGACGGTGAAGGCCTACGCCGAGCCGGAAGACTGGAACATGACCTCCTACGTCATGGAGCATCACCAGCGTTCCTTCAAGGGCAACGGCCTGATGGTGGGGCAGATGACCGACACCTTCCGCATGCCAAAGGATTTCGAGTCGCTGGTGTATCTGAGCATGATGCTCCAGGCGGAAGGCATCCGCTATGGTGTGGAGCATTGGCGGCGGCACAAGAACCGCGTCAGCGGCATCCTCTACTGGCAGCTCAACGACTGCTGGCCCGTCGCTTCGTGGTCGAGCCTCGACTACTATGGCCGCTGGAAGGCCCTGCACTACTACGCGCGCAAGTTCTTTGCCCCGGTCATGATGTCGGTGGAAGATGATGACCCAACCATGAGCATCTGGGTGACGAGCGACGTAGAAGCCCCCTGGCAGGGCGAGGTGGAATGGCAGCTCGCGACCCTGGACGGCAAGGTGCTGGAATCGGGCAGCGAGGCGGTGAAACTGCGTGCTCAGGAGTCGAAGTGCATCTTCTCACGCAAGTTCGACCTGACCCCCGCGCAGAAGCGCAGCACCGTGTTCCTGGCGGAACTAAAGCAGAACGGCTCAAGCGTCAAACACATCATCACGCCGTTCATCGCCAGCAAGCACCTGGAACTGGCAGCCCCCATCCTGAAGGTGCAGGTGAAGGAACAGGGCGGCGAGGCGGTGTTCGATCTCTCTGCCGATACCCTGGCGCGCTTTGTAGAGCTTCGCCTCGAGGGTGCGGACGTAGTATTCTCAGATAACTACGTGGACGTTCCGGCAGGCAAGGCGGTGCAGGTGACTGCCCCCATTCCGCAAGGATGGAGCATCGCGCAGGTGCAGCAGGCGCTCAAGGTCTGCAGCCTGTATGATTCGTTCTAAACCCCGTTCAACGCACAAACGGTAGCACTGTACCGAACTGTGTTTGATCGTGAAAGGCGGGCTGCGCCCGTCCATGGAAAGAGATTGGGAGATTTTGTCGCACTTCTTGCGACAAAATCTCCCAATCTCCCTTTTAGCGAATTCCCTACAAATTGTAAGAAATGAATTCGGCACCCAGACTATGAGAATCCCCAAAGATTTTCGGAGATATTTATAAAAATTAGACATAAAACGTATATAATCTGGATAGGAGGTTCGATTGCGTTCGCAATCAACGTCCGGTTTTTTTCATTCAAGGATTGTTACAGTTTTCGATGGAATGGTAGAGGGGAAGGGATAGCAACGATGAATCACGCTCGCCACAGAGAGGGGTTTGAGAATGATGTGCAAGGAGATGCATTTTTAATGCTCGACGGTATGCCTGGCATGGTCTGGCGCTCCGGCCCGGATGGCAAACGCGATTTTTTCAACAAGAGCTGGCTGGCCTTTACCGGGAGAGAACGGGAACAGGAGAGCGGCGACGGATGGATTGAGGGGATTCATCCAGATGACGTGAGCGCCTGCCTGCCTGAGATGGTTTCCGCTATCGCCCGGCACAAACCGTTTTCCCTCAGCTATCGCCTGCGCACCGCAGACGGCACTTACCACGTCGTTACTGATCAGGGAAACCCGTATTATGATGCAAGGGGCAAGGTTGCCGGGTACATCGGAAACTGTCAGGATGTTTCAATCCACTTAACCATCACTTCCGTAGACCAAAACGTAGAGGAATCGCCTGCTTTGGTGGGGACGGGGTATGGAGAAATGGGTAGTGAGCAGAAAAGGCTGCTCAAAATGGCCGCAGAAAATGCCCCGGTGGTCTTTTTTAATATAGACCGCCACGGTATCCTCCGGCTGACGCTTGGGGCCAGCCTGTCACGCCGCCTGCGCAACGTGGAGCCAGTCGGCAAATCCATCTACGATTTGTATCAGGGAATTCCGCAGGTTGGAGAAGCTTTTGAGCGTGCGTTGAAGGGCGAGACGGTGCGCGTGATCGTCGAGGGTGGGGGAAGTATTTACGAGACGACCTATGCGCCCAATATCGACGAGCAGGGCGAGATCATCGGCGTGCTGGGTGTAGCGATGGACGTCACCCCGCACCGCCGGGTGGAAGCTGCCTTGCGCCGCAGTGAAGCTTACTTCCAGACCATTTTCCAAAACGCTATGGTAGGAATTAAGCTAATCGACCTTCAGGGGCGCATTGTGGAGGCGAACCCGGCCTTTATGAAGATGGTGGGTTATGATGAAGGGGAACTGTTCCACTTAACCTACACCGATCTGACCCATCCAGATGATGCGCCCAATATGCGCGCCCGGCTGGAAGAGCTAACTGCCGGGGAGATCGATTATTTCGAAGTCGAAAAACGTTACCTGCATAAAGAAGGCAAGGTGGTGTGGGGCAAGTTGGTGATGTCGCTGTTTCGGGGACCGGATGGCGCGCCGCTGTATGGCATCGGCATGGTGGAGGATATCACCACGCGCAAAGAGACGGAGGCTGAGCTGGCGGAAGTGCAGCGGCGGCTGGTAGACAGCACCGAAATGGAGCGCCTGCACCTGGCCCAAGAATTGCACGATGGGCCGCTTCAGGATTTGCAAGCGATGAACTATTCTCTGGCAATGCTGGCGAGCATGGTGGACGAAGAAGGTCGTGAAGAAGTGAACGTGATGGAGGCAGAACTGCACAAAGTGGCTGCCTCACTGCGCGAAATATGCGGCGATTTGCGGCCCCCGTCGCTGACCCCCTTTGGCCTGGAACGCGCTATGCGCTCCCATTCCGAACAGTTTAACGAGAAGAACCCGCATCTACACCTGCATTTAGATCTGGACAAAGATGGAAAAGATTTGTCAGAGCGCGTGCGGCTGGCAATGTTCCGCATCTATCAGCACAGCCTGACGAATATTGTTCGTCACGCCGGGGCCACAGAAGCCTGGATCACCCTGCGTCTGAATGAGGATACGGTGGAATTGAGCATCTCCGATAACGGCAAGGGCTTCAAGGTGCCGCGCCGTTGGGTCGAACTGGTCCGGAAGGGTCACTTTGGCTTGGTCGGCTCGATCGAGCGGGCGGAGTCGGTTGGTGGGCGACTGGAAGTGGAATCGGCCCTGGAGATGGGCACTACGATCCGTGCCATCGTGCCACGGCGCGAGGAAGAGCAGATTACGATCCGTGAACGGTGGTCGAACAGCCCTTGATAATTGCAGACGAACCGGGCAGATTAAAGGGTCGCTGGTTCAACCGAGCCAGATTCCCGCGGTTCGGTGATCGAACGTTTGCACAACACCGCTCCGGCAATAATCAGCAGCGCCCCCAGCCACAGCAGTGGGCTGGGGCGAACGGCTAACAGAAAGCTGGAGAACAGGGTGGAGAGCAGCGGCGTGAGGTACGAGAGCGAGGCGACCAGCAGAATTTCGCCCCGCCGTACTGCCACGTCCCAAAGCACATAGGCCAGCATGCCGGGGAACAGCGCCATGTAGAGCAGCTCTAGCACGGCCCGCGCCGACCACTGCGGCACTTCTGGTTGGGCGAGGCGCAGCAGCCCCAAAATAGCGCCGCTGGCGAGCAGGAACAGCGGTACGCCGTTGCCCTCGCTTTCTCCGGCCCATTTGCGGCTCAGGTTGGAGTACAGCGCCCAGCAAACTGCGGCAGCGAATGACAACCCGTAAGGCAGTGCCGCGCCCGGCTCGGCCAGCAGATCCGCAAGGGTTACCTCGCTGCCGGTGGTCGCGAGCCAAACGCCTGCCAGCGCCAGCAGAATGCCGACCGGCAGCAGCGGTTTGGCCCGCCCGCCCAGGATAGGGATGGAAAAAACCAGGCTCAGCCCGGGCCACAGGTAGTTGATCAGCCCGACCGCCAGCACCTGGGTCCGCGTGGCGGCGGAGCCAACGGCCAGGTAGAGCAGGACAATGTACGCAACAAAAAGCGCGCCGCAGCCGAGCAGATACAGCTTTGGCATCGACAGGTACGTGCGCAGGCTGTGCCCCTGTGCCAAACTAACCCCCAACCCGATCATCCCTGCGAGCAGGTAGATCAGCGCGCCGGCGGTGAGCGTGCCAAGCTGCTCGGTCAGGCTGCGCGAAAAGGCGATGGTCGTGCTCCAGAAGAGGATGGCGACCACGCCAAGCAGGGTGGAGCGGCGGGCGGCGGAGGTCATGATGGAAAACTATATCACACTTTCCCTCCCTATCATCCTGCTTGACAGGATTTCTGCTCGCTTGTAAGATCAAATCATTCTCAATGAATTTTGGCATAGGTGGATGTGGAGGACCGCGGTCCTCCACATCCACCTATGCCAAAATAAAACCTTCAAAAGCGAGGCTTTGCAGCGCCATGGCCCTTGAATTAATCAACCCCGTTTCCGTGCCGAACCTCCCCTGGGAGGACCGCTCCGCTGGTTCTTCTGACGTGATCTGGCGGTACAGCGCCAACCCCGTCATCCTCCGCAACCTCATCCCCCGCGCCAACAGCATCTTTAACTCCGCGGTGATCCCTTACCAGGGCAAGTTCGCGGGCGTGTTCCGCATCGACGACACGCGCCGGGTGATGAACCTGTACTTTGGCCGCTCGGATGACGGCCTGAGCTGGCAGATCAACCACGACCCGATCGAATGGCAGTGCAGTGACCCCGAACTGGCAGCCTTCCAATACCGCTATGATCCGCGGCTGGTGTGGCTGGAAGACCGCTACTACGTCACGTGGTGCAACGGTTATCACGGCCCGACTATCGGCGTGGGCTATACATACGATTTCCAGACCTTTACGCAAATGGAAAACGCCTTTTTGCCCTTCAACCGCAATGGCGTGCTCTTCCCGCGCAAGATCGACGGCAAGTATGCCATGTTCAGCCGACCGAGTGATAACGGTCACACCCCGTTTGGCGACGTGTTCTATTCGGAGAGCCCTGATATGGTGCATTGGGGCCATCACCGCCACGTGCTGGGCACCGGATCATGGTGCTACACCAAGGTTGGAGCCGGGCCAACCCCGATTGAGACGTCGGAAGGCTGGCTGATGATCTTCCACGGCGTGCTGACCTCGTGCAACGGCTTTGTCTACAGCATGGGCGCGGCGCTGCTCGACCTCGAACAGCCTTGGAAGGTCATTGCCCGCGCAGCCCCCTACCTGATGTCGCCGCAGATGCTGTATGAATGCGTGGGCGACGTGCCAAACGTCGTTTTCCCCTGCGCGGCTGTCGTAGACGGTGATACGCAGCGCATGGCGGTGTATTATGGCGCGGCGGATACCGTCACCGGTCTGGCCTTTGCCCGCGTGGACGAGCTGGTGCAGTGGGTGAAGGATAACGCGCTCTAAAACTGGAGGTTTTTATGGCGACTCTTCCGCGTGTTTCCGCCCATCCGGGCAGGCGCTACCTGCAAACCGAGGACGGGCGGCCGTTTTTCTGGCTGGGCGATACCGCCTGGGAGTTATTCCACCGCCTGACTCGCGAAGAGGCGGAGCACTATTTCGCGAACCGCCAGGAAAAGCAGTTCACCGTGATCCAGGCGGTGGCGCTGGCGGAATTTGATGGGCTGAACACGCCCAACCGCTACGATCACCGCCCGCTGATCGATAATGATCCTGCCCGCCCCAATGAGGACTACTTCGCCCTGGTGGATGAATATATCGATATGGCCGCGGCGCACGATCTCTACATCGGCCTGCTGCCCACCTGGGGCGACAAGGTGACCCCGATGTGGGGCGCGGGACCGGCGGTGTTCAACCCGGAGAATGCCTACAAGTACGGGCTGTTCCTGGGAACGCGGTATGCCAGCCGTACCAATGTGATCTGGATTATGGGCGGCGATCGCCCGCCAGAACATGAGGGCAAAGACTATCGCCCCATCTACCGCGAAATGGCCCGCGGAATCCGCGAGGGTGTGGCGGCTCCGCTGCTGATGACCTACCACCCCATGGGTGGGCATTCCACCAGCGAGTGGCTGCACGAGGAAGACTGGCTGGATATGAACATGATGCAGTCCGGGCACGACGTGCCGGTGTGGAACTGGGTGAAAGCTGATTTCGAGCGCCAGCCAGCCAAACCGACGCTCGATGGCGAGCCGAATTACGAAGACCACCCGGTGAACCCGTGGCCGAAATGGGATCCCGCCAACGGTTACTACAACGACCACGACGTGCGCAAGCAGACCTACCGCTCGGTGCTCGCTGGGGCTTGCGGGGTGACGTATGGAAACCACGCTGTTTGGCAGATGTATGACCCGGCGCGCGGCGAACCGGTCAACTACGCCGAGCGTTCCTGGCGCGAGGCGCTCGACCGGCCTGGCGCGAGCCAGGTGCGCCACCTGCGCGCGCTGATTGAGTCGCGGCGGTTCTTCTCGCGCGTGCCCGATCAATCGGTCATCTACGGTGACCCGGGCGAGGGCGGTATGCACATGCAAGCATCGCGTGACGAGGACGGGCGATATGCCATCATCTATACCCCCGAGCGCCGAACTATCAGCGTGCACGTGGAGATGCTCAGTGGTAGTAAGTTCATTGCCACCTGGGTCGATCCGCGCACCGGGGAGTGGGGAGAGCCCGAGGGGCCGTACGAGCGCCGTGGCGTGCATACCTTCACGCCGCCAGAGGGCGGGCCCGATTGGGTGCTGGTGATCGACACGCTGGAGGAATAGATGATTAGGAACGAGCCATGAATGCTGACTTTACCGTAACTGACCTGACTTGTGAGTACCTGACCAACCCGCTGGGTGTCGAAGCGGATCAACCGCGCCTTGCGTGGAAGCTGCGCGGCGACCGGCGCGGGCTGAAACAAAGCGCCTATCAGATCCGCGCGGCGGGAGCTGCCGAGGCCCTGGCCGAGGGGCGCAATCTGCTATGGGACAGCGGGCGGGTGGAGAGCGACCAATCAGTGCACGTTCCCTACAGCGGCCCAGTGCTGGATTCGCGCCAGTGCGTATGGTGGGATGTGCAGGTGTGGGATGAGAACGGGGAAGCGGCTTTGAGCGGCCCCGCCTATTGGGAGATGGGCCTGTTGAAGCGCGCGGACTGGCGGGCGGAATGGATCGGTTCGGCGCTGGTTGGCGGTAAGCACGTTACCAGCCCGGCGCCATACCTGCGCCGTGGTTTCACCTTGGACGAAGGGGTAGCGCGGGCGCGGCTTTACGTAACCGCGCTGGGGCTGTACGAGTGCTCGATCAACGGGCAGCGGGTGACTGATGATGTGTTCGCACCCGGCTGGACGAATTACCGTAAGCGCGTGCAGTACCAGGTGTATGATGTGACGAACCTGCTCAAGCCCGGCGAGAATGTGATTGGCGCGGTGCTGGGCGATGGCTGGTACTGCGGCTACGTGGCATGGCATGGGCGGCAGAACTACGGCGACCGGCCCAAGCTGCTGGCGCAGTTGGAAGTGGAGCACGCGGATGGAACCCGTACGGTCATCACCTCGGATGATGCGTGGTGCTGGCAGACCGGCCCGGTGATCGAATCGGATTTTCTGATGGGCGAGAGCTGCGATGCCCGCCGCGAACTGCCCGGCTGGGATGCGCCCGGTTACGATGACTCGGGCTGGCATGCGGTGGAGCGTTTTGACGATCCCAGCATTGCCATCTCTGCGCGGCGCGGGCCGGCGGTGAAGAAGATCATGGAACTGAAGCCAATCGCGGAGCCGGTGCGGGTGGGCAACAAGCACTGGGGGCCAACGCAGTGGTTGTTCGACCTCGGGCAAAACATGGTTGGCTGGGCGCGCCTCAAGGCCCAGGCCCCGCCAGGAACCACCGTCACCCTGCGCTTTGCCGAGATCCTCAACCCGGATGGCACGCCGTACTACACCAACCTGCGCAGCGCTCGTGCCACCGACTACTACACATTCAAGGGCGAGGGTGAAGAGGTTTACGAGCCGCGCTTCACCTTCCACGGCTTCCGCTATGTGGAAGTGATCGGCTTGCCCGAACCGCCTACGAAAGATACGCTCACCGGTATCGTCGTCCATTCGGAGATGCCCATTACTGGGAAATTTGAGTGCTCAGACCCGCTGCTTAACCAGCTCCAGCACAATATCCAATGGGGGCAGCGCGGCAACTTCGTCGATGTGCCCACCGACTGCCCGCAGCGCGACGAGCGCCTGGGCTGGACGGGCGACGCGCAGGTCTTTATCCGCACGGCGGCGTTCAATATGAACGTGGCGTCCTTCTTCACCAAGTGGGTGCAGGATCTGGAAGACTCGCAGAGCGCGCACGGGCAGATTCCACCCATTGCACCGCGCCCCAACCCCGGCCCCACCGGCGACCTCGACGGCGGCCCAGCCTGGGCAGACGCCTTCATCATTTGCCCGTGGACGATTTACCTGTGCTTTGGCGACCGGGCGGTGCTGGCCGAGCACTACCCGGCGATGAAGCGCTACGTTGATCACCTGCTGGAGATGAGCCACAACAAGATCCGCTGCCATCCGGATACGGAGTACAAGCACGGCGACTGGCGCGGTTTTGGCGATTGGCTGTCGATCAACGCCGAAACGCCGCACGACCTGATCGGCACCGCCTTCCTCGTCCACGACGCGCGGCTGCTGGCGAAGATGGCCGGGCTGCTGGGCTTCTCGGAGGACGAAACTCGCTATCGCGCCGCCGCCGAGGAGATCCGGCAGGCATTTTTGCGCCGCTACGTAACGGAGGATGGGCTGGTGGCATCCGGCTCGCAGACGGCTTACGTGCTGGCGCTGCACTTCGATCTGCTGCCCGAGGAACTGCGCCAAAATGCCGCCGCTGAGCTGGTGCGCGATATCCGCGCGCGCAAAATGCATCTTTCTACCGGGTTTGTTGGCGCGCCGTATCTCAACCACGCGCTGGTGAAGACCGGCAAGCTGGATACGGCTTACGATCTGCTGCACCAGACGAGCTGGCCCTCGTGGCTCTACTCGGTGACGCAGGGCGCGACGACGATCTGGGAGCGATGGGATGGCTGGACGCATGACAAGGGCTTCCAGGACCCCAGCATGAACTCGTTCAACCACTACGCCTACGGTTCGATCGGCGATTGGCTCTACCAGGTGGTGGCGGGAATCAACGTAGACCCGGAGAACCCAGGTTACAAGCATATCATCCTGCAACCTATGCCCGGCGGTGATTTGAGCCATGCCCGCGCAGAGTATGAGTCGCTGTATGGCAAAATCGTTTCGGCGTGGAAGCGCGACGGCGACTGCCTGGAATGGCAGGTGATTGTGCCGCCGAACACCGAGGCGACGCTCTTCTTCCCCCGCAAGGATGGCCAACAGGCGCGCGTAGATGGGCAGGTGGTCGATGGCCAGAGACTGCGGGTCGGGTCCGGCCGCTACGAGGTTGTGATCGGTTAAGATCGGAAACAGAGCATGGGCAGGCCGCGCTGACAAGGGGCGCGGCCTGTTTGTTGTTACGGCAGCGGTTTGATCATCCCGCCTTTCCATCTGTTCGGATGGTGCCGGGTCCAGTTTAGATGCTCGTAGAATTCAATCGCTTGGGTGTTGTCGATATCAACGGAGAGGAGCATGCGGTCATACCCATGTTCCATGGCCACCCGTTCTGCATGCAGCATAAGTTGTTTCCCAATACCCTTGCCTTGCACGGTAGGATCAACGGCAATCACCAGGATCGAAAAATTTTTAAGGGTATTGCCTCGCGAGGAGGACGGTCGCTGCGGCTTCTTACTTTGCAGCATCTTTAGTGTCATGGCGACGCGACTGCGGATGATGGGTTTGGTTAGCAGCCACGGATGCAGCAGCACATGTAGGACGAGGCGATGAAAATTCTTTCGTACAAACGTGCGTGTAATGCCGCTCGTCTCGCCACCGACAAGGAAACCAACCAGCCGCGAACCGTCATGCGCGCCGATCCGTAGGCAGAATTTCGGATGTTTGAGCAGAATCTGATAGTAATTAGAAATAGCGTTTTCGCCCAGGAACGACAGGGCACGATTTGGGAACGCGGCGATATGCACGTTTTTTATCGCAGCAAGATCCCGATCCGTGAGGGGAAATATTTGGATGTCTTTCATATTTTGTCCTGGCGCGTATCCGGTTTTCCAAAATGGTAGAGAAGGCAAAATCATCCAGAGGCAAACAGCATGGGGCTCCCTGGTGTGAGTATTTGTGCGCAGCAGATTTCGATAAAATGTATGCTAAACCGGTATATTGTTGTAAGTTTTCAGTGGGATATTATTAATTATAGACTAAACTATTATACATTCGCCTTGCGCAGGAATCAACAGTCCAGACAGACTAATTTTTATGCATTTTTTACGCATCGATTGCCTTTCTTTGACGCAATTCCCCCTCGGCGTGTAGGGGATATCCCTCTATAGCGCCTGGCGCAAACCGAGTATGATCTAGGGACGCATTTGCGATGGGCAGTGCGTTATGTTCGGCAGTGGGGCAAGCGTTTGAATGGATAGGCAGTCGATAACCAGTCGCTGGAACATCTCGCGGGTTGAGGCATCCGAACTGCTGGATCTGGGCCAGGGCACGGATCAGGATGTGGCGCAGAACCTGGCGGAGATGCAGCGGATCAATGATGTGCTGGGGGGAACGCGCGCGCTGACCCGTCACCTATACCCGCGCCTGCAAATGGGCGGAGCATCCCCGCTGCGGGTGATCGATCTGGGCTCGGGCGGGGCAGGCATTCCGCGCCGGATTCGAGCCTGGGCAGCCCACCGGTCTGTGCCATTGACCGTCGTAGCGGTGGATCACGCCGCGCGAATACTGGACGTAGCGCGAAATGGCGTTCCTGTGCCGCTGCTGCGAGCGGATGCGCTATGCCTTCCGCTGGCTCCCGGCTCGGTGGATTACGTGATCTCTACGCTGTTTTTGCACCATTTTTCGCCCGATGCGCTCGTGGCGCTGCTGCATAACGCCTACCGGCTGGCCCGGCGCGGGCTGGTGATGAGCGATCTGGTGCGCGGGCGGCTGCCGTATCTGGCATTTCACGCTGCCGCGCCGCTGTTTGCCCGCAACTACCTCACCCGGCAGGATGGCCTGCTCTCGATCCGCCGCGCGTACACGCCGGAAGAACTGCGCGAGCTCGCGGAGCGGGCCGGGCTGCGCGGGGCAAAAGTACACGCGCACTTCCCCTGGCGCATGACCCTGTTGGTGGATAAATGAGCAAGGTTTGGGATGCGGCAGTCATCGGCGGCGGGCCGGCAGGGTGCAGCGCGGCGATTCGGCTGGCGGAACTGGGTCTGCGCGTGATTCTTCTGGAAGCGAAAACTTACCCGCACGACAAAATGTGCGGCGAGTTCCTTTCGCCAGAGTGCGCAGGGCTGCTGGCACGGCTGGGCATGCGCCAGCGGATCGAGCAGCTATCCCCGGTAACCATCACCCATACGCGCCTGACGGCCCCGGACGGCACGCTGTGGGAAGCTCCGCTGCCGGGGCGGGCGATTGGCCTGAGCCGCCGCGCATTGGATGCAGCGCTGGCGGAACGCGCCGAAGAAGCCGGCGTGCAGGTGTGCCAGGCTGCAACCGTCCGCTCGGTGAAAGGCAATTTCTCCGATGAGTTTGCGCTGGAAACCGCCGGGCGGGGCGGAACCGTCGAACCGCTGCGAGCCCGGACCGTCATCGCCGCGCACGGCAAGCGCGGTTCGCTCGACCGAGCGTTTCGCCGCCAATTCCTCACCCAAAAGCAGCCCTTCGTAGCGGTGAAAGCCCACTTCCACGGGCCGAGCATTCCAGGGCGGGTGGAGCTGCACGCCTTCCCCGGTGGCTACTGCGGCCTCTCAGAAATCGAAGGCGATGCGCGGGTGGTCTGTTTTTTGGCCGAGGAACGCGTGTTTCAATCCAGGGTAGGCAGCAGCGGCGGCGTTGACGGCTTCGTCGCGTGGATGGTCTCGCAGAACCCGCGCCTGGGCATGTGGTTGAAGGATGCTGAACGCATCCATGACCGCTGGATCAGCATTGCTCAGGTGCCGTTTGTGAACAAGCCCGCCATGGAAGGCGATGTGCTGATGGCCGGTGACTCGGCTGGGCTGATCGTGCCGCTGGCGGGCAATGGTATTTCAATGGCATTGGAGGGCGGAATGCTGGCGGCGGATTACCTGGCACGCTGGCTCACCGGCGACCTGCACGCGGACGATCTGCAGCGCGAATTTCCGCGCGCGTGGCGGTCGCGCTTTGGCGCGCGGCTGCGGCTGGGGCGCATACTACAACCGCTGATGCTGAACCCCGGGTCCGCCGGGCTGGCGCTGCGGCTGCTCAACTGGCTGCCCGGGCTTGGCGGAGCGCTGGTTGCCGGAACGAGGGGCAAGCTGGAGGTGATCCGTTGATCGTTTTACCGATATTTTTTGAAGAGGAGAAAGCATGACCTATCCCGTACTATTGGGCCTCGGGACGGCCTTACCGGATCGCTGCTATCCGCAGGAAGAGATTCTGGCGCTGCTCGCGCCACACCTCAACCATAACCCACGCGCACGGGCAATCTTTTCTAACGCCGGGATCGCCTCGCGCTACCTGGCGGTAGACGGCAGCTACTACGAAGTGGAACTCACCACCCAGGCGCGCAACGAGCGTTATATGGAAGAGGCACAGCGCATCGGCGAGCAGGCCATCGAGCGTGCTCTCGCAGCGGCGGGCGTGGATCGCGCGAACGTGGATGACCTGATTGTCGTCTCGTGCACGGGGATCGACACGCCGGGGCTCGACCTGAAGCTGGCCGGATCGCAGGGGCTTTCGCCCTGGCTGCACCGCGCGAACGTGCTGGGGATGGGCTGCTACGGCGCGTTCCCCGGCTTGCTGCGGGCGGGTGAGGCTGCCGCGGCGGGGCGCACGGCGCTGCTGCTGTGCGTGGAGATCTGCTCGCTGCACTTCCAGCCCGGCGACGACTCGCTGGAGAACATCGTCTCCTCGGCGCTGTTCGCGGATGGCGCGGCGGCGGTGGTTTTGGGGAGCGCTGAGAACGGGGGAACTGGGGCCATGCGGCTGGTCGATTCGGTTACCTATTCCGATTATCAAACCTTCGATCACATGGCCTTCCACCTCACCGACCACGGATTCCGCATGGCGCTTTCGTCGTATGTGCCAAAGCTACTGGCGGCAAACATCGAAGAATTCGCCGACAAACTGCTGGATCGCAACGGACTGACCCGCGCGGAGATCGACCATTGGGGCGTGCACCCAGGCAGCAGTAAGATCCTCGACTACGTGCAGGAACGGCTGGGTCTGGCGGAAGACGCGCTCGATCCTTCGCGCAAGGTGCTGCGCGACTACGGCAATATGTCTTCGGTGACGGTGCTGTTTGTGCTGGAGGAGATCCGCCGAAGCCGCCGCCCGACTCCCGGCGAATATGCTGTGATCATGGCGTTTGGCCCTGGCCTGACCATGGAGGCCGCGCTGGTGCAGTTCTAAAAGCCGGAGAGGAGCACTTCGCGCACGGATTGGTCTGCCAGCATTTCATCCACAAGCGCATCCAGCCCGGCAAGCGCGTACGCGGTGAGATCATAGACGAGGCGAGCGCGTAGGAAGGTGCCCAGGTGAGCTATTTCACCCGTCGTGACGGTTGAATCGGAAGCAAGAGCAGTTTGGAAGATGCTGAACTGCCCTGCACGGATCGCATTGCGCATGGGGCTGTCCAGGTCGTGCATCAGGGTACGGGTAAACTCCTCCAGCAGATAGGTCTCGCGATAATCATCAAAGTCGATCACGGCGCGGATTTTGCCAGACTTGACAAGCAGGTTGCCCAGCTTCACGTCGCCGTGGATCACGCCAGTGGGGAGGTTCGCTGACTCGATCTGCGCATAGCCAGCCTGGGCGGATTGATGCAGGCGATCCAGCAAACCTTTGTGAGAGAGCATGCGCTCGTGGTTGGCTTCGTAGAATGCGAGACTCAACCGGGCGATATCACCGGGCCAGGGGCGCGGGCTGGGCCGGCGGAAGGAAAGGCTTGCCCGGCGCAAGTCCAGCAGTGTTTGGGCAGTGGCGCGGGCGATTTCAGGAGTGTACTTCTCTACCTCTGTTCCTTGGGCGTAGCCAAACAGGGTAGCAAAGTGAGGTTGGTCTTCCATGATAAGTATGGTGATGCGCGCGTCGCCCGCCGTTAGGATCACCGGCGGCGTAGGGACGCCATGCTCGCGGGCCGCCTCCATAAAATCCAGCTCGCAATCGATCTCCGGCAGCTTTCGCAAGCCGGTGGTGGCGTGATGGGTGCTGTACACGCGCAGCACGAAGCGCTCTTTCCCAGCAATGATGGCAAAATTGCGGTTCTGCTCGCCGCCGATGATCGGCTGTATCGCATCGATTGATTGAAACGCGTAATGCTTGCGGAGATGCTGGGTGATGGCGTTTTTCTGGATTGTATCCACAGCTTTATTGTAGCGGGGATTTCCTACCACGCTGTTCGGGAAAGAACCGGAACAACCTATTGCAACCAAATGTTATGATGGTTGTGCGTCATGGCCGTCAGGCTGCTCGGTACGGGAGGAGGAGGGAAATGAGTCAAAACAACCTGGAGACGTGGGAGCTGTGGTATCCAAAGGCGTCTGCGGCAGGACTTTCGTTCAGCCGCAGCGAGATCGATGCGCAAGACGTGGTACTGGTGCATGCAGCCCCAGATCCGCTAAATGTATTTGTACGCGGTGCGGAAGGAACGCAGCGAGCAGTGGGTGAGAATCTGGGCGCGACGATGGATTCGCCGATGGCGCGCCTGCGCTGCGTGGGTGGAAAGATTGAGCGTGAAGATGTGTGGCCAACTGCCGAAGATATCGGACGGGTGGTGCTGCTGCCGGGCGGCGAGGCAGGCGTTTTGCAGGAATGGTGGAACGCCCCGGACCGATCTGAGTGGCGCTGGAAGGTCGAGTTTTACAACAAAAAGGGGTAGCTTAACTTTTTTATCTCACTGGCTGACAGGGCCGCAGTGATGCAGGCTGTTCCAATGTATTGGACTGTCCCACCCTTGCCTGGCGGTTGAAACCGCGGCAACGCACCAAAACCTCCCCTTCGGGAGGTTGAAGAGAAAGCAAGGATCATATTGACGCTGTTATTTCTTCTCTTTAACCCCACGAAGGTGGGGTTTTGGTATATAGCCGCGGTTTCAACCGCCAGGCACGAATGCGGCAGCCGATTACACTGGAACAGACGCCTTTTCGCTGCGCCTGCTCAGGCATAAACCTCGCTTTGTTTCTTTGCATCCTCCCCTCGCCATAGGCCGTTATAGGCCAGGAAGGCAATTGCTACATAGGCAATCGTCTTGGGGATCATCAGCATGCCCACGATGGGTAAGACCTGCACGAACAGGATCACCGGGGTATAGAATAGGAACGAAAGCGCGATACAGAGGCCAATCCACTGGAATAGCCGGTCGCGCTGCTGGATGGCGTCGCGCAGAATGAGCAGCATTACGCCGATGCCCTGCACCATCAGCGGAATATTGCGGATCAGCGACCACGGCTGCGGCGGGACCACGTTCGACCATTGATTCTGCGGGAAGGCCAGAATCACCAGCCGTAGAAGACCCACTGCCAACAGGGCGAAGGCAATCCAGCCCCTGGGCGGCTTGAACCGCTCGCTCCAGATATACACCATCGCCATGTAGAAGAAGGTGACAGTAATGGCGGTTGCCAGCGCGCCTAACCCAACCAAGGTCGACTCGCCGCCGCTGGCGGTCAGGTCGCCGGTGGCATAGGCGATCACACGAAAGCCCACGTGCCCCACGTCGCCGGCGGCAAGCAGCACAAAGGCGATGGTGAAGAGCCGCGCCAGTTTCTGGTTTTCCGGCGCAACCCGGTTCCGACCACGGATCATGGCGATAATCAGCGCCCAGACCACTGCCAGGTAGGCAATGTTGAAACCAATTTCCATCCACATGCGCATTGAGTCGGTCATGCGTGCCTCTGTTCCAGTTGTTTGTTGTTATGATAACTGCTCAGCCGCAGGGGCTTTGCCGTCTGCCATTCGGTTTTGTGGTGTGGAAAACGCTTCGTGTTTTCCACACCCACAGCTACTGGTTAAGAGCCGTGGCCGTCCAAACAATCATTGGACGGCCACGGTTATTGTGCTTACCCTACCTTCAGCTTGAAGTTGATGATCTCGAACGGTCGGAAAGTGGAGGCCACTCCGTCTCCGGTTGCCTGTTCAGGCTTGCCTTCTTCCTCCTCCAGCAGGTTGCAGCGGCTGGCGGATTGAACGGGCAGCGTGGTTTGCAGCCGCGCCGAGCCGTGCGTGCCGCGCGCCTCGTACATGCGCACGATGATGTCGCTCGAGTCTTCTGCCTTTTTCACTGTGTCGATAATCACGGCGGGGTTGTCGACGCTGAAGAAGGAGCGAGAGGTTGCAGCCTGCGTGGTGGGGAACACCAGCAGCGGCGCGTTAAAGCGGTAGCCTTCTTCAATCACGCCGGCGAGCTGCGGGGCAGCGGGGTGCGGCAGCAGCGCGTAGCGGAAGATGTGATGCCCGCGGTCGGCGGATGGATCGGGGGCGGTAGAGGAGCGCAGCAGCGACAGGCGCATGACGTTGCCGTGCGTTGCGTGGCCGTACTTGCTGTCGTTAAGCAGTGCCACGCCGAAGTCCGCGTCTGAAAGATCCGCCCAGCGGTGGGCTACCACCTCGAAGCGGGCCATGTCCCACGAGGTATTGAAGTGGGTGGGGCGCTGGAGGTGACCAAACTGCGTCTCGTAGGTGGCGTGCATGGCGCGCACCTGCACCGGGAACTCCACCTTGAGAAATTTGTGGTGCTCGTGCCAATCCACCTCAGTGTTGAAGTCGAGGCGGGGCGAAATGGCAGTGAGTGAAACGGTTTGTGTGAGGCTGCTGCTGCGCCCGACCTTGTATTCAAACGCCACTGCGGCGCGCAGCGGACCGCGCTCTACCACCCGGCAGGAGACCGCGCCGGGAACGTCGTGGCGGGTTTCGAGGTGGAAGATATCCACGTCCCAGGCATCCCAGGCGTTGGGGTTGTCGTCGTAGAGGACGAATTTGTTGGCCGCCTTGCCTGGCTCGACCGACTCGCGGTTGGCGCGCTTGTCGAACAGGCTGGTGACCGTGCCTTCCGTGCTGATCAGGGCGCGAACGTAATCGTTCTCTAACATGATATGCCCGTTCTGCTCGGCGACCGACACCGACTGCGGGATCTGTGCGGAAGGCTGGAAGACACTGTAGCCATAGGCGGGCGCGGAGGCGAGGCCGATCGGTTTGCCGTTCGCGGCGGTTTGCGCGGTAACCGAGCCTTCTGGCAGTTCCACCACGGCAGTCTGCTCGACGCCGCTGGTGTTGACGGCGCAGGCAAATGCGGCCTCACTCTCATCCGCGGGCTTGCCCAGCAGCGAGACGAGCGCCTGGTTACGGAGCGCAGCGCCGGTGCCCAGCACGTCCTGGTAGTGCTCGTTCGAGTCCTGGTACACCAGGTCAATAGACGAGCCGGGGATGATATCGTGGAACTGGCTGGTGAGCACCAGCTTCCACATGCGGTCGATCTCGCTATGCGGATAGTCCGCGCCGTTGAGGGTGTGGGCCATGGCCGAGAGGAATTCCACGTCGTGGAGCATGAATTCGCTCAGGCGGTTGTACTTCTTGTTGTTGGCCTGGGTGGTGTAGGTGCCGCGGTGCAGCTCGAAATACAGCTCGCCAACCCAGGTAGTGATATCCTTCGCGCCGGCTTCGAGCCGCTGGAAGAATTCACCCGCCGGGCGGAACTCCACCTTGGGCAGGCCGTCGACGTTCTTCATGCGGTTGAGCTGCTCGATCATCTCCATGGTCGGGCCGCCGCCGCCGTCGCCATAGCCAAACAGCAGGTAGGCATCGTTGGAGCGGTCGAGATCTTTGTAATTGGTCTGCGAGTACAGCACTTCCTCGACGTTCGCCATCGAATTGTACGTGTCGGCGGGTGGGAAGTGGGTCAGCACGCGCGAGCCATCCAGGCCCTCCCACCAGAAGGTGTGGCTGGAGAGCTTGTTGAACTGGTTCCACGACAATTTGATGGTGAGGAAGTACTTGATCCCCGCGCCGCGCAAGATCTGCGGTAGGGCAGCGGAGTAACCGAACACGTCCGGCTCCCAGAACTCGCGGCAGTACTCGCCAAACTCGCGCTTGAAGAAGCGCTGCCCGTAGAGGAACTGGCGCACTAGCGACTCACCGGAGGGCAGGTTGCAGTCCGGCTCCACCCACGAGCCGCCGACCGGCACGAACTGCCCGTCCTTCACCTTTTCCTTGATGCGCTCGAACAACTGCGGGTGCATCTCTTTCATCCACTCAAGCTGCTGGGCCTGTGAAACGGCAAACCGGTACGAGGGGTATTCCTCCATGTAGCGCAGGGCAGTGGAGAAGGTGCGCGTGCACTTGCGGCGGGTTTCTGCCAGGGGCCACAACCAGGCCGTGTCGATGTGGGCGTGGCCGATGGCCGAGAGGTTGAACGAACCCTCGCCGCCCTTTACAGAGAGGAAATCACGGGCAATCTTCCGCGCCTTTGGCCAGGTTTCACGATCTTCCAGATCGATGGCGTTTACCATCGCATTGGCAGCATACATGGCCTGCCCAGCACGCGGAGAATTGGCGGGCAGATTTTCGGCCATCTCCGCCACCACTTTGAAGTCGTACATCAAATCCCACGCGTCACGATCGAACATGGCGACTTCCGCCATGCGCAGGAAGCCGATCCCAGCCAGCCCGGCTGGATCGGGTGTGGAACCCAGTCCAAACAGGTTGTTGACCGCCATTTCCACATACAGCACCAGACTCTCGCCGCCTTTGGCCTTTTTGGCGATTACGTATTCAGGGCGGGTAGGGCCATCAACAGGCCCCCAGCCGAGACCAGAGCCGGTGAGGCCCTGCATGGGCTGCCCGTCCTGGTAAACCTGCCCCTCGGAGGACGAGTCCCAGAGGAAGTGGACTTCCTTCCCGGACCAGGCAGTGGGGATATCAATCTCCACGCGGAACCAGTGGGTGGCCCAGAACGGGCCAAAATGCTCGCCAACCTGCGCGGGCCGGTACTGCCCCTGCATGGCTTCTTCATACGTGATGCGCCCCGGCGCGGCGTAGGTAAACAGCCGCACGGGGGCATGTTCGGGATACAGCTTGCTCGCAAGCCCGCGCGGACCGGCAAACAACTGCGCGCGCTTGAGAGTTAAGGTTGGATGTTTTTGCATGGGGATCCTTTCGCAGCAGCAGAAAAGAGTTGTAGAGATATGATATCAACGGTTCTGGGGAGGGTCAAGCGCCTCACCCCCGGCCCCTCTCCATTTCGCAAGATCGGCGAAATGGAGAGGGGTGCCTTGCTAAGCAATACCTGAGCGGTATAAGGCACCGAGACTTGCAAACCATAATTGTAGCGGAACAAGGCACTCCTCTCTATTTTCGGGATTTGACGAAAATGGAGAGGGGCCTGGGATGAGGCGCTTTTCCGTAACGTTCCAGTTATGGGGTTCAATGGTAAAGTTCTTATTTTCACGATCTCGTAACGTGCCCCGTAGCGAAGGAACAACGCTGGGCGCGTATCCTTGTGAATATATCAACGATAACAACCGCGCGGAACGCGCGAAGGAAGACCGAAGTTTTGGAGGATGAGATGTCTGTTTACCGCTTGCTCGTATTCTTACACGTGATCTCCGCGCTGCTGTTTGTGATGGCGCACGGAATTTCCGCGATGATGATGTTTCTGCTCAGCCGCGAGCGCAAGTACGAAAATATCTGCAATTATCTGGATATTTCCCGCTGGGCGTTCGTGCCCGCCATGCGTGCCCTGGAAGGCGTGCTGGTCACTGGGATCGTGCTCACCATTTGGGCGAAATGGTGGATGATGGGCTGGATTTGGGCCTCGCTGGCGCTGTTCGTCGTTATTGGCGTGGTGATGGGCAAGTATGCCTCTAGCTACATGAACCGCGTCCGCAAGGCGATGGGCATGGTCAGTGCCCGTGATCTAAAGAAAGGCATCCGGCCCGAGCCCGCCCCGCCGGAAGTGCTGATGCAGATCCTGCGCGAAGGCAAGCCCAAGCTGGTCGCATCGGTGGGCCTGGGTGGTCTGGCGATGATCACGATGCTGATGGTGGTGAAGCCGTTCTAAAGAACGCTTTATGAGGGTCGTCCAATCCGCGTGATTGGGCGACCTTTTGCATTAAAAAAGCCTGTGCAGTTCTGTTTTTGAATTATGATAGAGGAGTATTGGACACTTGTGTACCGCAACATGAGGAGACAATGACCGATTTCTTCGACACACAACTCGCCGACGCGGACATTCTGCCGCTGACAATGGAGCACAACTTCTGGACGTGGTCCGCGCAGGGACGGGTCAGCCCGATTCCGGTGAAGCGGGCCGAGGGTGTGTATTTTTGGGACGTGGACGGCAAGCGTTATCTCGACATGAACTCGATGGTGATGTGCGTCAACATCGGGCACGGCGAGAAGCGCGTGATTGAGGCGATGGTGGAGCAGGCCCGCGAGCTGCCCTTTGCCGGGCCGGGTATGGCGACCAAACCGCGCGCCCTGCTGGGCAAACTGCTGTCGGAAATCGTGCCGGAGGGGCTGACGCGCTTCCTCTATACCCTGGGCGGCAGCGACGCGAACGAGAACGCCATCAAGCTGGCGCGCGGCTACACCGGGCGGCACAAGATCCTCACCCGCTACCGCTCGTATCACGGCGCGACCTTTGGGGCCATCGCCGCCACGGGCGATCCGCGGCGCACGGTATGGGAACCGGCGGTGATGCCCGGCGTGGTCCACTTCCTCGACCCCTACCGCTACCGCTCGACCTTCCACCGCAGCAATCCCAATATCTCCGAAGCGGAGTTCACTCAGGATTACCTCAATCACCTGGAAGAGGTGATCCAGTACGAGGGGCCGGAAACGGTCGCGGCGGTGATGATCGAATCGGTCACTGGCACCAACGGCGTAATCATACCGCCGGCGGGTTATATGCAGGGCGTGCGCGCGCTGTGCGATAAGTACGGCATCGTGATGATCTGCGACGAAGTGATGAGCGGCTTTGGGCGCACGGGCAAGTGGTTCGCGGTAGATCACTGGGGGGTGAAGCCCGACATTATGACCATGGCGAAGGGGCTCACCTCGGGCTACGCGCCAATGGGCTGCGTGGCCATGCGCCAGGAGATCGCAGACACCTACCGCGATAAAGTCTACCAGGGCGGCCTGACCTACAATGGTCATCCCATCTCGCTGGCGGCGGCGATCGCGACGATCCAGGTGATGCAGGAAGATCGGCTGGTGGAACGGGCGGCGCAGACCGGGCAAGTGATGAGCGATATGATGGCTGAACTGATGGACCGCCACCCCTCGCTGGGCGAGGCGCGCTCGATTGGCTTGTTCGGCGTACTGGAGATCGTAAAAGACCGCCAGACGCGCGAGCCGATGGCCCCGTATAACGGAGCAAGCCCGGAAATGACTGCGCTGCGGAAAAACCTGCTCGATCACGGCGTGTTCCTCTACACCCACTGGCACACCGTCCTGCTCATCCCACCGTTGATCATCACCCCCGAGCAGCTTCAGGAGGCGTTTAGCGTGCTCGACCAGGCGCTGGAAATTACCGATCGCGCGGTAAAATAGCGTGTAACCAAACGCAAGGTTTGTGCATCTAAAGATCAGCGCCACAAAATTGAAGAATTTTCCGTTTTTGATTGTTTTTTTGTGGCAAACACACACTCAAGCAGACATCGTTTTCAGACAGGAGCGTACCAATGGAATTTAATCTGACCAATTTATCCCCCGGCGCCGGGGAAAATAATGACGGCGCGATCGAAAAAGTGCTGATCCTCGGCTCAGGCCCGGCGGGTTTGTCGGCGGCATTGTACGCGGCGCGCGCCGAGACCCAGCCGCTGGTGATCACCGGCATGGAATTGGGCGGGCAGGCAGCGCTTACGCACACCATCGAGAACTATCCTGGTTTCCCTGAGGGCGTTGGTGGCAGCCAGTTAGGCGAGCTGTTCCAGAAGCAGGCCGAGCGCTTTGGCGCGCGAGTCGAGTTCGATACGGCCACCGAAGTGGACTTGAGCAGCCGCCCCTTCAAAGTGACGACCTACAACCGCACCTACCTGGCCGAAACGCTCATTATCACCACTGGCGCCAGCCCCAACAAGTTGAAGGTGGTGGGCGAAGATATTCTGACAGGCAAAGGCGTTTCGTGGTGCGCCACCTGTGATGGCTGGTTCTTCAAGGACCGCGACGTGGTGATTGTGGGCGGCGGTGATAGCGCCATGGAAGAGGGTATCTTCCTCACCCGCTACGCCAAATCGATCACAGTCGTCCACCGCCGCGACACCCTGCGCGCCGGGGCGATTTTGCAGAGCCGCGCCTTTGCGAACCCCAAGATGAAATTCATCTGGAACAGCGTTATCACCGATATCCGCGGGACCGATGCGGTGAAGGCCGTGGGCCTGCGCAACGTAATCACCGGCGAGGAGAGCGAATACCCGACCGATGGTGTGTTTATCTTCATCGGCCATACGCCCAACACGCAGATCTTCAAAGGCCAGCTTGAGATGGACGAGGGCAATTACATCAAAACCAACATGCTGATGGAAACCAGCGTGCCGGGCGTCTACGCCGCCGGTGAAGCCGCCGACCCCAACTTCCGCCAGGTGGTCACCTCGGCGGGCATGGGCGCGGCTGCTGCCATGCAGGCGGTGAAGTTCTTGGAGCAGCACGAAGTAGCGTAAGAAGAACGCCTCACCCCCTCGGTCCCCCTCTCAAAAACCGCACGAGCAGCGGTTTTTGAGAGGGGGATGTCTTTTAAGTCAGCTAGGCCTTAAAAGGCATCCCCCTCTCCATTTTCACGTTCTTTGTGAAAATGGAGAGGGGGACCGAGGGGGTGAGGCGTTCTTTACGGCGTAGCCGTAGCCGCGGGTGCTGCGGTGGGCTGGGGCGGCGGGCTGCCGGTGCCAACCCAGCTAAACACGCGCTGGATGCTAACCGCGCCGCCGGGCTCCCAGATGGGATTGCCGCTGTCTTTATCTGTGCCCGTCTGGCGGACGACCAGCACCGACCAGCGGAAAACGTGCGGTGTGGTGCTGGTAGGCCGGAAGGTCTCGGGTACGATGAACTTCTGATCCGTCACGTACTGCACCAGCTTGCGAGCGTTGCCTTCGGTGACATCTTCGATGGTCACAGCGTAGGCTTCGTTCTGGCGCAGTTCCCCGACCGACGACCACTGCAAGGTGATCACGTCGGAGGCCGAGATGTACGAAGCGCCATCAGCGGGGAGTAGTAAGTTGGGAGCGGCGTAGGGCGGAACCGGCGTGGGCGTGGGTGTTTCAACCACCTGCTCGCACAGCGGAATGACCAGTTTTTGGGAAACGTACACCACGTCACTGTTCAGCCCGTTGTAGGCGCGCACCGAAGCCATGGTGATGCCATAGTTTGCAGCGATGGATGAGAGCGTGTCGCCATCCTTCACGATGTAGTCCATCTTCTCGCATTCGGCCTGAGCCATTTCCGTGGCGTTGGGCGTACGAGTCGGCTCTGGCGAGGCGGTAGGCGTTGGGCGTGGGATTTGCAGCACCTGCCCGACCGACAGGTTAGAGCAGTCGGCGGCGAGGCCGTTGAGGATCACGATGCTGTTGACCGACACACCGTATGTGAAGGCGATGTAACCACAAGTATCACCAGACACAACCCGGTACTCCAGAGGCGGTTCCTGGGTCCATGTGGGCTGCAGGGTGGGCGTAGAGGAAGCTGTGGGCGTGACGGTGACGGTTGGGGTCGCAGATGCGGTGGCGGTTCCGGTGGGCAGCACCACGCTGACGGGGGCTTCGTTGCCCATGCCGCGAAATACGGCATACACACCGCCAGCACCGGCAGCCAGCAGCAGCACAACCAGGCCGAACAGCACCGGCAGGCTCAACGTCACGACCGGGAGGCGCGGCGCGGCGACCGCCTTGTTGGAGGCGACGGCGACGCTGGGGGCAAGGTTGCTGCCGCAGACCGAGCAGCGGGTGGCGTTGATCCCCAGCCGCGTGCCACAGGTCGGGCATATTTTTGTCGTATTAGGTGTCGTTGTTTCGGGACTCATAGTTACCTTATGGAATGACCGGGGTGGGCCCCCGGTCTGAGGGGATTATACCATAGGAAAAGGTTGGTTTTTGGTTCGGATCAATCATCCACGAAGTCGATGTTTGATCCGAACCAAAAGGATATGTATGGTATCCTATGGCGAGGAATGGACGCTTTTAGTATTTATCTTCATGTGCCATTTTGCAGGCACCGCTGTAGTTACTGCGATTTTAACACGTTTGCGGGGCAAGAGCGCAATATCCCCGCTTATGTTGACGCGCTTTGCCGCGAAATTGCTGTAGTTGCTGCCGGAGCAAGGGTAGGCATCATGGCTGGCCCTGGAATCGAACCGGCACGGATTCCCGTGCATACCGTCTTTTTTGGCGGCGGCACGCCTTCTCTGCTCAACGCGGAGCAGGTGACGCAGATACTCGATACGCTGCGCGAGCAGTTCGACCTCGCGCCGGACACGGAGATCACGCTGGAGGCGAACCCCGGCACCGTCACGCCTGCGTGGCTCGGAGCGGTGCGGCGGGCGGGGGCGAACCGCCTGAGCTTTGGCATGCAGTCGGCCCACCCCGATGATCTGCGCCTGCTGGAGCGCCAGCACGACTTCTTCGACGTAGCGCAGGCGGTGCGCTGGTCACGAGAGGCGGGGTTCGACAACCTCTCGGTCGACCTGATCTTTGGCCTGCCGCAGCAGTCACTCGAACGCTGGAAAGAGACGGTGGAGCGCGCTATTGGCCTGGAGCCGGACCATCTCTCGCTCTACGCGCTAACCATCGAGCCCGGCACGCCGCTGCAGAAACGCTGGTCGCACGGAATGATCCCCACCGTCGACGATGATTTGGCGGCGGATATGTACGAGCACACCATGCGCCGCCTGCCCGAGGCGGGATTTGAGATGTACGAGATCTCCAACTTTGCCCGCCGTGTAAATGGAGAACTGCGATCCGCGCGGCACAACCTCCAGTACTGGCGCAATCTGCCCTATCTCGGGTTTGGCGCCGGGGCGCATGGTTATGTGCCCGGGTATGCGATTGGTCGTGAAACTGGCTTCCGAACTATGAACGCGGGCGGCATCCGGCCCTTCATTGAACGAAGCCGCGCAGATTTTGAAGGCGAATTTCCGCGCGGGCCCGCGACGAGGCGTATGGTGCCGGTCGATCGCAAAACTGACATGCAAGAGACGATGATGGTTGGCTTGCGGCTGGTGCAGGAAGGCGTCTCGGCGGGGCAGTTTGAGCGGCGATTTGAGGTGGCGCTGGTGGATGTGTTTGGCAAGGAGATCGACCGGTTGACGAAGCTGGACCTGCTGGAGTGGGTAGAAGGCGACAGGTTACGCCTGACCCCGCGCGGTGTGATGGTGGGGAACCAGGTATTCATCAATTTTGTGGGGGGGTGATGTTAGCCTGCCGGTTGATGGATTTTTAAAAACTAATCACGCAACATCGCCTTGCACCCTGCCTAGGCCCGGCGGCTGAAGCCGCGGCAAGGTCAGCAAAGCCCCACCTTCGTGGGGCTCCTTCTGAGTAGATTGGTTTGCATCAAAGACATTCTCACCTGCCGGTTGATACAGCCTGCTACTACCCAGAATCCCACCGTGGTGTTTAAGGGTGACAGTTGTCTCTCTTGTTCCTCTCTCCGTTGGAGAGGGAAATAAGAAACATAGTATTCTTCATTCCCTGTCCGCCCTTAAACATTATCATGGGTTTCGTTCTGTCTTGATAAGTGGCTCAACGGACTTTTTGCCCTAAAGCATAGGTGGAAGCAGTAAAACCACCTCGTCCAAAAAATGGAGCCCCACGAAGGTGGGGCTTTGCTGACCTTGCCGCGGCTTCAGCCGCCGGGCAATCGTGTTCGCTTCTACCTCGCCATTGCCAGCGCGAACATCAGCAGGCAGGCGAGCATCAACAGGCTGCTCACGGCTAGAGTCACAATAATGCAGGTGCGGTTAGCCTGAACGGTCTGCCCGAGCGACCGGCGGCCTTCAGAATTGTTTGATGGTGCCATAGCACCATCCTACCACAGCCCGGTCAGAACCGGGCTGGTTTTGTTTGACAGATGGAGCGTCCCATACTATTGTTAATATAGCAATGGTTGATCGGTGAATGTGATATTTCCCGGTACGCCTTCCTCACATTCGCCGGGCAGCCCCTGGTCAATTCGCTAATGGAGGAGGAGACGTATGGGCAGAACGCTGAGAACGCTGTTGATTGTATCGCTTGCGCTAGTGCTGCTTGGCAGCCTGATCGCCTGGACAGTGCAGACGCAGGGAGGGACGATCACCGTCCGAGATGTGCGCTTTATTGGGGCCAATGGCACCCCGATGAGCGCATTGTTGTATATTCCCCCGAACGCTACCTCGGAAACGCCCGCGCCCGGCATCCTGGCGGTGCATGGCTATATCAATTCGCGGGAGGTGCAGTCGGGTTACGCAATCGAGTATGCACGGCGCGGCTATGTGGTGTTGTCGCTCGACCAAACCGGGCACGGTTATTCGGGCGGGGCGGCATTTGCCAACGGGTTTGGCGGCCCCGATGGGCTGCGCTATCTGCGCTCGCTCGATATTGTGGACCCCGACAACATTGGCCTTTCGGGGCATTCGATGGGTGGGTGGGCTTTGCTGGCTGCCGCCGCTACCTTCCCCGATGATTACAAGTCGGTCATGCTGCAAGGTTCCTCCACCGGCGCGCCATTCGCGATGGAAGGCAGCCCCGAGTGGCCGCGCAACCTGGGCCTGGTGTTTAGCGAGTACGATGAATTCTCGCAGTTGATGTGGGCGTCAGCCGTACCCGGCAATGCGCCGCAGGGCGAGAAGATGATGTCGGTCTTTGGTACCACCGAACCGGTACAGCCAGGCCAGCTCTATGGTTCGATCGAGCAGGGCACGGCGCGCTGGTTCCAGCAGCCGCCCGTCACCCACGCGGCGGATCATCTCTCCGCAACGGCCATTGGGCACGCGATCGACTGGATGCAACAGACCCTGGAGGGCGGCAGCCCGCTGCCCGTTACCGACCAGGTGTGGCGAGTGAAGGAATACGGCACGCTGCTGGCGCTGATTGGCTTCGTGATGTTCCTGTTCCCGGTGGGGGCGATGCTGCTGCGCCTGCCGTACTTTGCCAGACTGAACGACGATCTCCCTGAAGCGCGCCCGGTTCGCGGAGTCGGCTGGTGGATCGCCGCCGCGCTCACGGCGCTGATCCCCATCCTCACGTTCTTCCCGCTCAACAACCTGATCAACGCGGAAGGCTACCAGGCCAGCGCGCTGTTCCCGCAGAATCTCACCACCGGCATCATGTACTGGGCGTTGGGCAACGCGTTGATCACGCTGGTGCTGTTCCTGGCCTGGCACTTTCTCTCCAACCGTAACACCGGCGCGACCGCCCGCAACTATGGGCTCACCTGGGGCAAACGCCTGCACTGGGGCCGCATTGGCAAATCCTTCTTGCTTGCCGCGCTGATTGCCTTCATCGGTTACCTGCTGCTGGCGCTGATGGATTTCTTCTTCAAGATTGACTTCCGCTTCTGGATGGTCGGGTTCAAGCTGATGTCGCCGTTGCAGTTCCGCATCTTCCTCGGCTACCTGATCCCCTTCACGATCTTCTTCCTGGTGCTGGCAACCGCGCTGCACGGGCAGCTGCGCCTGGGCGATACGGTGCCGCTGTGGAAGGCTATGCTGGTCAACGTGGCGCTGCTGATCACGGGCTTCATTCTCCTGATGCTCGTGCAGTACATCCCCTTGTTCTCCGGCGGGACGATGACGTTCAACGAGCCGCTGCTCACCATCGTGGCTTACCAGTTCATTGCGCTGCTGGCAATCGTGGCGCTGATCTCCACCTTCTTCTTCCGCCGCACGGGGCACATCTACGTTGGGGCCTTCCTGTGCGCTATCCTCGTCACGTGGTACATCGTTGCCGGACAGGCGACGCACTACGCCTTCTAATTGGAACGTGCGCTAGTCAAGTTGCGGCGGGCAGGGTTGGATCTGTCACAACCTGCCCGCCGCTTACCATACCAGTTCATCTCTTGCAGGACCTCTCGGAGCTTACGTGGTTGTACGGGTAGGTTGCAACGCAACCTACCCGTACAACCACGTAAGCTCCCAAAGAGCCTTCTTGCGAACTATTTTCATTTGGTTGAATTATGGTATGATACGCACTGAGGTTTACAATGGACGACAGAATTACTATTATTGAAGGGCCTCCTCCGGTGTTTGAGCCGATCGAGGATGGTTGGGCGCTGGGTCTCAATGAGTCTCCTGCGCTGTATGACATGGCAATGACCCGCCTGCGCACGTTTAACGGTCCCGCGCTGGTGGAGCGCTGCCATCGCGCCTGGCATAACCGGGTGTCGATCAACTTACATTACCGAAACGACATGGGGTTGGAAGAGACTTCCCCAATTTTAGCCGCGCGCTCGGTTGAGACGGACGATGGCCAGGTGCTCATGCTCTGGTGCCGCCGCATCCCCGATGACATCGAAGAGGAGTTGGACTTCGGTGACGAAGAGGACGAAGGCGACGAGGATCTGGACTACTAGGCCGTGCAGTAATCGCCTCGACCGCTGCTCGAGTTTATCTTTGTACTTGTAGTGTAACTTTTTGGTTGTGATGGAAGTGCGTGGGTGC
>JAEYTI010000242.1 GCA_023434145.1 Chloroflexota bacterium | reverse complement strand
GGTGCAACCACCCCCAACGAAACAAAAACTACTTGAAACGCGAAAAGAGCCAAACTCTTAGGTATGATACAGTGACCAGTCGCGGATGATCTGGCGGTTGATGTTCACATCTTCCAGCCAGGAGTGGCGCAGGTCTTCATCGTTGATCTTGCGCGCGATATCCATCACGCGGGTGTAGCACTGCTCCAACAAATCATACGCTTCATCTTCCCGGTCGTTGGCCCACAGGGCACAAATGTACATGTAATCGGTTCGCTCTACCGCGGCAGGTGTGTTCTTCAGCAGCTTGCGGGCTTCTTCGGCCCACTCCAGCGCTTCCGCCGGGCGGTTGCGAGACAGTGCCACCCATGCCGCGCAAGAAAGCGACATGCCGAGGTCGAAGTTCCAGTTGGTGCCGCGCAGCAAGTTGATGGCCTGTTCGATCTGCTGGGCAGCGCGGCCAATCTGCGGCAAGTTTCCGGCTTCCCACTCGCGGCGGGCGATCTCCGCATCTACGCGCAGGTGAAAAGAGGCGTCGACCGGGCGCTCGAAGCGCGGCGCGAGCTGGCGGGCTTGTTCGATGATTTGGCGGGCCTCATTGTACTGGCCCATTTCCGCAAGATACTGCGCGGCGATGACTCGCTTGCCCGCGCGCATTACCGGGTTCTCGAACTGGTCCGAAAGCTCGATCACCGTGCGCATCACGCGGGTTGCCTGCCCGTACTGCCCCAGGTAGGCGAGGATGTACGCGCGCAGCTCGTGCATGTTGGTACTCAAATACAGGTTGTCGCGGATTTCCTGGCGTGAAAGCTGCTCTTCCACGTTCGCCAGGGCGGTTTCGTAAAGGCCCTCGGGGAAGTAGTAGTTATATTGTATGTTGGCAAAGACGATCCAGATGGCGAGGTTGGAACCAAACGCCACTGCCATCTCAAATGCCTGCTGGAAGTGCTTCAGCGCTTCTTCACGGCGGTCCATTTCGCCGTAGATCACGCCCAGATTGTTGAGCGCCATGCACTCTTCGTAGCGGTCGCCCAGTTCGCGGTGTAGGGTTAGCGCCTGCTCCACCGATTGGAGCGCCTGATCGTAGTTTTCCTGTTCCAGGTAGGTGATCGCCAGCCGGCGCAGGCTGATTGCCTCCTGGCGCGGGTCGCCCGCCAGACGGCTGAGGTTGATCGCATCTTCCGAGAAACGCTGTGAGGTGGTGGTTTCGCCCAAACCCTGCGAGCCGGTGACTAGCGATAGCATGTGCAGGCATTCCGCGGCCTGGGCGAGCATGCCCGCCTGCCGGAAGCGCGCGACGGCTGTTTCCAGCGCGATGAGGCTGTCTCGGAAGTCCTGTGTGCTCCACGCAGCCCAACCGATGCAGCGCAGCGCGTGACCCTCGCGGATGGGGTCTTTGATCTTCCGCGCGACCTCCGCGGCGTGTTCCGCCGGTCGCCGGGATTCGATCAGCTCGGTGACGAGGAACAGGTCTGCCAGGGCGATCAGCGCATCGCAGCGCAAGGTGTCGTTATCGAAGGTTTCGGCCAGTGAGAGCATCTCTTCGATATCCTGGCGCTGTAGATCGCGCTTTGCCAGCATATCGTACACTTTCGCGCGCCCGGCATGGATGTGGAAGCGGTCGAGGTGCCCGGGTGGCGTCAGGCGCAGGGCATCGTCGTAGAAGCACAGCGCGTCATCATTGGCGTAGAGCTTGCGCGCCCGGTCACCGGCGCGGATGGTGTAGTAGCGGGCTTTTTCGGTATCCCCCGCCTGTTGGAAGTGAAAAGCTAGCTCTTCCAGGTCATCCGGGCGGACGATTTCCAGCGCGGCGGCGACCCTGCGGTGCGCGCGGTGGCGGCGCAGCGTGCTGATCTCATCACGCAGGATCGTAGGGATGAGGGCGTGGGCAAAGGCAAAGCGCTCGCTGGTATTGCTGCCGGGTGCGTGCGGATGGTGATGGGGCACTTCTTCGATCAACTGCGCGCGCTCTGCCAGTTCCAGCGCTTCGATCAGCGTGTCTTCGTCCTGCTGATCGCAGGAGCGGCGCAGCACTTCGTAATCAAATTCGCGTCCGATCACTGCTGCCAGCCGCAGCAGATCCTGGGCGCTGGAGGGCAGGCGATTGATGCGCACTTGCAGCGCCACGCGAACGCTCTGCGGCATTTGCAGCGCTTCGATTCCGCTCAACTGCCACGTTCCGCCGTCACAATGGAGCTTGCCTTCCTCGATCAGCGCCTTGCAGATTTCCTCGATGAAGTACAGATTCCCCTCGGTGACCTTGTAGATCGCATCGACAAAGTCCTCGGAGATGCCGCCTGTGAACATGGTTTCCAGTAGCTCGCGGGTCTTCTCCCGGTCAAACGGCAGCAGATCCACTGTAACGGCCAGCCGCTCCTGCGTGATATCGAGCATCACTTCTTTGATCGAGCGGTTCTCTTGTGTGTCGCCGAGGCGAACAGAGAGCACGATCAGCAGCTTGAGGTGCGTGGCCCGGCTGCGGCGTGCCAGGTGACGCAGGAACAGCAGTGTATTGGCATCTGCCCAGTGAGCGTCTTCCAGAATCAGCGCCAGCGGCTGGCGCTCGGCCAGGGTGGCAAACAGAGAGAACAGGCTCTCGAACAAGCGCTGCTGCTCAGAGAGCGGGGTGAGCGGCGGGTTGACCGGCACGCTGCGGCTGGTCAGGTCGGGCGCCAGGGTCAGCAGATCCGCGACGACGATGTCGGGCAGGCCGTCGGGCATGGGCTGCGCCTGGTGCAGAAAGTGGACGATGGGCGCGTAAGGTGCGGCGCTGCGGGCATAACATTCTGCCGAGAAGGCTCTCGCGCCAGAAACCTGCGCCATCGAGCGCACCTCCTTGAGGAAGGGGGTCTTGCCAATGCCCGCCTCACCGGTGACGACGAGGATGTTTTCGTTGCCTTGCGCGGAAAGCACGCTGCGCCATAACGCTTTGGCTGCTGAGAATTCTTCCTGCCGCCCAATCAGGCGGCCCCGGGTCAGCCGGTCGAGGGGCGAGAGGTTCGCCAAAATATCCGAAGGCGTTTCGGTCGAGTCGTATAGGTGATCGAGCGCATCGCGAACCGCCGCGGCGGTTTGCGGCCGGTCCTCGGGACGTTTGCTCATCAGCCGCAAAATCAGCACGTCAAGCGCGGGAGGGATCTCGATGTTGTAGGTGCTGGGCGGCACCACTGGCGCATTGAGATGCTGCGAGATGACTCCCAGTGGGTCATCGGCGGTGAAGGGCAGCCTGCCGGCTACCATTTCATACATCATCACACCCAGCGCGTAGAGGTCGGCCCGGTTGTCCACGTCCTGCCGCAGCGCTTGCTCGGGGGCAAGGTAGTAGACGGTGCCGACAATCACGCCTTCCTGCGAGATGCGCGCGGAGACCGAGCGCGACAGACCAAAATCGGTCAGCTTGGCAATGCCCTTGCTGGTAACGATGACGTTCTCTGGCTTGAGATCGCGGTGGATGATGCCGTGCGTATGGGCGTGCTCCAGCGCGTCGCAAACCTGGCGCGTCACGTCCAGAATTTCTTCGAGCGTCTGCGGGCGATCTTCAAACAGCGAACTGCCATCCAGCAGCTCCATGACGATGTACGACATACCGTCAACGCCGCCGGCATCGAAAATATTGATGATATTGGGATGGTTCAAACGCGCGGCAGCCTGGGCTTCGCGCAGCAAGCGCGCGCGCCCCTGTGAACCGAGCGAGCTAGATGACAGCACTTTCACCGCGACGTCGCGCTGCAAGAGCTGGTCGTGGGCGCGGTATACAATACCCATGCCTCCACGGCCTAACTCTGATTCGAGGAAGTAGCGATCATTTATCAGCGTTTGCAGCATAAGGGTCTTGGCTCAGCGCCTCTTTAGCAGCAGTAGGGTCACATCGTCAATTGGCGTGGTATCGCCGGTGTGCGCAAACAGCGCATCTTCGAGCAGGTTTATTAAGTCTTCCGCCGAAGCCGATCGGTTGGCCAGAATCACTTCTTGCAGGCGCTCCATGCCAAAGGCATTTTCTTCCGCGTCGATCGCATCGGTGAGACCATCGGTATAAAGAAGGATAAAGTCCCCCGGTTCCATCACCAGTGCTCGCTGGTCAAAGTATGCCTCCGGGTCAATTCCCAGCACCATTCCCGTGCGAGAGAGCAACTGGAGCTGCTCGGAAGCTGCGCTGTAGTAGATCGGCGGGTTGTGACCGGCGTTTACATATTTTACTCGACCTGTCTCTGGTTCCAGCATTAAATAGACCAAAGAAACGAACATTGCGTTCGGTGATTTTGCGCAGATCAGGCGGTTCGCATTGCGGATCGAGATCGCGGGGGTGAGCGACGGCTGCAAGCTGGCACGCACGATGCTGTTGCTGAACACCATGAACAGCGCGGCAGGCGCGCCTTTGTCTGTCACATCGGCGATGACCAGCCCGAGGTGATTGTCATCCACGGGGATGAAGTCGAAGTAGTCACCGGCGACCTCGCGGGCAGGCTCCCAGCGGGCCACGAACTCCCAGCCCTCGATCTGCGGGATCTCTTGCGGCATAAAGCTTGACTGCATCTCGCGGGCAAGCTGCAACTCGCGCTGCATGCGGCCTTTTTCTACCGCCATCTGGTACAGGCGGGCGTTTTCGATGGCGATTGCCGCGATGGAAGCGATGGCGGTGAGCAGTTCCAGATCTGCCTGGGTAAAAATGCCGACCTCAAAGCGGTTATCGGCATACACCACGCCCTTGATCTTGTCTTTGACCTTCAACGGCACGCAGAGGATAGAGCGCAGCCCCAGCAGCATCACGCTCTGGCGCATCGAGAAGCGCGAGTCGGACTGGGCATCGCTGGTGAGCAGCGGCTGGCCCTCGCTGGCGACCTTGTGGATCACGCTCTGTGATACCTGCGACTGCGGTTGTTCGATTGTCTGCCGGTCGAGCCCTCGCGCAACGCTAAAATTCTGGCTGCCATCTGCCTGAAACAGCATGATAAACCCGCGCTCGGCATGCAGCGCAGCGATCACCTCGTCGATGACCGTATTCAAGACCTCGTTTTCATCCAACGAGGAATTGAAGGCCTGCGAGAGGCGGTAAAGCAGTGCCAGGCGATCGCTTGTCGGGCGCGAAGTGTCAGGTATGGTCATAAATCAGGCAGTGGATCTGGTTACCAGTGAAAAGTACGTTTCTTATGCCAACGGGCATAAATCGATACACCTATCACAAAACGTGAAAGGCTTCTGAGATTATATCAAGTTTTCTAGGATGCAAGGGCGAGAAAGCGGGCCTGTGTGTTTCAGTATATCGTGTTCTTCATGGTTTGTTGGTGTATTGGGGCAGGAACAGGAAGTGACCGTGCCCCAATACACCAACAAACTGAACCACACCCGCGGGTCGGGGTGAGACAAAATCACTGGGAAAATCACCCTGCGTACTACTATTATCAACATAATCTTGATTATAATCATCATTGGTGTTACAAACAGGGCTCTGGGAAATACCGCGGCTGCGGAAACCGCGGTATTTCCCAGAGCCCAGAAAAACAAATCCATGAAAGGGGAAATACACGATGGCTGGTTTACAAAGAAAAGCAGATGCGGTGTGGCAGGGAAACCTGCGCGAGGGGAACGGAAAGTTTTCGGCGAGCAGCGGCGCGTTTACGGATGCTGCATACACCTTTGCCACCCGCTTCGAGAACAGCAAGGGCACCAACCCCGAAGAGTTGATCGCCGCGGCGCACGCTGCCTGCTACAGCATGGCGTTCTCGAACGAATTAGACAAGGCTGGGTTTAAGCCGCGCAGCGTTCGCACCACTGCTACGGTAACCCTGGATAAGCGCGATGCGGGTTTCACCGTCACACATATCCGCCTTGAGACAGTGGGCAGCGCGGAGGGCATCGACGAGGCCCGCTTCCAGCAGATCGCCGAAGCGGCGAAGGAGGGCTGCCCCATTTCGCGCCTGCTCAAGCCGGGCGTCGAAGAGATCGAATTGGTCGCCCGGTTCGAACAGTAGACGGCGATTCACTGCTCTGTACATACGCCGCCCGCAGGTACTCCAGTCTGCGGGTGGCGTTTTTAATTGTCCGGCCTTTCTACCCCGTCCTCCTGGCGACTGGGTGATCGGGGTTCAGCTGAAGAAGATCCCACAGATTGCCGTATAGATCCTCAAAGACGGCCACCAGCCCGTACGATTCTTCCTTCGGCGGGCGAACGAATTTGATCCCCCTGGCAACCATCTCGTTATAATCTCGCCAGAAATCATCCGTGTTCAAGAACAAAAATACACGCCCTCCGGCCTGGTTTCCGATAAACGGTTTTTGCTCGGGCGTCGACGCTCTTGCCAGCAGCAGCGTGGTTCCATGCGAGCCGGGTGGGGCGACAACCACCCAGCGTTTGTCTTGTGCTGGCTGATACGTATCCTCAACAAGCGTAAAGTGAAGCTTTTCGGTGTAAAACGCGATCGCTTCATCATAGTCGTTGACGACAAGCGCAATATGGACAATGGATTGTTTCATCGTAGCCGTATCTTTATCTGTTGAAATATGGAAGCTGATTGGATTGCTTCAATGATTGTAGCGCGAAATCGATCCATCCGACGGTTAATCCGATCTTTGCCTACTTGCGTAATTAAGACCAACAAGGGAAACACGATCAAGTGGGGAAAGGAATGGAGGACATTATGAGCAAAACATCACACGCTGCAGTCGTTTTTATACTGATCGTTCTGGCTATGATTCTCGCCGCCTGCCAACCGGAAGCCGCTACCGAAACGCAGCAGATTCCGCAGGTCGCAACAACGCTTGCCCCAGTGGGCGTTACAGATACACCGGCTCAATCCACCGCTGCTCGCAGCGAGGATGATGATTTGTATGGTCCACCGGATAATTCGCCTTCGGTCGGCGCTGGCTCTGCTACGCCTGATCCGGTGGCGCCCACGCCCGACCCCGATCCGGTGGCCCCTGTTACGGGGCAGGCTAGCGATGAAGTGAAGCTGCGTTTTCAGAATACTGGCACGCTCGGGCAAATCCTGGTAGATGAGCGCGGTATGACGCTCTACCGCTTCACCAATGATGCACCGAATGTGAGCAACTGCGTGGCTCAATGCGCGGTCAATTGGCCGCCGCTGCTGGTAGCCCAAGGCGGCGAAGTAGAAATCGATGATATGGATGAAGAAGGCCTGATCAGCACCATCACCCGCGCGGATGGTTCGATCCAGGTGGTCTACAAGGGTCAGCCGCTGTATTACTGGATCAACGATGCCCAGCCCGGCGATACCACCGGGCAGAACGTCGGCGGCGTGTGGTTCGTGGTAAATCCGTAGTTTTCATCAACAACACCGCGTTAGCGGTGTTGTTGATGAAAACTACTCCCTGTTCAGCCAGCGATCCAAATTATCCGGCGTCTGGAATGCGGAGAACAGGTCCAGCAGCGGCTGCGGCTCGGCGTGGCTGAGCAGCAAGGTGCGGTGTTCGTCGTAGATGAAGCCCTCACTCAGCGCGTGCTGCACCAGTTCCACCAGCGGATCGAAGTAGCGCAGGGTGTTTAACAGCCCAATGGGCTTGCCGTGCAGGCCCAACTGCGCCCAGGTGAGCGTCTCGAACAGCTCTTCAAACGTGCCATAGCCGCCGGGCAGGGCGATAAAGGCATCTGCCAGCTCGCTCATGCGCGCCTTGCGGACGTGGATGTTCTCTACCACTTCCAGCACGCTCAATTCCTGGTGAATGAGCTGGGGTGTGTTCAGGTAGGCGGGCGTGATCCCGGTGACGTGCCCGCCGGCTTCCAATGCGCCGTTTGCCACCGCGCCCATCAGCCCGGTCTTGCCCGCCCCATAGACTAGTTTCAGCCCGGCGCGAGCGATCACGCCGCCCATCTCTCGGGCGGCTTGGATATATTGCGGGTTCACTGTATCGGCAGAGCCGCAGTAGACGGTAATGGATTGGATTGGTTTTTGGTTACTCATAAACTGCCTGTCGTGGTTTGGGTTGCGTTACAAACCGCATAACCCACGAAATTGTATCATCAGTCTGATATAATTCACACGAAACACGTGGTTTGTAATCCTTCGACAAAACCGACGCCGTCGGTTTTGTCGAAGGATTACAAAATAATATTCCCTGTTGGAAAAGCGGGGGTTTTATAGTACAATTGTTCTACACGTACAATCGAAGAAAACTGCCGATTCCTGTAGAACTGGAGATCAGAGACAAATGGCAACACGATACAGCGCGGAACAAATTGTTGAATTAGAGTTCCTGGAAGCCGTTCGCCGGCGTCCGGGTATGTATATTGGGAATAACAACTCCCACGGCCTGCACCACATCTTACTGGAAGTGCTGGATAATTCCGTTGACGAGGCAATGGCCGGCTTCGCGTCTACGATCCAGGTCGTGATCGAAAAAGACGGCGCGGTGATGGTCGAGGACGATGGCCGTGGTATCCCCGTGGAGTACAAGGCCGACAGCGGCATGAGCGCGCTGACTCAGGTGCTGCTGAAGCCCCATGCGGGTGGCAAGTTCGGCGGTGACGATTCGGCGTACAGCAGCTCGGGCGGCCTGCACGGCATTGGCATTAAAACCACCAATGCCTTCTCCGAATACCTCGATGTGGAAGTCTGCCGCTATGGCCTGAACTTCCGCCAGCGCTTTGAGAACGGCGGCATACCCGTTACGCCGGTGAACATTTTTGATTCCACCGGCAAGAAGGTTGGCGAGATCAATCAGACGACCACGCTGGTTTTGGATAAGAAGGAATTTGCCACCGCGCTCGAGGTGAAGGGCAAGAAGGTTAAGATCGAACCCGATACCAAACAGAGCAGCGGCACGACCTTTAAGTTCCGCCCCAACCGCGCCTGGTTCTCCAAAGAGATGGACTGGCCCACGCCAGAAAGCGGCGTGCCGTGGGATGCAGAGCGTCTCGATACGCGCTTCCGCCAGATTGCGCACCTCTACCCGGGCGTGCGCATTGAATTCACCGACAAGCGCGTGCTCGAACCCGAGATGCGCGTCTACTTCTCGAAGAACGGCCTGATCGACTACATCGCCTACCTGAATGAAGGCATGGACGTGCTGCACAAGCCGATCCTGTTCCGTGACAAAACGCAGATCGATACCGATGGCGGCAAGAATAAAGCCACCATCGAAGTGGAAGTTGCCATTCAATATGCGGGAGAAGAAACGCAGATCTACTCGTTCGTCAACGCCATCCCGACCCCCCTGGGCGGCACGCACGTGGCGGCCTTCAAAGCCGGCCTGACCAAAGCGGTCAAGCAGTTTGCCACGTCCAAGAAGCTGATCAAGGGCGAGGATGATGTGCGCGGCGATGATGCGCTGCTGGGTCTCACCGCGATCGTAAAGGTCACCATGACCAGCACGCCGCAGTTCCTCTCGCAAACCAAAGAGAGCCTGACCAGCCCAGAAGTTCACGGCCCGGTGATGTCATCCACCTATGGCTATATCTCCGACTTTTTGGAGAAGAACATTCCTGTGGGCAAGCTGATCGTCAACCAGGCATTGGCGGCAGCCCGAGGGCGCGAAGCCGCGTCGCAGGCGCGCAAGCTGGTCATCCGCAAATCCGCGATGGATGCGGGTGAGTTTGTGCTGGGCAAGCTGGCAGATATTCAGCGGCGCGGCGGTAACCCGGTCGTCCCGCTGGATCACACGGCCCTGTTCCTGGTGGAAGGTGACTCGGCAGGTGGCTCGTGCAAACAGGGCCGCGATTCGCGCTTCCACGCCATTCTCCCGCTGCGGGGCAAGATCCCCAACGTGGAGAAGATGAATATCAACGAGATCCTCAAGAACCGTGAAATTGCCGCCATTGTGGCGGCAGTGGGTACTGGCGTTGGGGCCGACTGCGACGTATCCCAAATTCGTTACGGGCGCATCTCCGTGCTGGTTGACGCGGATGTTGACGGCAGTCACATCGCCACGCTGCTGGCGACACTGTTCTGGCGCGTGATGCGCCCGATCATCGAGGAAGGCCGCTTCTTTATCGCCCGCCCGCCGCTGTATATGCTCCGCAACAACAAGAGCAAAGAAACACGCTATGCATATACAGAAGAAGAGCGCAAGGAGATCGAGAAGGAGTTTGGTGGAGCATCGAACATCTCCATCCAGCGGTACAAAGGCCTGGGTGAGATGAACCCCGAGCAGCTCCGCGAAACCGTCTTCGTCATCCCCGATGCCATGACCGGGGCCAAGGTGAAGCGCGGCAGATCATCCGTCAAGGCGGGAAAGACTGCCGCGAGTAAAGCCAACGGCAAATCGAACGGGCATGAAGCCGCGGCTGCGGAGAACGCCTCTCCTGCTGAACGTCCGCTAAGTATTGTAGATTTTGCGCAGCGCGACGTGCGCATGATGATTGAAGACGTGCACCGCACGCGCACCCTGATCGAACAGCTGATGGGGGCGGATGTTGGGCCACGCAAAGCATGGCTGATGAAAGTGGACTGGACAGAAGAGGAATAAGCGATGGCTACGTTGGAAAATGGAAATGAGATGGTGATCCAGGAACAGCCCCTGGATCGCTACATGGAAGAAGCTTACCGGCGCTACGCCGTTTTGACCATTTTGGACCGCGCCCTGCCGGACGTTCGCGACGGGTTAAAGCCCGTGCAGCGCCGCATTCTGTACGCGATGGGCGATATGAACCTATCTGCCAGCGGCCCGCACCGCAAATCGGCCCGCGTAGTCGGCGAAGTGCTGGGTAAGTATCACCCGCACGGCGATCAATCGGTTTATGATGCCATGGTGCGCATGGCGCAGGACTTTTCCATGCGCATGCCGTTAATCGACGGGCAGGGTAACTTTGGCTCGATCGACGGCGACAGCGCGGCGGCCATGCGCTACACTGAGGCTCGCTTAGACGCGCTCGGTGAAGGCATGCTCGAAGATCTGGAGAAGGACACGGTCGATTGGCGGCCTAACTTCGACGGTTCGCTGCGCGAGCCGACCGTGCTGCCGGCGCGATTCCCGAACCTGCTGGTGAACGGCGCGACGGGTATTGCCGTGGGTATGTCCACCAATATCTTGCCGCACAACCTGGGCGAGGTCTGCGACGCGGTGGTGTTCGTCTCGAAAAACTGGGCGAAATCAGACAAGATCAAAGTGGCCGAACTGATGAAGTTCATCCCCGGCCCCGACCTGCCAACCGGCGGTCTCTTGTACCGCTACCGTGTGGGCGGTGAAGAGAAGAAGATCGACATGATCTTGCGCGCTTACGAGACGGGCAATTCCACGCTCGTCTGCCAGGCGAAGGCGGACTTCCAGGATATCGGCGGCGGCAAGGCAGAAGTCATCGTCACAGAGCTACCCTTCCAGGTGCAGAAGACTACCATTCTCGAGCGCATCGCCGCCAGCCGCGAACGCTTTGCCGGAATTACCGACGTGCGAGACGAGTCGGACTTCAACGGCATGCGCATCGTGTTCGAAGTGGCACGCGGCGCCAACCCCGAGGAAGTGCTCGACCGCCTGTTAAGCTATACCGCCATGCGCCAGAGCCTTTCGTACAATGCCCTGGCGTTGGTGTTCAACGATGACGGCAAGGCCAGCCCCAAGAGCCTGACCCTGCTCGACATGCTGCGCGAGTTTATCCGCCACCGGCTGAAGGTAATTATCCGCCGCTCGCAGTATGAGCTGGCGCGCGCCGAAGCCCGCCTGCACATTCTCGAAGGCTTGCTGAAGGCATTGGGCAAAATCGACGCGGTGATCGACACCATCCGCAAGTCGGAGAACACCGAAGCGGCTCGGGCCAATCTCGTCAAGCGCTTCAAGCTGAGCGAGATCCAGGCCCAGGCCATCCTCGACATGCCCCTGCGCCGCCTCTCCTCGCTTGAACAGCAGAAGCTCAAGGA
>JAEYTI010000171.1 GCA_023434145.1 Chloroflexota bacterium | reverse complement strand
TGTTTGCTGTGTGGTGTGGCTCAGCATCACATGACTGCTACCACAAAACTTTCCCCAAACTGAAATGCACCCACCCGCAACAACACTACCCATTCACCCACAGGGCGGCAAATTTAATGCGCGCCGCCTTCTTTGGAGACATGCTTGCGGCTGTCGTTGATATAGAATCCGCTGCCCTTGAACACCACCGAAGGAGCCGAGAAGACCCTGCGCACGCCCTCGTGCTCGCGCGGGCAGGTGACGCTGTGCGTATCCTGGCTGAACGACAGGCGCTCATCGAAGCGGGTTCCGCAGGTGGGGCAAACAAAGCTGTAGACAGGCATACGAAATCTCCTCCATCCACCGGTATTGTAACCGGGACTCTGATCCAACGACAAAATCATACATCACGTGCATAAGAAACCTGCAAGTGGTGTATAAGATTTAGATTAACAATTCGCAAAAAAGTTACATGGGGCTTGTAACCAATGCCGCCTGACCCTAGGCCCCTACCCCTCTGCGGAAGTCCACGAAGCGGTAGCCCACTCCGCGCTCGGTGAGGATGTATTTGGGGTTGGATGGGTCTTCTTCGAGCTTTTGGCGCAGGTAGTTGATGTACAGGCGCACGTAGTGCGGCTCGTCGCGGTACTCGTAACCCCACACCTTGGAGAGAAGCTGGTCATAGGTGACCACCCAGCCAGCGTTCTGCACCAGGTGATACAGCAGCCGGTATTCGGTCGGGCGCAGCTTCACCAACTCGCCGTTGACCCACACCTCGCGGCGGCCAAAGTCGATCTTGAGGCGGTCGTCTACCTCGATCACTTCGGAGCGGGCAGCGGGCGCGGCGGCTTCGGTGCGGCGCAGCACGGCGCGCACCCGGCTGACCAGCTCGCGCGGGCTGAACGGCTTGGTGATGTAATCGTCCGCGCCCAGTTCCAAGCCGTGCACCCGGTCATCTTCCTCGCTCTTGGCGGTCAGCATGATCACCGGCACGCTGCTCACTTCGCGGACCATCTTCAGCACTTCAAACCCGTCCAGGTCGGGCATCATCACGTCTAGGATCATCAAATCGGGTAACTCGTCGCGCAGCGATTGGATGGCCTTCATGCCGCGGTTGGCTTCCACAACCTGGAAGCCGTCATGCTCCAGGTTCAGGCGAATGAAGCGCGCCATGCGCTCTTCATCATCCACCACCAGGATGGTGCGATTTTTAAAAGTTTCGTCTGGCATTGAACCCCCGCCTTTCCTGCGGTCCGCCGCTTACTAGCGAACGAAGGAGATAATATCTTCCTCATCCATTGAGGGCATGACCTCAATATAGTTAATGCGGTGCATGGGGAAGATCACCGTTGTGACGTTGGCCTCAAGGTAGTGCAGGTCTTTCCCATCTCGCCGACGCGGATGGCGCACCATAACGCTCACATCAGTGGGAGCCGGGAGTTTTTCCACTTCGCACAATACCGGATCTTCGTTTTGGATATGGACGAGAACGTTTGGCATGGTTGCATCCTCAAATAAGTGTAGTTTTGGTTATTTCCGTAAGAGAACCTGGATCTTAAACTTTCCCAGCGCCACCACATCACCGTGGTTGAGCGGGTAATCAGAGTTAGGATGGATCTTGGTTCCATTCACACGGGTGCCGTTCGAAGATCCCAGGTCGGTGATGACCACCCGCTGATTGTTGAGCTTAAGCGCGGCGTGCAGCCGAGAAACGCCCTGCGAATATGCCTCATACGGCGAAAGGTCGATATCCGGCAGGATGGGCTGGCCCTCGGCAACCCGACCCAGGGTAAACTCGTTCTGCCCGGCCAGATGAAGGATCATGCCGCTTTCGATCAGGTGCAATGAAACACTCGTCTCCATGCCGCTGGTGGATACCACCGGGGCAGGCGGTGAGGTCTGGCGCGGCTGTACCATCAGCAGCCCTGTCTGGTTGCGATCAATCGAGTTTGTGGTTGGCGTCTCACTGATCACCAGCCGGGCACCGCATTCACTGCAAAAAAGCGCTCCGTTCAATTCCTGGTGGCGGCAGTTAGGGCATAAGATCATTTTTTACGCTCCGGTCCTGGGGGCAGCATTAACGCTCGCGTACCATACTTAATCCGCTTCTCCCCCTCACCGCTAAAGCGCCGGCTCTGCTGCACGTGTTCCGCTTCGATTAGAACCGTGTGCGCCAGTTCGCGATCCCCCTGCGAAAGCAGGTGCGTCGCCAGGTAGTGCATGTGTTTGGTGGCCTTGTCGATCTGCCCCGCTTCCACTTCCATGCGCACGCGCTCCTGCAAACGGTAGAGCGTGAGCTTTGACATGGCCTCGATAATCACCGGTGGTGGCGTTTCTAGCTCAACATTGGCATGCACAGGGCGCTGAATGTTGAGCATAACACGCTGTTTGCTCACCTTCATTCCCGGGATTTCCATCCAAATGGTACCCCGAATTAATTCCAGGCGGTCAATCTCGCAGAACAGTGGTGGAACCAAAAATTCCAGCAAAAAGCTGATGCTCTTGCGGTGCTGAATTTCGCCCAGCAGCATGGAGCTTTCTACCCCCAACTGCCCCACATTCGGGTTCAGGCGGAAGGCATAGCGAAGCTGCACTTCGGGCGCAAGCTGAAATTCATAGCGTATCCCGCGGGCATACAGGCTCTCCAAATCAGAGAGCTTCTGCATCAAAAAGTTTTCCAGGTCGCGCGGGGAGGTGATAAACGTGCAAGTGCCGCCGCACAATCCGGTAATTTCATCCATCAACGCGTCATTCCACTCGTGCCCAATACCCACCACATGAATAGAAATGCCCTCTTCGGCGGCATCACGGGCAACCTGGCGGCAGCCTTCTTCATCGCCATACGTGTGACCATCCGTGAACAAGATCAGCGTGCGGAGATGATCAGTAGCGGTACGGCGAAGCTGCTCCATGCCTTGCAGCAGGCCCTGCAAAATCTCAGTGCCACCGCCTGGCTGCAAAAAGCTGATGCGATGATCTGACTTGCTCAAAAGGTTGGCGCGGGTCGGCGGAACCAACACCTCCGCGCGATCGCTAAATGAAACTACCGACAGCACATCTTGCGGGCGGAGCTGCTGGAGAAGGCTGATCGCGCTGGCTTTTACCATATCCATGCGCGGGCCCTGCATCGATGTGGAGCGGTCGAGCACCAGGCAAACGTGGTTTTGCGGCAGCGCCGCCGGGCTGTTCTCGGCAGTACAAACCAAATCGACCAGCGCATACATCAACTGCGACTCTGGCAGGCATGGGATGACAGACCGGCTGGTGCGCACGGATAACGAGATAGCTGGCCCCATCCGCAGTTCGGGCGGAAGGGAGGAGTCGTAGGTGACTTTCTTCTGCGGGCTAGAAAGAACCTCATATGCGCGCTGGATCGACAAAAACGTCTCGCGGACCGAATCATCTGGGTTCACATCTGGATGCAGGATGCGCGCAAGCTGGAAGTACGCCTCGCGGATCTCTTCCTGCGTGGCGTTGTATGGAACTCCCAGCGTGGTATAGTGGTCCGTGTCCATAAACTCAGTTCTGATACTGCACCAGAATAGCGCTAATGTTATCTGGGCCGCCCGCCATGTTGGCCGCCTCTACCAGATTATGGGCGGCGACCATCAGATTGGGGGCATTCTGAACGATATTATACATATCATGATCCGGCACCGAACCCCACAGGCCATCGGAGCAGATGAGAATGTACCCGGAAGAGGGCATTTCCATCGTCTTCACGTCCGGGCGGAACGGCTCGCTTTGACCCAGCGCGCGGTACAACACGTTGCGCTGCGGGTGCACGCTGGCTTCTTTCTCGTCAATCTGCCCCAAATCTTGCAATCGGCGTACCAGGGAATGATCCTGCGTGATCACCTCAATACGGCCACCCGCATGGAACAAGTAGGCACGCGAGTCGCCTACGTGCGCCAGCGTCACCTGATCACCAAGCACCAAAGCGGCGGTAAGGGTGGTCCCGCCGCCAGGAGCAGTGCGCAGAACAGCATGTTGTGCCTCAACAACGCCCTTCTCCATAATCTCATGGATGCTGTCCATCTCGCCTGTATTTGCGTTACCGGTAAGCAGGGGCAGATAAAGCGACTTGAGCACGTACTCTGGAAAGGCGCGTGCAGCCGATTGGCTGGCAACCTCACCGTTTAGATGCCCGCCCATGCCATCCGCGACCAGGAAAATGCCAAATGGTAGATCTGTGTCACCATCGGCAAGGATGGAATGCATCGCATAGAGCGTGTCTTCGTTGTGATCACGCTGGCGACCCGTGGATTGCGCAATTCCAACCAAAAGCTGTGGAGGGCGAATTTTTACAGGCTCCCGCGTTATAACTTCGGGCACCTGCTGAAGCAGCTCTTCACGAATTGGGGCCGTTTCGACGGCAGTGGATGCGGGTATCAGATCAGGCTTCTTTGGGCGAAACAGATCCCGAATAATATTGAACACAAAGAGCCTCCTCAGTCAGCTTGTAAAAACTACGCGAAACCCGCCCTGCTTTAAGGGGTGAGTGCATACAGTTTATGGTCAGCCGATCCTACATATAGTACATCATTATACACGATCGGACTGCTGGTAATGGGACCGCCGGTGGAGAATTTCCAGCGCAGCCGCCCGGTGCGGTATTCCAGGCAGTAGAGCGTGCCATCAGCGCTGCCGCAGTAAACCGAATCTTTGTAGGCGAGCGGAGAGCCACTTACCTGGTGTTCGGCTTTGAACCGCCATACTTCACGAGCGCTGCCGCCATCGATACAGTAGATGAACCCATCGGCTGCCCCTACGATTACCAGTGAATCAACCACGCAGGGGGTAGAAACAGAGCCTTTGCCCATGCGGTACTTCCATACGGCCCAGCCCGTCTTCGCATCCATTGCATACAGGAACGTATCGAGCGACGTAAAGAGAACGGTGTTTTTCACCACCAGCGGGGCGCACATAATGGCACGTTTGGCTTTGGCGCGCCACTTCACCTGGCCCACCAGATTCAGCGCATAGAAGTCGCCCTGGTCGGTGCCAAAGTAGATCAGGTCACCGGAGACTACCGGTGAAGAGCGGATCTCGCCGCCTGCCTCGAACCGCCAGAACAGCCGATTGGAAGTTTGATTCACCGCGTACAGGAAACCGTCATCCGAGCCAAAGAAAATGTGTCCTTCGGCGATAAACGGAGAGGAGCGGATCGGCCCCCCGGTTGGGTAGGTCCACGCCAGCCGCCCGGTGCGCGCCGATACCACATATAGCTGCTTATCTTCCGAGCCGAAAACAACCATGCCATCCGCAATCGCCGGGCGGGTAACAATCCCGCCGTCGGTAGCATATTTCCACAGGAATTGGCCGTTCGGCGCGCTGAGCACGTACAGGTTATTGTCGTACGCGCCGGCATACACGACGCCCTGCTCTATCGTTGGCGTGCCGCGGACCTCATCTTCACAGGTGAAGGTCCACAACGGCACCGGCCCCTCCGATGGCATGGACACTACGGCGGTAGAGGGCATCCCCGCCGGGATGCGCCCGAGCAGGCCCGTCTTTTTGCCAGCCATAATCAACGCTTCCTTCATCGATTCGGCGGTGGGATAGCGGTCGGCGGGGTTGTACTGGAGCGCGGTTGAAACGACGGCCTCCATCTCTATGGAGATCGCCGGATTGAGCTTGCGGATAGGCCGGTCACCAAAGGTGAACGGCGGCTCCAAACGCGGATCTTTCCGGGTGAGCAGGTGGTGCAGGGTGGCGCCGAGGGCGTAAATATCGGCCTGCGGTGAAGCCTCGCCGCGGTACTGCTCGGGCGGCGAATAGCCCTCCGTGCCGATCATCGTACCTTTCATGTTTCCGCGGAAGCTCTTCGCGATGCCGAAGTCGATCAGAACAGTGTGGTTGTACTGGTTGATCATTACGTTCGACGGCTTCATGTCGCGGAAGATGATGGGCTCGGGCTTGTGCGTGTGCAGATAATGCAACACATCGCACAGCTCAATGGCCCACTGGATCACCTGCTCTTCTGTAAAAAAGCTCTGCGACTCATTGAGGGCCAGTTCCAGATCTTTGCCGTTCACGTACTCCATCACCAGATAAGAGCGTTCGTTGTGAACGAAGTAGTCAAAAATATTGGGGATGGAGGGGTGGTTGAGCGCAACGAGGATATTTGCTTCGCGCTCAAAGTTCTGCACGATCGTCTGCCGGACCAATGGATCGCGGGCTTGATTGATCATTTCTTTTACAGCGACCAGCTTCACAACGTTTGGGAAGTGTAGATCGCGTGCCCTGTATACGGAGCCCATTCCGCCCACACCAATGACATCCTGGATGGCGTAGCGATTTACGAGGATAGACCCCGGCATTAATTGTTTATCAATTGGTTGGTCTGTGCTTGAATTTTGCGGCATCCGCTGTGTTCCAATGCTTTCTATATTGATCCTTCGATAGGATCGTTCTGCTCGGTCAGCTTCATTGGCCACGCAGAACGATCCCAACGAAGTTCGATCGGCTTTTTGCGTTTCGCACCGTACGCGCACGGCGTAGAAACCCTATCTTTGATATCGAAACCGGCATGGAAGAGCCGTTACCTGCTTCCCATATCTTTCGACACAGGCTGCTGGCTATTGTCGCGAATTAAAACACTTGTTGATCGTACCGGATTTATCTTTCAACCAAACGATTATATTTTATAACAGGGAGAAATCATAGGGCATAGCAAATCTGTAAGCAAATTGGAAGAACGAGCGGGCGGAAGTCTGATATCATCGGCCTTACGAGGTGCCCTCATGACACAGTTTGAACGCTATCTTTCCCCATTTAGCTGGCGGTATGGCAGTGAAGCCATGCGCAAAATTTGGAGCGAGGTTAACAAACGCCGTTTGTGGCGCAAGTTGTGGGTTGCGCTGGCACAAGCTCAATCTGAGCTGGGCCTGGTGGCGCCCGAACAGGTGGCAGACCTGCGCGAACACGCGGAGGCGGTAGATATCACGCGCGCGTTGGAGATCGAGGCTGAGATCCACCACGATCTGATGGCTGAGGTGCGCGCCTTCGCCGAGCAGTGCGGCCCGGGGCGCGGGATCATCCACCTGGGCGCAACCTCGATGGATATTGAAGACAACGCAGATGCCCTGCGCCTGCGTGAGTCGCTCGACCTGGTGCTGCATGGGCTGGCAGGCTTGCTGCTAGCGTTTGCCGATAAGATCGAAACCTATGCCGCTCTGCCGGTGATGGCCTTCACGCACCTGCAGCCCGCGGAGCCAACCACGCTTGGCTACCGGCTGGCCTTCTACGCGCAAGATCTGCTGGCCGACTGGAACGCGCTGCGAGCGCTGCGCAACAGCATCCGCGGCAAGGGCTTTAAAGGCGCGGTGGGAACCGCGGCCTCTTACGGGGAACTGCTGGGCGCCGGGCAGGTGCAGCCCTTTGAACATCGCCTGAGCGAGCTGCTGGATCTGCCGTTCTTCCCCATTGCCAACCAGACGTACCCCCGCCGCCAGGATTATGCCGTGCTCAGTGCATTGGCGAGCATGGGCGCCGCGCTGTATAAGTTCGCCTTTGACCTGCGGCTACTCCAATCTCCCACCATCGGCGAGTGGAACGAACCGTTCGCCGAGCGGCAGGTGGGGTCATCTGCCATGCCCTTCAAGCGCAACCCCATAAACAGTGAAAAAATCGATTCGCTTGCGCGCGCCCTGGCGCAGATGCCGCCCATTGCGTGGCACAACGCTGCCCACACCCTGTTGGAGCGCACGCTGGACGACTCTGCCAACCGCCGCACGCTGCTGCCAGAAGCCTTCTTAATCAGCGATGAACTGCTGCGCACGACAACGCGGATTGTAAAAGGCCTTCGTGTAAACGAGAATGCGATCGCGCATAATATGGAAGTGTACGCGCCCTTTGCGGGGACAGAGCGCGTGCTGATGGCCCTGGGAAAAGCCGGGGCAGACCGCCAGGAGATGCACGAACAGCTACGCGATCTGGCAATGATGGCCTGGTCCGCGGTGCAGCAGGGGCAGCAAAATCCATTGGCAAAGATGGTGGCGGACAATCCGGTCTTTCTGCGCTATCTGCCAGGCGAGCAAATCAGCGAACTGATGAACGTGCGCGAATATACCGGCATTGCGCCGCACCGCGCCCGCGCGCTGGCGGAAGAAATACGATCAATGGTAAGAACATTGTAACTAGACGGTGACGAATCGATCAGGTACAATCACCGAACAAATGCAATTGTATGAATGGGCTTTTTGGGTTTCTCGTGGATATTGGGCGCACCCTCACCTTATATCCACGAGAAACCCAAAAACCAAAGAAAATGGAGGTTTTTGAATGGTTAACTTTCCCGGAAAAGGCAAAGTGGCGGTGGTTAAGACTTCGCCCGAGACCGTTCTGGAGGATATCGATCGTGTGATGAAGCTGGCCTGCGCTGATGAAGCGCTGCCCAAGGGCGTGACCACCGGCCTGAAGATTAACATCTCGTGGCAGACGTGGTACCCCGCCTGCTCGTCAACCCCGTGGCAAATTGAAGGCGTCATCCAGTCGATGCGCGGGCAAGGCTATGATGATCTGGTAGGCATCCATAACGACACCGTTGTGGTGGATACCAGCGTGGGCGAGTTCAACAACAAACATCGATTTGTCACCGACAAGTACGGCGTGCCGTGCATTTACCTGTACGATCAGCAGTTTGAATGGGTGCGTTACGAACCGAAATCGCGCCCGTTCCTGGTGCTCGATAAGGTGTACCCCGATGGCGTGTACATCCCCAAGGCACTGCTGGATAAGAACATCATCCACCTGCCCACCGTCAAAACGCACGTCTTCACCACCATCACCGGCGCGATGAAGAATGCCTTTGGCGGGCTGCTGCACCGTAACCGCCACTGGACGCACAGCGTCATCCACCAGACGCTGGTGGATCTGCTCACCATCCAGCAAGAAATTCACCCCGGCCTGTTCGCCGTGATGGACGGCACCTTCGCCGGTGACGGCCCAGGCCCGCGCGCCATGCGCTGGCACGAAAAGAACATCCTGCTGGCCTCCGCCGATCAGGTCGCCATCGACGCCGTCTCCGCCCGCTTGCAAGGGTTTGACCCGATGCAGATCGAGTTCATCCGCACCGCACACGACCTGGGCATGGGTGTGGGTGATCCGCGGCAGATTGAGATTGTTGGCTACGACATCGAGCAGGAGCATCCCTGGCACTTTGTGCAGGAAGATACCTTCGCCTCGAAGGGCCAGAAGATGATCTACCACGGCCCGCTTAAGCCGCTGGAGAAGCCGCTGCTGCAAAGCCCCATCGTGCCGTGGAGCTTCTTTGCGAGCAATTTTTATCATAATGTTTACTGGTATCCGTTTGTTGGCCGCAAGCGCGTAGAAGAAGCACTAAAGACGCAGTGGGGGCAGCTCTTTGCCTCTTACGGCGACGGAAACGTGGTGATGCCGGGCATGGAGCCGAAAACCGTGGTGCAAGCCGCGGCTGGGCTCACCATCGCCGCGGTGATGCTGGGCGGGCTGGCCTGGCTGCTGGCACGAGATTCTGACCGCTGATCGTTTTGTTGTTGTGATAGGGCCGCCTAAAGAACTGGGCGGCCCTATCCTTCTGTCATTTCACCATAACAGCAGAATAGGATACCATATCAATGTTCAAGGATTTTGCAGAAGCCGCTGAATTTGTTCAGAATGAGCAAGTACAGATGGTTGATTTGAAGTTCAGTGACCTGTGGGGCCGCTGGCACCACGTGACCATCAGCGCGGAGGAGTTCACCCCCGAGCTGATGCAGGCCGGGATCGGTTTTGACGGCTCCAGCGTCGGTCTGAAGAGCGTGAAGTCCGGCGATATGGCGCTGGTGCCCGATCTGACGACCGGTTTCCTGGATCCCTTTTGGGAGACGCCCACCCTGAGCTTCATCTGCAACACCGTCGAGGCTGATACGAAAGAGCTGTTCGCCCGCGACCCGCGCGAGATCGCCCGCCGGGCCGAAGCTGCGCTCAAGGCCACCTTCATTGCCGACGAGGTGCTGTGGGGGCCGGAATTTGAGTTCTACATCTTCAACAATGTCGAGATCTGCAACAACACCAACGTTGCCAGCTACCGGGTGAACTCGGTTGAGGCCGGGTGGAACAGTCACAGCAACGGCAATGGTCATCACATTCCGCTGCACGGCGGCTACCATGCCATCCCCCCGCGCGATCAGTCGTACAACCTGCGCACCCGTATGACCACCACCCTAAAGAAGGTCGGCGTGCCGGTAAAGTATCACCATCATGAGGTAGGCGGCCCTGGGCAGAACGAGATCGAGACGCCGCTGATGGGCATGCTCAAAGCCTGCGACTCATCCATGGTAATCAAGTACGTTACCAAAATGGTCGCCCAAGAAGCCGGGCAGACGGTCACTTTTCTGCCTAAACCGCTGTACGGTGAGGCCGGTAACGGCATGCACTTTCACATTCAGCTCCGCAAGAATGGCAGCAATGTGTTTTACGATGCGCAGGGGCCGAGCCTGCTCAGCCAGCCGGCGCTGTACTTCATCGGCGGCCTGCTGACCCACGCCCCCGCCCTGCTGGCCTTTACCAACCCCAGCACCAACTCGTACCGCCGCCTGGTGCCTGGCTACGAAGCGCCGATCAACTGCTTTTTCTCTACCGGCAACCGCACTGCCGCCATCCGCGTGCCCAAGTACGCCACCGAGCCGAGCGCCGTGCGCTTTGAGTTCCGCCCGCCCGATGGCACCTGCAACCCCTATCTCGCCACCTCTGCTATGCTGATGGCCGGCCTGGATGGGATGCTCAACTGCATCGACCCGACCGCCGCCGGGTTTGGGCCGTTCAACGAGAACATCTTCGATTGGCCCGAGGAGCGCCGCGCGGCGGTCAAGAGCCTGCCCACCTCACTGGAACAGGCGCTCAATGCTCTGCGAGACGATCACGAATTCTTGCTGAAGAACGGCGTGTTCAGTGAAGATCTGATCCACGATTGGATCAAGGCCAAACGGCAGGAGGATGTGCAGGTACGTACCCGCCCGCACCCCTTTGAGGTGGAACTGTACTTCGACCTTTGATTTGGTTTGTTTGATCGTGTTTTTAACCATACCAACCACCGTAGACGGTGGTTGGTATGGTTAAAAACACGATCAAACAAACCTTGCGTTTATGCCTTTAGCAGCTTTTTCTGCTTCACTTGTGCTTCTGGCGCGAACAGGCGCACATACTGTTCGATCTGTTGCAAGTGCGCCTCGACGGCCTCGGTGGGTACGCCGGGCGGGGCATAGGCAACATACAAAACGTGTCGGGTATCGGAAGAGATACGCGAGCGGCTGTCTTGCCCGTAGAGGATCGAACAGCAGACACCCAGCCGGTCGCGCATTACCATGTCTCCGGCGCGAATGTTCTTCGTGCTGCCATTCATCTGCGTGATCTCGTCGCGATCGTAGGAGACGTCGATCACCACCGAGCCTTCCAGCTTTGTCACATCGTGCCCGGCAGTCAACACCGTTGTGCTCACCTCTGCGCAGAAATTGGCATCTACCAGCGGCGATACATCCGGCAGGGTCTTCCCCTTTAGAGCAATCGATTCCACCTGCAAAAGCACATGATACGTCTTATCGAAACGGCGGTAATACCGCTCATATGCTCCCATTACTGGCAGCGTGAGCAGGTCCTTGCGGCTGAACCCGGCATACTCCGATCGCAGGTTTGCCTCAACCGCCCGTTTTTGCTCTTCCAGCGCCGGGCTGGCAATTGTGTTATTGACCCCGGAAATTTCCAACAGGCCAATGATGGAGCCAGGGTGCGCTACGCGCCAGTCATTCGTTCCGGTAATCGTTATCATCGGTTTTTCGCATTCGCCGCCCGGCATTCGGGGCAGGGGCATAGTTTGCGCAGGAAGTGCCAGTTGAAAATGCCGTAGTGATGGCCGTCTTCCCACGTGATCACAATCGCATACGACCCAACCCCCTCCACATTTTGCAAGCGCGTTTGGGGCGAATCGGGCAACTGCGTGGTGAAAACATCTTCATCCGGGTCCTCGCGCATGTTCTCATGACCGCCGCGGCAGGAAGCACAAGGACATGCGGCACGCAGCAGCCCAAATGGATAAACACTGGTATGACCATCCAGCCAGGAGATGGACATGGTCCGCGCCTGGCGGTCGGCGGTGATATTGGTCGGTTGTGGAGAAATCATTGTATTCCTTCGTTTTTTTCTCACAAGAATGCTGACTGCGTCAGCATTCTTGTGAGAAAAAGAGGTATTTAAGGTGTCGGTACCGGGGTCGCTTCGATCACTTCCAGGTAGCTGGCGGCAGCCCAACCACTGCGGTCGGGATCGTAGGGCGCTTCCAGGAACCACCAGGTAAAACCATCTGAGTCGCGCGGGCCATCTTTTACCATAAACAGTTCGGAGTCCATGGCAATAAAGCGATGCGGGTTCATTGTACCAGGGCCAGAGCGCAGGCGCAGCCCTGCCCCATCCGTCCCGGCAATCTGCACGTAGCTGCCCACCCACAAGCCGCCTACCACCTGCGGTGGCGTAGGGGTGACGGTGGCGGTTGGCAAGGAGGGGCTGGGCGTGATGGTTGGCGCGGCGATCACCGTCATCTGCGCAACCGGGGCGGGCTCAGGTGTAGGCGCGGGTGAAAGGAAAATCGCCCCACCAAAGATCAGCACCATTAGCCCCGCGACGAGCAGCGCCCCCAAGATTACCCACAGATTGATTTGTTCGATCAGCCAGCGCACCATATTCCGTCCAATTCTCTTCCTCTATAGATCCTTCGTTGCTTATGGGGTATAAGAACCGAGCCAAACCTCCATCGCAATTATATCAGTGGTAGCGGAGTTTAATATGCAGGAAGGGGGGCACGCAAAAGTTGTCAGTTTGTTGGGGTGCTCTCGTGGAGAAACTCCGTTTCT
>JAEYTI010000164.1 GCA_023434145.1 Chloroflexota bacterium | reverse complement strand
CTCTTGGCTGTGGATATGTGGGCGGTGCAAGTCCCGTCCACATATCCACAGCCCTCTTGCAACTTGAACCTTAAGAAACCAACGGGATATCCTGAAAGAATTTACAGAAAAAATCTTGCGCTATCTTATTGTGTCTGGTGTACGAGGAGGTCTTGGACTGGTAGCGTTGCCACTTGCATATAAATCCTTGCTAGTAACAGTATTACTACTTGGTTTTTGCTTAGGCTTAAATGTAGGATGATCATCATACCAATCATCCAGCCGCTGTTTTACGCTTTTTTGTTGTTCAGGGGGTATAGTACCACTTTTCTTTATCCATGAAGCATTCTGGCCCCCGGCTCCACCACACTTACGACATTCATCGTCATCCATATGACCTGTTGGATCTGTTCGCAATACGGGATTATTCCGAACGTATGCGTACCGATCCCAACTAGCCGGATCACCAGGATATGGAATGATCGTATCGGCCATGATGAAGTGTGAGAGCGCGGGGTCATACCAGCGAGCGTTGTAGAAGTACAGGTTAATTACATCACCCTTGAGTTGGCCGGTGTAGCGGAAGCTGGTGGGCATGGTGTTGTAGGTGTATCGCGTTTCGCCGAAGGGCTTGTAGCGCATCTCCGCGACGACCTAGTACTCGTTCGGTCCCCATTTTACCGCGGTGCTGCTGCCCCGGTGATCACCAAACAGCCAGGTCAGGCTGGTCTGGCCGGTTTCTTTGCCTTCGCGCATAGCGATGCGGTTGGTAAGGTGCTCTGTTGTGCGTTGTCCCTCGTCTCAGCGGATCTGTAGGAAATTGTAGCGCCAGTGACACGGATGCGAAAGCAAAAACAGGGCATGGATCTGCCCGGTCGCATCGAATCCTTGGTTGAATGAATCCCCCACATGCGCGCGCGAGATCGGGCGGGGGTAATTCCATCAACGAAGGGGTGGATGATGAAAGGTTCTCCTGTATAATAATTGCATAGGGAAGCATATGACATTCGATCAACTCCGGAAATTCGCCCCACATCTTATGCAAATTGCCCGCAAACACGGCATTGCGAAGATTTATGTGTTTGGCTCCGTTGCGCGCGGCGACTCGACGGAACAGAGCGATGTAGATTTTCTGATCGAGATGCAAGAAGGTGCGTCGCTATTCGGCGTGGGCGGGTTTCAGTATGAGACGGAAAGGCTGCTTGGTTTTCCAGTAGATGTTGTGCCGTTATCAGCACTATCGCAAATAGAAGATGCGAACTTCGTTAGCAACGTTCGCCGAGAAGCGGTTTCCCTATGAAAGATACGAACAAACTGCTTCAAGACATGATCCAGGCAATCAAAGCGATTGAGGAATATGTCGTTCCTTCCTACGAAGAATTCCTTGCAGACGAGAAGACTGGCGAGGCAGCCAATAAAATCTCTGAGGAATTTCAGGACCAGCATCCGGAAATTCCATGGTCATCCATCATCGGCACGCGCAATGTTATTGTCCACGGGTACGATCAAGTAAAACTACCGATTGTTTGGGACATTATCAGAAAAGATTTAGCCGCTCTTCAGCAAAACTTGCAAAAAATCATCAAATGATTTTGTTTATTCCCAATGGTCGGTAAAGGCATAGGTCGGTGGTGGCAGCCGGTTCTGCGGCAGATCTTGCTTTAGGGGAAGAGTTTAGCTCTATAGTTCTGCTCTGTTGGCACTTTAGACCTGAATTGATAGAATCAACAAGAAAAATCCAACTACAGCCATCAGCAAATAAAAAATGTAAGTATTAAATAAAAACATTCCCTCTAGCGACCTTCGCCAACGCTCCCAATTACTAATCGTTGTGAAACCGCTTCCGATATCAGGAAACAGAAATGTTCCCCATTCTTTCATCCTTATTGCATCTAAAAATTCATCTTGTTGAAGATATTTTTCAATTTTGTTATAGCGTTCCGTGTATACACGTTGGATGCCTTTAAAATATCCGTCAAGCATCCAAAACATGAGGGTGGTGAATAGTCCAAGAAGCAAGTAGTAAGATCGGTCGATCACTGTATCTTGACTGGCAAGCAGTACCAGGCCCGAAAAAACAGTAAGTGACCATGATTTGATTGATATAAGCATTTTATCGTAGCTTTGAATCCCGCCTTGCAAGTTATTAATTTCCTGTTTCAAAATATCGAAACGTAACATGAAAGCATCAGCCTTTTCATTCTGCACGTTCAATAATTTTTCGCCTATCATAATGTCCTCAATTTTCGACCATTTACATGCATGATACTTGTGGGATGCAATTATTCTAGCATTAAGCTTGAAACAAACATGTGGGTAAAGTGAAGACTTTCAAATCTCGCGCTATAATGATCAAAACCACTCGGAGGTGACCCTATGACTCAGCCCGTACCCCCTTCGCACAAGCGACCCACCAACCTCACCCGCTTCTATTACGGCTCGCCGTATTACCCCGAGCACTGGGACGAGGAGACCCGAGCCCAGGACGCGGACCGCATGGCTGCGGCGGGCTGGAATATGGTTCGCATGGCCGAGTTTGCCTGGGACCTGATGGAGCCGCAGCCAGGGCAGTACGACTTCTCGCTGTTCGATGAGACCATCGCGCGCATGGGCGAGAAGGGTATCGTCACCATGCTGTGCACGCCCACCGCCACCCCGCCGCGCTGGCTCACCTATGCCTACCCCGAGATGCTGCGCGTGAATGCCGAAGGCGTCACCATGCAGCACGGGTCGCGCCAGCACGCCTGCTACTCCTCTGAGATGCTGCGCGAATACTCCCGCAAGATCACCCGTACCATGGCCCGCCACTTCGCCGAGAACCCGCACGTAGTCGGTTGGCAGACGGATAATGAGATCAACTGCCAGATGCCCGAGTGCCACTGCGAGTCGTGCCAGGTGGCCTTCCGCGAGTACCTGCGCGAGAAGTACGACGACGATATCACCGCGCTGAACCTGGCCTGGGGCAACGCCTTCTGGTCGATGAGCTACGCCAACTTCGACGAGATCGACACCCCCCGGCCCGACAAGCCCACCCACCCCAACCCCTCGCAGATGCTCGATTACGCCCGCTTCCTCAACTGGACGGTGACCCGCTTCCAGCACGATCAGGTGGAAATTCTGCGCGAGGTGAACCCCAAGTGGTTCGTCACCCACAACGGCATGTTCCGCCACATCGACTACCGCGGCAAGTTCACCACCGACCTCGACTTCATCGGCTACGATCTGTACCCGTTCTTCAACTACTCTCCCGCCACCCGCCCCTACAGCATGGCCTACAATCTCGACCAGGCCCGCGCGTGGTCGGGCAACTATTTCCTCCCCGAGCAGCAGTCGGGGCCGGGCGGGCAGAGCACCTACTTCCACGATACCCCCGAGCCGGGCGAGATGCGCCGCATGGCCTACACTTCCATCGCGCGCGGCGCCGATGGGCTGATGTTCTTCCGCTGGCGCACGGCACGCTTTGGCGCGGAGGAGTACTGGTGTGGCATCCTCGATCACGATAACGTCCCCCGCCGCCGCTACGAAGAGGCCAAACGTCTGGGCTCAGAGCTAAAAACGCTCGGCCCCGAGCTGCTGGGTACGCACGTGTTCGTCAACGTGGGCATCGCCGCCGCGGATCAAGAAGTCTATGACGCGCATGCCGCCCTGCATCTGGGCATCCCCGGCCCCGAGCAGATGGCCCGCGAGGCGCACGGCTTCTTCCTCAAGCGCGGCTACGCGGTCGGCTGCGTCCACCCCTCCGATGATCTCTCGGACCTGGCGCTGTACATCATTCCGCACTGGCCCATGTTCGATGCGGCCTGGGTGCCCAACCTCGCCCAATGGGTGCAGAACGGCGGCGTGCTGGTGATCGGCGCGCGCACGGCCACCAAAGACCTGAATAATCACGTCATCGCGCAGACTCCGCCAGGCGTGCTGGCAGACTTGGCCGGGGTGACGGTGGAGGAATACGGCAAGCAGAACGCGCCCGAAGAGCGCCCGCTGTGGGTGTACCTGCCCGCCGGTGAGTCGCATTCGCGCCACTGGTACGAGGTCTTGCAGCCGCGCGGCGAAGACGTACGCGTGCTGGGCACCTGGAAGAGCCGCCACCTCACCGGCCAGCCCGCCGTTACGGTGCGCCCGCTGGGGCAGGGATTCGTGGTCTACGCGGGCACGTACCTTACCGGCGATCTGCTCGAAATTCTGATGCCCGAGATCGAACAGCTAACCTCGATCCCCAAAATCTGGCCCTTCGCGCCCGAGGGCGTGCAGGTGGTGAAGCGGCAGAACGCGGAGAAGGAGATCTGGTTCTTCATTAATACTACCGGGGAAGAGCTGACGGTCGAGCGCCTGCCCGAAGGCGCGGACTGCCTCACCGGCCAGCCCTGCGGGGAAGCCGTGACCCTCGGCGCGCACGACGTAGCCGTGGTGCAAACCACCCGCGCTGCCACGCCAGCAATATAAAGAAGTGAAATGATGGGCTTCAAAAACAGCCCCCGAGAACTCGGGGGCTGTTTTTGAAGCCCATCATTTCACTTCTAATGTTCCTTCTCCCCCGGCCCAGTGAACCTTGAGCGTCACTGGCACATTGGAGCGGATCTCGATCATCGGCTTCTCCAGCGCCGAGTCACGCGCGTAGCATTTGAGATCGAGCGTGCCCTTCGATCCAAAGGGGTAGTTCTCTACTCCGTGCTCGTCCAGCAAGCGCACATCCCAATAGAGCGTATTGTGCGGCACGTCGGGCTGCAAACCAAAGACCTCTTCTAGCAGCACCGCGATGGCTGGCAGGGCACTCCAGCCCACAAAATCAGGCTTGGCGGGGTCGCCGGGCTGTGCCGACTCGGGGGCGTAGTTCTCCCACACTGTGCCGGTATCCTCGTACACCTGCACCACGTTATCCAGGTGATTCTCCGCGATCAGGTGCGCCAGCGAGCCGAAACCGTTGGCGCGCAGGCCTTTCAGTACCATGTAGTTGGTCGGAGCCCAAACTGCTCCGCGCCAGTACGCGCCCATGGGCGAGTAATCCGGGTGGCTGTGGGCCAGCGATGGGATGCGGTGTGGACGCAGGAACTCCGCCGGGTCATCCAGGTGACCGATAAAGCTGTCCAGCCGGTCTGGCGGCACCACGCCCGCCAGCAGCGCCCAATATGCGCCAATGTGCTTCACCATGCTCAGCTTACCGCTGGAATATTGATCGTAGTAAAAGGCCGAATTCTCATCCCACATCGTCTCATTGACCAGCCGCTTCAGGTGCTCGTTCTCCTGCCGCAGCCCATTAATGCTGTTGTCGCGCCCCAGCACAGCGGCCATTTTGCACAGAATTTCACCCGATAGGATGGACTGCAAGCTTGCATCGACCCAGCGCATACGCCCGTGACTAAACGCGTGGTGATACTGCGGCTCCAGGCGCGGCATGTTATCCATCCCGCAGCCCCACCCGCTCGACCAGTACGTGCCATCGGGCCAGGTGCGGTAGGTGCGGAACCACTGCGTCAGCGCCAGCAGCGCCGGGAAGACCTTTGCCAGCCGCTCGCGGTCGCCAAAACGGGTGTAGTAAGCCCATTCCGCCCAGGGCAGCACGTTCGGTCCGGTGCTGGAAGGATCGTGCCGCTCGAAGCAGTCTCGCCCGTCCTCCTCATCGATCTCACGGCAAATATAGCCATCTGGGTGTTGCTTGCAGTACAGGTTATCGAGCGTGGCCTGAAAGTTAAATGCCCGGCTGCCGTACATGCCAAACTGCATCGCAAAAGCCGAATCCCACATAAACAGGTGACCGTTAAACGCCGTATCGAGATACGGCGCAACGAAGCCGTTTTCGGGCGTTGGGCTTAGCAGGTGCGAAAACCCAATCTCCCAGCTTCGCCAATAGCATTCGATGGTTGATTCGTGATCCAACCAGAATGGCTGCGGCAGCAGGTCGCGAGAATCCTCAAAGCTTGGCGGTGCGGCAAAGTTTGGCGGCATGGTCCGAAAACCATTTTCTTCCACCAGCGGATTAAACGCATAGGGTCTGAATGGTTCCTGCATTGTATTAATCCTGTAGAAATGATGTGGGCTTGCAGATTCTCGAATAGGTCACAGAACGCGGAAATAAACGGACTCAGGGCCGCATCGTGCGCCACATTGAATGTACTATAAGTCACGAATATTGGGAAGTCAGAATGGAATATAAATATTTCCCGGCGCGTTTCGCGCCGGGAAATATTTATATTACGTCTGAAATCTTCCCCTGCTCCATCACCCGCAGCCGGTAGTGATTCGCCCCCTCGGGCCGCTTTTCCAGCAGTTCTTCCAGCGATTTTGTCCAGTTGGTCGCGAAGATCTCGATATCCCGGTTCTGGCGGCAGGCTGCATCCACCAGCCATGCCAGTGTTTCCTTGTCTGGGTTCCCGTGCCTGCCATCCGCCGAGAGCACGTACACGTCCGCCTGCACGCGGTCGAACAAATCGCCCACGCAGTTGCGCGCGGAGCCGTGGTGCGGCACCTTCATCACGTCTACGTGCATCGTTCCGCCCGGTGGCAGCAGCCCGGCGGCTTCCAGCCCTTCAATAATATCCTGGCTGCGACCATCACCGGTCATCAAAATGCGCCGCCCGCCCTGCTCTGCCAGGAACATGATACTGCTCAGGTTATTCACGCTGTCATCCGGTCGGATAGAAGCCTCCGGGTCAAAAGACACCTCACCCCGGCGCGCTGCCAGCCACTTCAGCCATTTCGTCTTCAGCGCGCTCAGATTCTTTTCGCTCGGTCCCAGAATCCACATGCGGATACCCGCCAGGCGCACCGGCTGCGGTCGCTGGCCCAGGCGGATCATGCCATCGTTGTACACCGAGTTTCGCGGAATACCTAAAAGCTCATCGGCGAGGTTCAACTTTACCCCCTCGCCCACGCCAAAATCCACTGGCTGCTCTGGGTCGTCACCCTCCGGCACATTTGGGGTTAGCAGCAGATCTTCCTCGATGGCATCGGCATCTTCGCCCGCCTCGGGCACGAGCTTTTTGAAGGCATTGTGCCAGATACGGATAACCGGGACGATCCACGGCTGGCCTTTTTGGTGCTGGCCCTTCAGCTCCGTCATCAGTTCCAGCAGCCCCAGCACGTGATCGTTATCAATGTGGCTCAACACCAGCAGATCGATCTGCCAGCCGCCCTGCGCGATCCGCTGGAGCTCGCCGCGCAGAAACGGCCGGTACACCTTGCCCGGTCCGCCATCCACCAGGATGTGCTTCTTGCGCTTGCCATAACCGCTTTCCAGAATCAGGCAGTCGCCATAACGCGCCTGCACCACCCGCAGTTTCAAGGTCGATGCCATGATGTTATCTCCCGCTTAATGTCCGTTCGGTCAATCCGTCAATGCGTTTCCTTTGGGAGCAGCCCTTCGAGCACTTTCTCATGTGTCGAAGCGCGGTACTGCTCCGCGAAATCCCAGAAAGCTGCCTGCACATTGCCGGCAGGGTGCAGGCGATGGCGGCAAAGATGAATTTCCTGGCATGGCGTAAGCCCGCGCACGCGCACTTGCGCCACCTTCCCATAAACCATATTGGCGTAAACCATTTGAGAGACAAACCCCACCCCTACCCCCTGCTGCACGGCGATTGCAATCGCCTCAGAATTGCCCAGGGTGAGGATCGTTTGCAGTTCAGCCACGTTGATGCCCAGGCGCACAAGCGCTGCCCGAGCAACCTGGTAGGTTCCGGCGGTCTCTTCCCGCAGGATAAAGCGCGCCCCGCGCAGCTCGTCTGGCGCTATTTCGCCGCGGTGTGCCCAGGGATGGTTCAGCGGAGCAATCAGCACCAGCGGATCGGAAATAAAGCTGCGAAACTCGATGTTCTGGTGGATCGTATCGATGCTGCTGGAAAGTGCAAAATGCACCAGGCCCTGCTCCAGCATTTCAAAGGCTGTCATGCGGTCCACCACCTGGCAGGTGGCCTGCACCCGCGGGTAGCGCTGCATAAACTCTGCCAGCAGAACCGGCAGCACGTACTTACCCGGTGTCGTACTGCAACCTATCATCAGGTGCCCATGCACCTCACCCGCCAGCGAGCCCATCACCTCCTCGGCGCGCAGCGAAAGGTCTACCACCTGGCGGGCGAGCGGGATCAGCGCTTCGCCTGTTGGGGTCAGGGCAATGCGCCTGCCAGAGCGCACAAACAGCGAAGCGCCGAGCTGCGCTTCGAGTAGTTGAATATGCTGCGTGACCCCAGGCTGCGACATGTGCAAACGCTCGGCGGTGCGTGAGAAATTGAGCGTTTCTGCCGCGATGAGAAATACTTGCAGTTGTCGTGGGTCAAGCATGAGTCCTCCTGCGGTCAGGGCAGAATCGATCGCTGTTTGCTCTCCGCCGGCGATACCCAATCATCCGGCAAAGGAACAAAACAGGGAACAATTCCGGCCTGCGTGATGTTTCCAAAAACGATAAGGTTTTCTTATTCTAATCGATAAGCAAATCAAATAACAGTTTGTGATTTTTCTCACTTAATTTTATCATGCACATCCAGTACATTTGACTAGAAGTTCCATATCGTACCTATCTGAAAATTATTTTTTGAGATTGTTATTTGTGCGACCACACCGCACAACCAACAATCTCAAATCAATTTTTGGATAACTACTCAGGTTCGGCAGGTTTGAGTGGTTACGAAATATCTTATAAAGGAGGAAAAGGAGAATGCAAAACCGGAAAGTATGGTTGGCTCTATGCCTGCTGGTTCTGGTGCTGGCCGCATGTAGCGCCCCCGAAACACCTGCGCCCACCGCCACTCTGGCCCCTGCCGCCACGGCAGTCACCGTCCAGGCGACGAACACCACAGCCCCCAGCCCTACCGTCGCCAACACACCCACCGAAGTGGCTGTTGTCGATCACTGTGTCGAGTGTCACACCGATAAAGACCAGTTGATCGATACGGCAGCCCCCGAAGAAGTGGTGGTTGAAGAATCAGAAGGGGCTGGCTGAGGGGGCGATGTGGCTCCGTTGGAGCCATGGGAGAAAGTTCTGGTTAGCCAGGAATTTATGAGCACGGCACACGGCAGCGCGAGCTGCATCGACTGCCATGCCGGCCAGCAGGCCGAAACAAAGGAAGACGCGCATGAAGGGATGATTGCGGACCCCTCCGCCGATTCTCAGCAGTGCGCCACGTGCCACGCCAAACAGGCCGCCAACTTTGGCGAGAGCATGCACGCATCGTTGAAAGGTTATTGGACGGTGCTCGATGCACGCAGCACCCCCGAGAACCACCCCGCATTGGAAGAGGCGTTTGGCAATCACTGCGCCTCGTGTCACACCACCTGCGGCGACTGCCACATCAGCCAGCCAGATTCTGTTGGCGGCGGGCTGCTGAACGGGCACACCTTTGAAAAGACCCCGCCGATGACCCGCACCTGCACCGCCTGCCACGGCAGCCGTGTCGGCGCGGAATATCTCGGCAAGCACGAGGATATCCCCGGCGACGTACATTTCCGCAAGGCGCGTATGAACTGCGTCGCGTGCCATGAAGGCGCTGCAATGCACTCCGCAGCCGAAGGCGATGACCACCGCTATGCAGGCGCGCAGATGCCCGCCTGCACCGACTGCCACGCCAAAGTCGGGGCCAGCGGCGATTCAGTCATCCAGCATACCCTGCATCAAGATAAGCTGTCGTGCCAGGTTTGCCATGCAGTAGAGTACACAAGCTGCGATGGCTGCCACGTGGCGGTCAGCGAGAACACTGGCAACCCGTTCTACAAAACAGAAGGTGATTATCTAACCTTCTTCATTGGGCGCAATCCGCGCCAGGATGAGAATCGCCCGTACGAGTACGTTCCGGTACGTCACGTTCCGGTCGCGCCGACAAGTTTTGAATATTACGGCGAGAACCTGCTGTCGAATTTCAATGCGCTGCCCACCTGGGCATACGCCACGCCGCACAATATTCAGCGCATCACGCCGCAAAACTCTGAATGCAAGAACTGCCACGGCAATCCCGATGTGTTCCTGACTGCCGATAAGGTGAAACCCGAAGAACTGGAAGCCAACCAGCCGGTGATCGTAGAAGAAGTGCCGGGACCGGTTGGGCGATAAAAAAGATTTCGCCATAACATTCACAAGGTATTCGAAAATATGAACCAAAAAGTTTCTAAACTCGTGATTTTCATGCTCCTGCTGAGTTTCTTGTTCTCAGCATGCGCGCCGGCCCCTGCCGCAGCGCCTACCCAACCAGTGGTGCCCACCGCAGAGCCGACCGCCGTTCCCCCTACCGCCACAGCGGTTCCGCCGACGGCGACCCCCGAACCGGCCCCCGATATCGAGGCCCTGTTCACCGACCTGGTTGCCCAGCTTCCCGCCGATAAAGGCTACGGCTCGGTGGGCGCCACCAAGCTGAACGAGGAAATGATCGACAAAGCGCCCTTCTTGCTCGATGTGCGCGAAGCTTCAGAAGTGGAGAAAGACGGCTACATTGAGGGCGCGGTGCACATTCCGGTGCGTGACGTGCTGAAGAACCTCGATAAGCTGCCCGCGATGGATCAGCCCATCGTTGTGTACTGCGCTTCCGGTCATCGCGGCGGGTTCGTGCTCTCCGCCCTGCGCCTGCTGGGTTACAGCAACGTCCGCAACCTGGGCGGCGGGTTAGGCGCCTGGAAGAAGGCCGAACTGCCCGTGGAAACCGGCCTACCCGAGGCTCCCGCTGCTGGAACAGCCCCCGAGATTGAGAATCAGGCCCTGTTCACCATGCTCGACGACTACCTGAGCAACCTCCCCGATGGCTTCAATGCTATGAAGGCCGACAGCGTCAACGTGGCGCTGGTGGAAGGCACACCCTTCCTCATCGACCTGCGCCCCGCCAAAGATTATGACGAAGGCTACATTGCTGGCGCCGTCAATATTCCCTTCGAAGAGTTGTTCACCCGCCTGAACGAGCTGCCCGAGGACAAGAACACGCAGATCATCCTCTACTGCGGCTCCGGCCACCGTGGCGGCATCGTCCTGCCCGGTCTCCAGCTCCTTGGTTACACCAAGGTCGCGAATCTGGGCGGCGGCATGGGCGCCTGGAAAGCCGCCAAGCTGCCCGTAGAAGGCTGGGTTGATTGGAACGCCACCTGGGGTGACTTCCTGGCTGGCATGCCCGGCGACTTCTATTCCACTTCGGCCACCGACGTGAACGCCGCCATGGCCGACAAGGACCCCTTCTTGCTGGACGTTCGCGAGGCCTCTGAGGTCGAGAAAGACGGCTACATTGAAGGCTCGGTGCACATTCCGGTGCGCGACGTATTGAAGAACCTGGACAAGCTGCCCGCGAAAGATCAGCGCATCATTGTCTACTGCGCGTCGGGTCACCGCGGCGGGCTGGTAATGCCTGCCTTGCGCATGCTCGGCTACACCGATGTGGTGAACCTGGGCGGCGGCCTGGGCGCCTGGAAGAAGGCCGAACTGCCCGTTGTTACTGGCAGCATGCCCGAAGAACCGGCCGCTGGCACTGCCCCCGAGGTTGACCAGACGATGTTCGAGCAGCTTGACGCCTTCCTCTCCGGCCTGCCGGAAGGTTTCTACACCGTCAAAGCCGCCGATCTGAACGCTGCGATGGTCGAGGATGAAATCTTCGTGCTCGACGTGCGCACCGAGGGAGAACTGGCCAAAGACGGCATGATCGAAGACTCCGTTCACATCCCGGTCAATGAGGTCTTCACCCGCATGAGCGAGCTGCCCACCGACAAGGCCGCCCCAATCGTGGTGCTGTGCAAGTCGGGCCACCGCGGCGCGATTGCCATGATGGCGCTGCGCATGAACGGTTACACCGACGTTCGCAACCTGGGCGGCGGCATCAATGCCTGGATCGCCGCGGAACTGCCGGTCGCGCAGCCTGTGCCGTAAAGGGTTGGGGAGTTTTGAAAACGCAAAGCGTTTTCAAAACTCCAAAAAAGCTTTTCGAACTTTGTTGGATCGTTTTGTGTTGGCAACATAGTTTGGCCC
>JAEYTI010000152.1 GCA_023434145.1 Chloroflexota bacterium | reverse complement strand
CACAGGGGGTGATCCCACCCCCTGTGACACCAAAACTCCTTGAAACTACATATGAGCCATCAATTTTGGATCGATTCGTAGCGAGGGAAGCTAGGGGTTGTAAACCGACTGGCTGATGATCGCGTTTATCGCTTCGTAGTTGGGCAGCAGCACCATTGCTCCACCACTGGTGATGAAGTTGGTTGTTTCACGGGGGCCAATCGCAAAGCGGCGAATATGGCTGGAGTCGTTGAGTACTTGCGATGCAACCGGGAGAAGCGGCGCCAGGTCATTGACGCTCAGGTTGGTTTCTACATTGCGCTGGTAGGTGCCATACATCTCTGGAAGGCGTGAGACGGCATCCAGGCTCATCAGGCGGGAGAAGAGCGCGTAGAGCACTTCCTGCTGGCGGCGTCCGCGGTCGAAGTCGTTGGAGGTATGGCGCGAGCGCACGTACCAGAGCGCCATCCCACCGTCCATCCAGTTACTGCCCGCGCCAACCGTGCAGTAGCCGTTGACCGCCTGGGGCAGATCGCACGAGTCGGAGAGGTAGCTGCCCACATTAACGTTGATCCCGCCCAGGTTATTGACAATACCGGTAAAGCCCTGGAAGTTGGTCATCAGGTAATGCGTGGGGCGCACGCCAAAGTTGTACTCAAACGTATCCTGCATCATTTGGAACCCGCCGTGGGGGAAAGCAGTGTTGATGCGATTCTCGCCCCACCCGGGGATGGTAACGTACAGGTCGCGTGGGAACGAGACGACGCTGACCCTTCCCTTTTCTGGGTTAATCGAAACCAGCATAACCACATCGGTGCGGTAGCCCGAGGCGGGGCGGAAGTCAGAGCCAAGCACCAACATGTTCAGCTGGCCCTTGGGATTCTTTTGCCCGATGCGGATAGGAGTGGGCATGTTGATACCCTCGGTGCCGGGCTCGGTAGGAAGCGGGACAACCGGCACAGTAGCTGTCGGCGGTATGCTGGTGGACGTAGGCCCCATTGGTTGGAAGGGGGTCGGGGTGGCGGTAGCGTTTGGGTCGGGGGTCACCAGCACCGGCTGGAGCTGTGAAACCGCTTGTGGTGTAGGCATATTCGCTGGTGCGACCGGAAAGCTGCATGCGATGGATACCAGCATAAGCAGCATTGCGAAGCGGAGAAGATGTTTGCGCATAGAAGGCATCTTTCTATTGTGAAATCAATAAATCCAACGTTGATTAAGGGGCCGGTACTTCTGTTGTTTCTGTTACTTCCACAGCAGGTGCGGTAGCATCGTTGGTAGCAGAAGGCTGCGGCGTTTCGGTGGCAGTAGGCTCAGGCGTTGCCGTTGCCGATGCTGTTGCTGTCGCCGTTGGTGCAGGTTCTGTGATCGTTGGCTCCTCGGGTTTCGGTTGCAGCGTATTGGTGCTGCTCGGCTCGGGATGCTCTGTTGGGATGTTGGTTGCCGGAGGTGTGATGGTGGGCACGTTCGGCACATAGAGCCGCTGCCCGGCATAGATCCGGTCGGAAGGCAGGCAGTTATTCACCTGTAGCTGGAAGGCAGTCACGCCGTAGGCGCGCCCAAGGCTGAAGAGTGTATCGCCAGAGCGAACGTTGTAAATAACCCATGCCGCGGGAGGCAGGCAAGGGCCAACGGTAGCCGTGGGTGGGGCAGTGGGCAGCGGGGCAGGCACTGTATTGGTTGGGGCAGCGAAGGGCAGGTAGATCTGCATATTCGCCACCACTTGGCTGAACGGCAGGCAGTTGACTGTAAGCACGCGTTCCACTGCCACCCCGGCTCGCGCCGCGATTGTCTCAAGTGTTTCACCCGGCTGAACAGTGTAGGTTACCCAACCGGCAGGCGGGGGCGGGCAGGAAGAGATGGACAACGTTGCAGTTATTACAGCGGGGGCAGTGCTGGTGGATGCTGTGCTGCCCTGTACCGGCCTTGTTGCCGGCGGAGGCAGCGTGGGGCTCACTTCGGGCAGGGGCGCGGGGCCAGAGATGGCAGTGCCACCCTCCAGCAGCGCCAATGAGAATGCGGAGAGGATCAGCAGGCTGACGCCAGCCGCAGAAAACAGACCCATCAGAAGCTGCCCCAGGCTTTTCATTGCACGGCTGCGCTCAAAACGCCCGGGCGAACTGGCAGAAGCACGCTGATGGTTGTGCTCTGGCTCGGCACGCTTTCAACCCAAATGCGGCCCTTGTGCGCGTCGACCAGTGCTTTCGCGATCGAGAGTCCTACGCCGGTATCGCCCAGCCCCTGAACGAGGGGTAGATCGGCACGGAACCGCCGGGCAAACACGCGTGATAGTTCTTCCGCTGGCACGCCTCCGCCCGAATCGGTCATCTGCAGGAGCAGGTAATGGGCGGAATTTTCTGCCTGGATGCTGGCACGCAGCGTGATCGCGCCTTCTGGCGGCGTAGCGGCACCGGCATTTTGCAGCAGGTGCACGGTAATCTGCTGGACTGCTTCATAATCCACGTGAATCTGAGGCATCTGCTCCGGCAGATCGACTAGCAGGGCAATATCTTTCTCGCGCAGTTGGGCGCTGGTATCTGCCACGGCGCTGTCGATAATGCTGGCAAGCTCCACCGGCCTGGGCTGCAGTTCAAAGGCTCTTTCGTCCATTGTGGTTACCTGGATCAGGTCGTCCAGAATGGAACGCATTCTTCCGGTAGATGCCTTTACGCGCTCGAGGAAGTTCCGCTGCATCGCGCCCAAAATACCGACCGATTCGGTCAGCAGGAGATCGGTGTAGCCGAGGATTGACGACATCGGCTGCCGAATTTCTTGCACGAGCGAGGTGATCACTTCGCGTTCTTCCTCTTCGCTGGCTGTATCGGCGGGGCGGTTCTCGCGCTCGTTGAGTAGAATGCGGGCATTGGCTTCGGCAAGCTGGTTCTGCAATATAGCCATTTCCATCAGGGTGGCGCGCAGTTCCTTCTCCATCCGCTGCGAATCTTCCTCTGAAATCCCTGGCAGGCTTTGCTCCTTGATCGCCGCCTGGAGCCGCTCATTTTCAGCTTGCAGTGCTTCCATCTGGGTCTGCGTCTCCTGCTGGAGCGCGATCAGGGCAGTGAGATCGGGCGCCTGCGCCAGTTCTGCGGTCACAGCACGACCGTTGTTTTGCAGTTCCAGAAGGGCATCTGCCAATCGCCGGTTTTCTTCGCGTAAAGAGTCGAGTTCTACTTGCAGGGCTGCGGCTTGCTCCCCGGTCGGCAGGCCGGTGCCCGACTGAGTTGCCAGCATCTGCTCGCCTTGCTCGCGAGCTTCCATCAGTACCTGGGCGATCCCATCCAGTTCACTGGAGAGATAGCCCTGGTCTTCGGCGGTCCACTGGCGGCTTGAGTAGGGTGATAACAACAACAGGCCGCCATAAGGCTTATCGTTGATACCCAGCGGGATAAACAGCAGGCTGCCTACTTCGGATAGACCCAGCGCAGTTGCCAGGGTCTTCATGTCTGGGGGCTGTGAATCGGATGAGCCAATGCGCAGTGGCTTGCCACGCTGAATTGCATTCGCAAGCTGGTTGACCGAACTCTGGTCAAGCATGGTACCTTGCATCGGTTCTTCGCGAATCAGGTCGTAACCGCTCTGCAAGACGATATGCCCATAGGCTGGTTTGCCAACCACAAAGCACAGGTCGGCGAGCATGGTGTGACCGACTGCCTTTGCGATCCCGGCAATAACCTGCTCGGGATCATCGGTTTGCACGAGCTGGAGCCAGGCGTGCACGGTTCTTGGGCTGGCGCTGTAGCGCCGGCGTTCCTGCGCGCGTACCGCCTGCCCGGTGGGGATCTGTGCTGGCAGAGCGCCAGACACCGGCGACGTGGGTACCGCAGCCGCTGCCCCTACCGGAGACAACCGGTGAAGCAGGGTAGGCAGAAGCGGGAATGCCGCGAGCTGCCCCATGCGTACATAGCCCGAGAGATCACCCGTGGCGGGGGCCAGGATGAGGTGCGCGGCAATGCCCGCTGCAATAAGCGAGAGCATCCCGAGGCCAAAGCCCCACCCGGCGGGGCGAGAGAATAGCAGCACAGCCATACCTATTAAAACGATGGCAAGCGCTGTAAGTTCCCAAGCCCAATCCATCCAACTACTGTTGAACCACAGGATGCCTTCGCCCTGCGCGGCAAGCTGGGAGCTCCAACTGGTATATGTGTACAGGAAGAAAAGGATCACACCCAGGTTGAGGAATCCGGTTATCACGTCGCCCAGGCGGGCAGGGGCGGGGAAGATCCACAACCAGATGATCCAAACCAGGCTGAGCAGCACCACTGCGCGGTCGAGCGGCGGCAAGAAAGCGCGCTCGGGGATGACCCCTTGCCACGCGAAGCTGCTGCTGAAGAACAAAATTGCCTGCGCGAGCAGCAGCATCGCCAGGCCAAATACCAGCCGTCCGATGTACGGCTGCGCGCTGATACGGCGACCAATGACGGCCGCTTGCAGACACGATAATATGGAAAAAGCCAACACCAGGTGATAAACTAAATTACCTGGCGCTTTGGTAAGTAGATCAAATATTTGCTGAAACAGCGTATCCATGCTTCTCCTGGGCTTCTCATTAGCGATTATAGCATGGTCAAACAGGCGAGAAGAGAAAAATTCAGTAAAAAGTTGAAAAAGGTTGACAAAACCAAAAAAGCGGATAAAATACAGTCCGTAAGCGATCTAGAAGACGAACAAGCCGAAGTGGCGGAATTGGCAGACGCGCTACGTTCAGGGCGTAGTGGGTGTATACCCATGAGGGTTCAAGTCCCTCCTTCGGCACTGGAACTCCTCAAATTCATGAGGAGTTTTTTGTTACCTGTTCATAACGTACAAGATACGTGCCAAGTTCCCCATCTAAATTTCCGGGTGTATTTCAGTTGTGTGGTAGCAGTCTGGTGATGCGCAGCATCACCAGACTGCTACCACACAACTGAAATACACCCTTATTTTCCTTTGGCTTGATTCTTGCACTTCGTTGCGGTAACATTATGATAATGAAATCGGTTTGGGAAGCGCGCAAGAAAATCCTGGGAGTCGCAGCCGTTTTGGTGCTGGTGCTGATGCTGGTCAGCTTCAACAACCGGTTGGGCGAATATTTCCGCCTTTCAAACCAGCGAGATCAGCTCGAAGCCGAAGTGGTGAAACTGAAAGGCACCCAGATTGCCCTGGAGACGCAGGTGGCGTATGCGACCTCTGACCAGGCTGTTGAAGACTGGGCCCGCGACGAAGCCCGCATGGCAAAGCCCGGCGATAAAGTAATCGTACTGCTCACCCCGCAAGCCCTGGCAACCGAGATTTTCACACAAACTACCCCCACGCCGCGCGTGGCGGAGAACTGGGAAATTTGGTGGGCGCTCTTTTTTGAAGAATAGCGGATAACAAAAACCCCAACGGCAAAGTTGGGGTTTTTGTTATCCGCTATTTTGTATTGCGCCTGCGCGCCGGTTCGCGGCGCAGCGCCAGCAGAGTGATGTCATCGCTTGCCGGCACACCGCGGCGAAACTCGATCAGCGCGTCATCCAGCGCTTCGAGGATATTCTGGATGGTATCTGCCCCGTTCACTTCTAGCACGGCTTCTAACCGTTCCTCGCCGAAGAAGCTGCCATCGGGCGCGATGGCATCCGTCACACCGTCGGTGAACAGCACCAGCGCATCGCCGGTGCGGATTTGCAGCGCGTGATCTTCGAGTTGCAGGTCATCGAGGATGCCGAGCGCCGTGCCGCCTTTGGGAAGCTGCTCAACGTCCTTTTTGCGGCTGCGGTAGATCAGGGGGCGGTTGTGCCCGGCGTTGGCATAGACCAGCTCGCCCGTGTCGAGCGAGAGGATGGCATACACGGCGGTGATGAACATCGAGTCGGTCGAATCGCTGACCAGCAGCTTGTTGACCTCTTGCAGCACCTGGGCGGGCTTTGCCAGGCCACTGGCGTTGGCGCGGATCAGCGTGCGGGTGACGGTCATATACAACGCGGCGGGCAGGCCCTTGTCAGATACGTCCGCAATGACCAGCCCCAGGCGATTGCCATCCAGCTTGAAGATGTCGTAAAAGTCGCCGCCCACCTCGCGGGCTGTCTCCCAGCGCAGGTCCAGCTCCCAGCGCGGCAGCTTGGGCATTGTTTCGGGCAGGAATGTTTCCTGGATCTGCCGGGCCAGGCGGATTTCGCGCTCGATGCGCTCGTTTTCAACGATTTCCTGCTTCACTAGATCGTTCTGAATCGCCAGCGATGCCTGCTGGGCAATACCGTGGATGATCTCCAAACGGCGCTCCCAGAAGGCGGGCGAGGCGGTGGTTTCACGCACCAGCAGGATGCCGAGTACCTGCCCCTGCATCGAGAGTGGGTACGCTAGCAGCCAATCTCCGCGCGGGGCGGCGTTGCTCTCTGCCAGGCTCTCGTAGGTCTGGCAGTCGAGCACGGCCCACTGTTCAAAATGGCCATCGTGATCGCTGATCTGCGCCAGGTGCATCTCGCCCTTCTGCCGCACCGTGTCGAGCAGGATGTGCTCACCGGGGGCATAAGCCCGCGCCAAGAGCTGTTCTTCTTCACGGCGCGTTTCGGCGTGTACCTGTGTGGGCCGGAAGAGCTGGCTGGCCGAATCCCACAGGTAGATGGCGCAAGCGTCGATGCCGACCAGGATGGGCAGCAGGTGCACGACTGTGTCGAGCGTATCGTTCAAGTCACTGGAACTGACCACTGCCTGGGCCACCTGCAGCAGCGCCGCCGTGACGTAGGCCTCTTCCTGGCGGGCTTCTTGCAGGCTCAAGTTGTCGATGGTCATCGCCGTCTGGTGGGCAATGCCCTGCAAGATGGCATTCGCTTTCGGGTCAAACCCGGTGTGATCGCCCCGGCTGGCAGCCATCTGTACCCCAACAAGATACGCGCCGATAACCTCGCCGCGCACAAGCAGCGGCAGCATCACGTACGAACAGTTTTCCTCACTGTTCGCCAGCTCGGGCAGGCCAATTTCTTCCACCGGGTCTTCAAGCTGCAGGGTGGTGCGCTCTTCCACCAGGCGAGTAAAGCCGGACAGGTAACCGGGCAGCCGGTAGGGGCCGTTTCCAGCGGGATCGAAACCGTACCAGGCCTTTAGCTCAAAATGCTGCGAGCCGTCGTCCCACAGCAGGAAGGCACTTTTCTTTACGCCCACCAGCAGGCGAGTCAACCGCACCATGGTAGCCAAAAGATCTTCCATCGTGGTGATGCTCTGGCTGGCTTCGGCGATTTGCAGCAGCATGGTGGAGATTAGCGCCTGCTCCTGCGCCTCGCTATACAGGCGGGCATTCAGAATCGCGACGGCGGCATAGCTGGCAAACGTGGCAGTGATGGCCTGTGATTCGGAGCCGTAGCGTTTGCTCTGGTGGTGCGCGAGGGTTAGCAGGCCCAACGGGCTGTCATTGGCACGCATTGGCGCTGCAATAGACGAATAATCCGGCTGGAAGCCCATCGCCGCCCCCAGCGGGCCGAGCGGGTCTTCTGGCTGGCGAATGACTGGGCGATCGGCTGCGATCGCGCGGTCAATCATCGCTTCGACCGAGCCTGCTAGCTGGTGTTCTTCTTGCCGCACTTCGTTGATCCGCTCTGGCGAGAGGTTACGGACGGCGGCAAGGCGCAGCCTGGGCAGTTCGGACTTGCTGTTTTCATACTGTTCGTCCACCAGCCAGATTGCCGAAACGTCGCAGGGTAGAACGGCCTCCAGCTTATCGAGCATGATCTCAAGCAGTTGGTTGAGCGGATAATTAATAGAAACCAGGTGCGCTACATCGCGGAAGCTCTCGGCTACCTGGCGACGCCACAGCTCTGAGCGGTACAGGTTGGCGTTTCGCATGGCGACTGCCACCGGGGCAGCCAGCGCCTCAAACAGTGACCGGTCATTCTCATCAAACGCGAACGGCTCGCGGCTCTGAATATCCAGCACGCCCAACACCTCGTCGCCGGTGATCAGCGGCACAACCATTTCGGCGCGTGTATCGTGGGGGGGCACATCGGTGCTGCGATAGAGCGGGTCCTGGTCGACGTCGTTTGCAAGGTAGGTGCGCCCATTGCGCGCCACCCACGGAATTAGCCCTATGGAATCATCCATCGAGTAGGAAATGGCGCGCTGCTTCAGCTCTTCCGAGCGCCCGCCGGTGCCCACGTGATAGAAAACCTGCCGTCGCCCCGAGTGTACGGTGTACACGTGGACGAAAGGATAGTTGAAGCGATCGTGGATCAGGCGGACAACTTCGTTGAGCAGCTCGTCCATATCGAGAATAGAGGTAAGCGCGTGGCTGATCTCGAATACGGTGGAGATTTGCTCGGCACGACGCTGCAAGTTGAGGTACAGCCGCGTGCTCTCGATAGATAAGGCAATGGTGTCTGCCAGTGATCGCAGCACCAGCATGTCGTTCTTGTGGAAGGCGTTCAGCGCGTCGGACTGAAAATCGAGCACGCCTAGCACCCGGTTTTCCACCTTCAGCGGTAAGGCAACCTCAGATTGGGTCTCAGGCAGCCCATCAATGTGGCGGTAGCGGCTTTCCTGGTGCACGTTGGGAGCCATGATTTCTTCGCCGTTAGCCGCTACCGTGCCAATGATTCCCTCGCCGATCTGCACGGTAAAATCACTGCCCTGCGGCGCAGACGGAGAGTGCCCTGCGCTGCCGCGGAACCGCAAAATGTTGTGCCGCTCGTCTAACGAGAAGATGGCGACGTAGTAGAAATCGAAGGTTTCCTGGATGAGCTGCGTGACGCGGTTGTACAGCTCTTCGAGGTTGGTGAAGGAAGCAATCTGCCCGCTGACCGAGCGCACCAGGTTGAGCTGCTCGTAGCGCCAATCCTTCAGCGCTTCCTGGCGCGTCACTTCCATCGCGGTGGCGGCGTGCGCCACCAGGCCTTCCAGCAGGCTGATTTCGCGCTCAGTGAAACCTGGGCCTTCTGGCCTGCCGACCTGTACCACGCCCAGAATGGTTTCGTTCACCACCATCGGAGCGGCGGCAGTGTGCGGGCGGTCGGCATCCGGCAGCAGATCGTCACCGACGGCTTGCGGATCGAAGCAGGTTTTCCGGCTATCCAGCGCCTGCTGCGCCAGGGGGGAGGGCGGGGTGTGAATCGTCTGTTCTTCTGGCAGGGCGGAAATCGTTGATGCGCCGGTAAGGGCTGGGGTAAGCTCCAGGGCGTGCAACCCGGGCAGCGGATACGAAAAGCCAGACAACCACACCCGTGCCTGGGCGGAGAGCATCTGCCCCACCGTCTCGGCGATCAGATCGCATTGCTCTGCCGGTGAGGACTTCTCGATGAGCTGCTCTCCCAGGCGCAGGAGCTGTTTCCATTCCTGATCAGCCGCGGACGCTGCTTCAGCAGCGCCTACCGCGTCAGCCGCCTGCCGGGTGCGTCTTTTCAAATATCTTTCTCCTGTCTGTTCGCTACCTGCGCTTCACCATAATCAGCTCGTTTTCTTTCTCGCTGGCAGTGAATTTTACATCATCCATCCATTTGCGGATGAAATACAGTCCCAGGCCGTGCGCCTTGCGATCATCAATATTATCACTCAGGTTTGGCGGCGGGACTTTCGAGGGGTCAAAAGATTTGCCCCTGTCGCGGAGGGTAATTGTCAGCGTTTCAGTAGAGACAGAGCAGGTGCAGCGAATATTTCCTTTACCTTCACCCCCATAAGCGTGCTCGATGATGTTGGAGCACGCTTCATCGACTGCCATTTCAATCGAGTAAACGGCAAAGCTTTCGAAACCAGCGTCCTGCGCGATTTTGCGCACAAAACTAGCGATCCTTTCCAGGCTTTCGTACTTGCCTGGGAAGGATCTGGTTTCGGAAAAAGAAGAATCACGAGCGCTAGAAACTTCCAACGGCAGCAAGCACGTCATCGTAGATTTTGAACAGCGGAATGAAACCCGCCAGGTCGAGCGCGGCATAGATGTTCTCTGGAATCTTCACCAGGATGAGTTCACCACGGTTATAACGTTTGCACGTCTTCTGGGTATTGATCAGAACACGCAGCCCGGCGCTGGAGAGGAAGTCCAGCTCGCTCATGTCGAATGCCAGCTTGTAGCGGCCTGCATCCGTGATCTTGTTGAAAGCATCGGCAAGCTGCGGCGCAGTATAGCTGTCTACGCGCCCTTTCGCCTTCACAAGGTCGCAGTGCTTGAATTGCGTGTTGGTAATTTCCATGTGGCTAGGCCTCCGCGAATAGTATACAAGATACCAAAAATTATATCATGGAGGCCGCTTCATTCAAGCCAGTTCTTGGCTGCAATCTTCTGGTACAGGCACAGATTGCACCCCCTGCTCGATGGGCAAACGCACAAAGAAGGTAGAGCCTTTACCCGGCTGGCTCGATACCCAGATCTTCCCTCCGTGGAGTTCGACAATTTGCTTGCTGATTGCCAGACCCAGGCCAGACCCAGTCGCCTCGCGGGTGAGCGAGCCATCCACCTGGCGGAACTCCTCGAAGATGATCTGCTGGTCTTCGGCCCGAATGCCAATGCCGTTATCCTGCACGGCAAACAGCACGTGCCGCGTACCGTCCATCGATGCCGAGATGGTGATGCAGCCGCCTTCCGGCGTAAATTTATTGGCATTGCTTACCAGGTTGATCAAAACCTGCTTGATGCGCAGTGGATCACCCCTGAAGGTGCGCAGGATGCCGGCCTTCTGAAACGAGAGAATCTGCGCCTTTCTTTCTACCATAGGAACGACGGTGATGCGAACAGCGTCAAACAGTGTATCCACATCGAATTCTTTTATATCCAGCACCAGTCGCCCGGCCTCGATTCGGGAGAAGTCTAGCAAATCGCTGATGAGCGAGAGCAGGTGATTGCCGCTTTCGTGGATGTCCTGCGCGCATTCCGCCTGGTCATCGTTGAGCGTGCCAACAATGCCATCCAGCAACACTTCGGAGAAGCCGATGATGGAGTTTAGCGGCGTTCGCAGTTCGTGGCTCATGTTAGCGAGGAACTGGCTTTTGATGCGATCCATTTCACGCAGGCTGGTATTGGCCTCTTCCAGAGCGGCGGCTCGTTTTTCCAGCTCGGTGCGCGCGCTTTCCACCGCTTCGAATAACTGCGCGCGCTCAATCAGCATCACCAGGCTGTTTGCCAGCGTGGAGAGCAAGTTTTGATCTTCGTGAGTGAAGGCGCTTGTTTCCCCGCTTTCTAGGATGATCACGCCGATGGCTTTTCCATTGGAGACCAAGGGAACGCACAGCAGCGATTGTGTGTCATCCGCGATCCCGGCAAAAGGCGTACACCCGCTGCCCACCTCAGAGAACAGCGCAGCGACACCGCTTTGCGCCACCCAGCCAATAATGCCCTCGTTGAGCGGAATTTCCCCCGGCGCGCTGCGGCGTGAGTAGCCCAGGCTGGCAGCCGGCCTCGCTACCTTTGCGTCCCAATCCACCAGCAGGATGGCGGCGCGGTGGGCACGCAGTTCCACGGCAAGGTTTTCTACGGCATGTTTTACCGTCTCGCTCAGGCTGCGGGCGGTGCTGAGCCGCACCAGCAGGTCGCGCTGGATGCGCAGCATATTTTCCTTGCGCTCGCGCTCTTTCAACTGCGTGCGCACTTCCTCATACAGCCGGGCATTCTCCATCGCAATGGCGATCTGATCCGCGACGGTTTCCATCAGGCGCACGTCATTTTCGCTAAACGCGCCCTCCTGCGGGCTCTGGATATCCAGCACGCCGACCATGGTATCTTTGACCAGGATTGGCACAGCAAGCTCGGCCCGCGAGACGATCTTGTTGGGATAAAAATTGACGTAGCGCGATTCCTGGCGCACATCGTTTGCCAGCAGGGTGGTCTTGTTCACAGCCACCCAGCCGACCATGCCCTGGTCAAAGCGCAAGCTATGGTTTTCGGGAAACAACTGCGAGAAGGCCCCTGAACTTGCCCGCATGATCAGGTGTTTGGTTTCGGGTTGGGGAGTGAACAGCGCCACGTGATAGTAACCAAAGTACGTGCGGATGAGATGCGCGGCATTATCGAGGATTTGCCCCAGGTCGCGCACCTGGGCTATCTGCTCGCCGATGTCATTGATGATCTTTAACTGCGAAGCCTGCCGTTCCAGCGCTTTTTCCACCAGAATGCGGTCTGTGATGTCGGCCATCACACCCTGGAAGCCAGATGGCAGCCCGTTCTGGAATATCGTTAGCACGCTGGCGTGCACGTGATGAACCTTCTGCTCGTGATCGAGGATGCGGAACTCCAGGTTCGCCTCCCCTTTGGTGAGCGCCTTGTGCATCATCGCTTGCACCTGCGGCAAATCTTCTTCCAGCACATATTCTCGGAAGTTGGTGCCGATGACTTCCGCGTCGGTGTAGCCAGAGTAGCGCTCGATCACCGGGCTGACGTAGGTGATAGCTCCATCCAGATTGAGCACGTAAATGACTTCGTTGATATCCTCAACCAGCGAGCGGTACTTCTCCTCGGACTGCTGGAGCATGGACCGGCTTTGCCGAAGCGCATTTTCTGTGGTGATGCGGCGAGTAATATCGTTTAGGGTTGCAAGCCGCCCAATAGACTCACCGGCCTTACTGTGCAGGTCGGTGATGTACACCTCGTAGATACGCTCTTCTTCGCCACTTTTTAATGCAATGTCTTCTAATACGTCTTTTTCGGTGGTGCAAACCAGCCGGATTAGCTGCGGATATTCGGACAGGGCGGCTTTCGCGGGCTTGCTGATAAAATGCGCCGCGGGCTGCCCCAGGATTCTCTCCATCGCAGGATTGAGATATGCAATCTGGCTGTCTATGTTTACGACGATAACCCCTTTGCGCATGCCCGCCAGAATGCGCTCATACCCGATTGGCAGCAGGTTCATCAGCCGGAAGCCGAGCAGCCCGATTGTGAAAAGAAGGGCGCTTACCGGTAGGAAATGCGGGTTGATCGTTTCTAATGGCTCGCCGCGAAAATTGCGAATCAGGCTGCCCGCCATGGGGATGATCGTGCAGAGGAACAAGATCAGCACTTGCTTGTACCGCTCGCCTTTTGCCTGCCGGGCAAGCCGCATCAGCAAGGACAGCGAGAGAATGTTGAGAAGATGCCCATACCACCATGCTGCCATGAACGCATCAAACGGAATGGTGGTCCAGATTCCCCAAAGGAGGACGGTAAACAAGGTCAGCGGCGCGCAAAGCAGCGGGATGAACGGTCGGGCACGCTCTTTAAGGTGCGAATATTCAATGATCAGGAGCAGCCAGATCAGTGACATCCAGATAAAGGCGGTTTTCGCCACGAGATGAATGATCGGCCGCGCGGCACTTTGCTGTGGAACCAGGTTATGCAGCGCGGAGGCTAACGACCAGATTGTTGTAACAACCACCAGGTGCAGGAGAACCGATTTGCCACGCTTGTTCGCGAACAGTGTGACTAACAGCATCACCGCCACCATGGTGGTGATGATGAGATAAACTGCGAATGGAGGAATATTAACCATGACGCGGACCGTCCGCGGGTGGTTCGGGGCGGTGTGTGGGGTTGTGGCGGTCGAGAATGGCCCGCAGCTCTGCGGGGAAGGTGCGGGTATTGACCGGCTTGGTGATATAGCCCTCGAAGCCAAGCTGGTCGGCGTGTTCCCGCTCTTCTGCCATGGCGTGGGCTGTCAACGCGACAATGCGTGTGGATGCGGTGGTCGGGTCGCCTTTGATGGCCTGGGCGGCGCAAAAACCGTTCATGCGCGGAAGCTGAAGATCCATCAAGATTAGATCGGGGTGCAGTTGGTGCGCTTTTTCTACAGCTTCTTCACCATCATTGGCTGTGAAGAGCCGGTATCCGTGGGGGCGCAGAACCATCAGCAGCAGTTTTTGGTTGACGGGGTTATCTTCAACAATGAGCAGAACTTCACCAGACATCGGCGCTCCATCCATTGGCTCGCACGTATTCCATTATGAAGTGGGGGTATCTGTGAAAATGGAATGAAAACCAACAATTCTTGTATTGAAACGCGGTACATCCCATGATAGCATGTTTTGAAAGATGATGGGCATGCGAAAAATCCTTCACCTGGACCTGGATGCTTTCTTCTGCGCGGTTGAAGAACTGCGGCAGCCGGAGCTGCGCGGAACGGCGTTTGCCGTGGGCGGGAGGCCCGAGGAGCGCGGCGTGGTCTCTTCCTGCTCGTACCCGGCGCGGCAGATGGGCGTGCATTCTGCCATGCCAATGGGCCAGGCGATGCGCCAGTGCCCTGGGCTGCAGGTGGTGGCGCCGAACTTTCCGGCATATCGTGCGTATTCGCAGCAGGTGATGGCGATTCTGCACGAACATACCGCTCTGGTGGAACAGCTTTCCATTGATGAGGCATTTTTAGATCTCTCTGACCTGCCACAACCTGGGATTGAGCTGGCGCGCATGTTGCAAGAGCAAATCAATAGTCGCACACGCCTGCCCTGCTCGATTGGTGTGGCAACCAATAAGCTGCTGGCAAAAACCGCTACCGACATGGGCAAGGCGCGCAGTAAAAGTGACCAGCCGCCGAATGCCATCGAGGTGGTGCAGCCCGGGCAGGAGGCTGCATACCTCGCTCCGCTGCCGGCGCGCGCACTGTGGGGCGTTGGCCCAAAGACAGCCACCCGTCTGAACGAGCTGGGCATCAAAACCATCGGTGACCTGGCGCGGATGCCAGAAGCCGCGCTGGTGCGGCAGTTTGGGCAGTCGGGGCGAGATATGTTCTACCACGCGCGCGGTCTGGATGACCGCCCGGTGATGGTAGAGCGAGGGGCGAAATCGATCAGCCAGGAGATCACTTTCGATCGCGACTGCCGCAGTTCGGCGGTGCTGCACGATACGATCAAGGCGTTGAGCAAAGCGGTGGCGCAGAACCTGCGTGAGAAGAGCCTTTGCGCCAGTACCATTCGCCTGAAAATCCGCTGGAGCGATTTTTCCACCCATACACGCCAGGTGACCCTTGCTCAGCCAACCGACCAGGATGGCGTGGTGGGGCAGGCAGCCGAAGATCTGCTGCATTCGATCTGGACGGATGGTCGCCCGGTGCGGCTGATTGGTGTGGGGGCAGCGCGGCTGGCACCCGCTGCCCATCAGCTCAGCCTGTGGGATACGCCCGATCAAAAGGAGCGCCGCTTGCTGCGAGCGCTGGACGAACTGCGCGAGCGGTTTGGCAGCGATGCCGTGGTGAACGGGCGCTCGTTAGATCGCAAACCGAGGCGTGCCAACCCACCCAAGAAGCCCAAACCCGGCACCTGATAATTTTGAAAGGCCCCGCCGCTTGATTCGCCTCGGTGAACACGGTATAAAAAGGGTGTACGTATAACCTTGCCGTTATCCCCATACATGGAGACCAATGAGAGAGAAAAGCGCGGAGTGGTGGAGCAAGTGGACTGACGGTGTGCTCGCTGCGGTGATTTTGTTTTTGCTGTGGCTGATGGTCACCCTGAGCATCAATCCCATCGTTTCATCGTTTGGCGCGCCGGGCCTGCTGGTGTTCGTCATTGGGTTGCTGGCAGTATCCATGTTTGCCCTGCATCATGCGCTTTCCAACCGTTACGCCGATACGATCCGCGCGTGGTATGGCATCGCCGGGGGCTTTTTGGCCTGGTCGGTGGTGGCAGTCAGTTCGCACCTGGGCGGCGGGGAAGAACCAAACCACGTTTCTGTCGTGCTGCTGATGTTATCTACGCTGATTTTCTTTCAGATCTGGCGTTTTTTGCCGGTCGGCGCGCGCTTCTTCTGCCTGTCTTTCTTCCTGAATTGGACCGAGACGGTAGTGATGCGCGGGCAGGCAGCGCTGGCCCCGCAGTCACCAATCTTCACGCTCATCTACCGGCTGACGGGCTATGCCGCGGTGCTGGCAGCGGTGCTGGTGTTGGGCTGGATCCTGTTCCACACGCGAAAACGCATCCAACGCATCAACGGCGCATTGGCGCTGTGGTTTATGATCAGCCTGGCGCTGTACGTCTTCCGCGGCCCACTCTTCTAAACTAAACGCTTTAAGTAACTGCTCAGCCCTGCCGGGCGAATGCCTTTAAAACGCTCCCTGCGGCTGAGCAGTTACCGCTTTAATTTTCGATAGTGTTTCAATAAGGCAGACCTGCCTTATTGAAACACTACTAACGATTCACGGCCCCACTTTCTCGGGTGTGTGCAGCACCTCGTGGTACAACTCGAGAATGCGGCTGGTGATATTCTCCCAACTGTATTCCTGCGCGTATGCGGCGGCCTGTTCTCCCAGGCGGCGGCTCAGGTCTGGCTGGCTGAGGAGCTGTGTCAGCCGCTCGCTGAGCGCCAGGTGATCGCCGCCCGGCACCACAAAGCCGGTGATGCCATCCTGGATAAGGAAGGCCAGCCCGCCCACCTGTGAGGCGACCACGGGCGTGCCGCACGCCATGGCTTCCAGCGCCACCATGCCAAACGATTCATAGTATGACGGCATGATCAGCACATCGGCAGCGGAGTAATAATAGGGCAGGGATGCCTGCGAGCGCTTGCCGAGGAAGATGACCATATCTTGCAAACCCAACTCGGAACACAGACTTTGTAAGCGGCCCATCTCGGTGTTCATCAGACTTGCATCAATGCCGGGATCGCCGCCGATGATGGCAAGATAGTGCGGGTATTGATCGGTGACACCGGTGCGGCGCATGTGGGCAATCGCGCGGATCAGCGTATCGACGCCTTTGAGCGGCTCGATGCGGCCTACAAAAAGCAGCATGGGGTCTTTTGCGGGGATGCCGACCACGCTTCTCGCTTCATCTTGCGGGATGGGGTAGAAGTGGCTGATATCAACGCCCGGCGGAATGATGCTGATCTTTTCCTTGTTCGCCCGGTAGAGAAACTGGAGCTGTGATTCTTCCGCCAGCGTGGCAGCGATGATGCGGTCGGCGAAGTCGAGCACCTGGCGCTCGCCCTGAAAGCGGTACTCACCCTCCATCTCGGCTTCACTCTGCGCCACGCGGTTCTTCATCAACCCTAGCGTGTGGAACATGTGCACCACCGGCACATTCCAGCGCTCTTTAAGCTGCCGGGCCGCAATGCCCGACATCCAGTAGTGACTGTGGATCAGGTCGTAGTGAATGCCCTTCTCGCGTGCAAAATTTTCGATGCCCTCAGCGAACTGGGGCAGGTAGCCCGCCAGCTCTTTCTTGGGCATGGGGTGTTCCGGCCCGGATTGAATGTGTACTACGCGGTTGCCGTAGCCCAGGTCGTGCAGCACATGCGGCACGTGCTCGTCCTGTGAGCGGGTGAACACGTCCACATGGATGCCCTTGCGCCCCAGGTAGCGCGTCACCTCGCGCACATATACATTCATGCCGCCGGTATCCTTGCCGCCCAAAATTGCCAGCGGACAGGTGTGGTACGAGATCATCGCGACATTGAGCATTCCGTTTCCTCCTCCGCGCGCTCAGCCCGTGCGCGCTGATCCAACCGTTAAAAATTCTTTACCAAAATCGGGGTTTCTGGGAGTGGTGGGGTTATCGAGGGAAATTGCTCAGCAATTTCCCTCGATAACCACGGCAAATTCCAAAGAGCACAAAATCTTCCCATCTTATCGTGATGCTGGTATAATCAACACCGCGCCAACATAGCTCAGCTGGTAGAGCAGACGATTCGTAATCGTCAGGTCGAGGGTTCGATCCCCTCTGTTGGCTTGAAGCGTCCCCCGGCTCCTGGAAACAGGAGCTTTTTGTTTGTTAAGGTCAGCTAGTGGTTCGGGCTGCCACCCTCCAGGCACAGGCGCACCAGATCGTCTACGTGCGCGGTAGCCAGGCAGGTGACGGTATCCGCGGCTCCGTAGTAGATCTTTACCTCACCGCTCTCCTCCAAAACCATCCCGGTCGCGAAAATCACGTTGTTGCGGAAACCGCCATCGATCTCGTAGGGCGCCTCGGGCGCGATCAGCGGCTGGCGGTACATGCCAATCACCTTGCGCGGGTCGTCCAGGTCTAGCAGCATGATTCCGGTGGTGTAGCGCTTCTGCCACTGCTCTTCCCAGCCGTTCTTACCGCGCTCGGGGTCGAAATCGACCGCGTGGAACATGGTTAGCCAGCCTTGCGGCGTCTTTACGGGCGGCGCGCCGGGGCCAATTTTGCGGTTGGCATAGGGCACCTGCTCCGCACCCAGCAGCAGGCTGCTCTCGCCCCAAAAGCGCAGATCTGGCGACTGCGAGATCCAGATATCGAAGGTCTCGGGCGTGATGCGAGAATAGACCGGGAAAGGCCGGTCGAGGCGCAGGTATCTGCCGTTGAACCGCTCGGGGAAAAGCACCACATTGCGGTTGTCGGGCAGTGAAAGATGCAGGATTTCGAACTTTGTAAAATCATCCGTCACAGCGATGCCGGCGCGCAGCCCGTGCAGGGTATCCACGGCAAAGCACATATAGCAACGCCCATCAATCACCGTCAGGCGCGGATCGTAGACGCGGAGGTTCTCGTCATCGCGGATGGCGAAAACGGGCTCGGGCTGTACATCCCAGTGGATACCATCGTCACTATATGCCAGCCCAATGTTGCTGCGGGTTGTGTCGATGTGAAGGCTGCCCGGGGAGTGTTCGTAGTCATTGCGGAATGCCATCACATACTTGCCGTTGTACCGTGCTACGCCCACGTTGAAGACGAGACTCGGGCCATAGGGTACATCCTTCGGCGCGAGGATGGGATTGCCGGGGTGGCGATGGATGACCGGGCTGGAGGTCAGCTTTCCGATGGTTTGCTGTCCCAACATGTTTGGCGGCTCCTCTTTTGCGGCAGTATTCTCCGGTTGGTTGCCATTGCAGGCAAACAACCCACCTGCCATCTCCATTCATTCTACTACGAACCCACAAGCAGTGTTGCTTGAGCGTATCAGCTTTCGTTCATTGGGGAGCGGCGGGACGGGGACTGTTCCGCCGCTCCCCAATGAACGAAAACTCATCGCGTATCTGCTTTCGTGAGTGTCAGAGTATAATCGGCTGTATGCCCAAACAAAATAAACCCGTGGTCATTGGTATTGCAGGCGGCACCGGTTCGGGAAAAACAACGGTTGCCAGTGTGATTTTAAAGCGTGTGGGGGCGAATCAAATTGCTTTTTTGCCGCACGATGCGTATTACAAGGATCTTACCACGCTCACCCTGGACGACCGGCGGCGGGTTAATTTTGATCATCCCGATTCGTTGGAAACAGACCTGCTGGTGCAGCATGTACAGCAACTGCGGGACGGTAAGCCGGTGGAACTGCCGGTGTATGACTTCACCAACCACAGCCGCACAGATAAGACCATCCACGTGGAACCGCGCCAGATTATCCTGGTAGAGGGCATCCTGATCTTTTATGAGAGCGAACTGCGCAAGCTGTTTGATGTAAAAATTTTCGTCGATACAGACGCCGACATCCGCTTTATCCGCCGTTTACAGCGCGACATTGTAGAGCGCGGTCGAACAACCGAGTCGGTCATCAACCAGTATCTCCACACCGTCCGGCCAATGCACATGGAGTTTGTCGAGCCATCCAAGCGCTACGCTGATGTGATCATCCCTGAAGGCGGGCTGAACACCGTGGCGCTGGATATGGTGGTAGCGCGGTTGGAAGATCTGCTGTACCATAAGGATCAGGGGCATGAATCGACCGCAGTGGCTGGATAGCGTCCCGTGGAGTACCGTTGCTCGCGTTATGGCGCTGATCCTGGTCATTGCGCTGACCCTCTACCTGGTTTCGATCCGCGACCGCGTCAAGGATCTGGGCGCGTATGGATATCCGGGCATCTTTTTGCTTTCGCTGCTTTCCAATGCAACGCTGATCCTGCCGGTGCCGGGGGTGCTGTTTACCTCGGCGATGGGGGCGGTGTTCAACCCGTTTTGGGTGGCAATTGCTGCTGGGTCGGGCGCGGCGCTGGGCGAGCTTTCCGGCTATCTGGCGGGCTTTAGCGGGCAGAAGGTAGTGGCAAGGGTCGGTATCTATGAGAAGATGGAAGGCTGGATGCGAAAATACGGGGAGTGGGTGATCCTGCTGCTGGCGTTTATCCCCAACCCGGCCTTTGATATGGCGGGCATCATCGCCGGCGCGCTGCGCATGAAGGTGGTGAATTTTCTGCTCTGGTGCATGATTGGTAAGATTCTGAAGATGCTGCTCTTCGCCTACGGCGGTTCGCAGATTATTCAGTGGTTTCCGTGGTTTTAGGGAGGAACGCCTCACCCCGGCCCTCTCCATTTCCGCACGAGCAGCGGAAGTGGAGAGGGTGACTTGTTCCGCGAATGTTCATGATTTGCAAGGCACCCTCTCTATTTTTCGAAGAAAAATGGAGAGGGCTGGGGTGAGGCGTTTTTCCTAGACTATCCACCAAGGAGGACAATATGAGCGATTACACCAAAGTCGATCGCTACCTGGAAGATCATCTCAACCAGAGCATCGAAGAGCTTTCACGCCTGTGCGCGCAGCCCAGCGTGGCGGCGCAGAACTGGGGCCTGCGCGAGACGGCGCAGATGGTGGCTGAAATGCTGCTGCGGCGCGGGTTCGCCGTGCAGATTCTGGAGACCGGCGGCGCGCCGGTGGTTTTTGGCGAACGGCATGGCAAGACAGACAAAACCCTGCTGTTCTACAACCATTACGATGTGCAGCCCGCCGAGCCGCTGGAACTGTGGCATACGCCGCCGTTCGAGCCCACCCTGCGCGACGGTCATCTGTATGCTCGCGGAGTCTCAGACGACAAGGGCCACCTGGTGAGCCGCCTGTATGCGATTGACGCCCTGCTGGACGAGGACGGTGAGCTGCCCTGCAACGTGAAGTTCGTGGTGGAGGGGGAGGAGGAGATCAGCAGCGTGCACCTGCCCGGCTTTGTCCACGATCACCGCGCGCTGCTGGCAGCGGATGCCTGCGTGTGGGAATTTGGCGGCGTGGATCACCGAGAGATCCCCATGCAGTACCTGGGTTTGCGCGGCATCTGCTACGTAGAATTGAGCGTGGAAACTGCCAACCAGGACGTGCATTCCGGGTTAGGCGGCTCGATCTTCCCCAATGCGGCCTGGCGGCTGGTGTGGGCGCTCAACACGCTCAAAGGCCCGGATGAGCGCATCCGCATCCCCAACTACTACGATGATGTGGTCCCGCCCTCCGCGCGAGACCGCGAGCTGATGGACGCCCTTCCCGAAGTGGCGGAGGAATACAGGCAGCGCTACGGGCTGGATCACTTCCTAAATGGTCTTACCGGCGGCGTGGATCTGCGCATTGCCGAGGTGTTCGAGCCGACCTGCACGATCTGCGGGTTGACCTCCGGCTACCAGGGCGCTGGCTCCAAGACGGTTCTGCCCGCCAAAGCCAGCGCAAAGATCGATTTCCGGCTCGTCCCCGACCAGACGCCCGAGAAAACGCTCAAGCTGCTGCGCGCCCACCTCGACACGGAAGGCTTCAGCGATGTGCAGGTCAACCTCCTCGGTGGTGAAGCGCCCGCCCGCACCGATCCTGACCACCCGTTTGTAAAACTGGTGGTAGAAAGCGCTGCGGAAATTTATGGCGCACCCATGGAAGTGGTGCCGATGATCGGCGGCTCGGGGCCGAACCATGCCTTTGTGGAATACCTGAACGTGCCGGTCGTCACCGCAGGGATCGGCCACCCAGGCTCGGGGGCGCACGCTCCCAACGAGAACATCCGTCTGGATCTATACCTGAAGGGGGCGAAGCAAATCACCCGCATTCTGAAAGAATTTGGTGGGTAGTATTTTCTACCAAAAAAGTGGGCGACACGTCGCCCACTTTTTTGGTAGAAAAAAAGATTTTACGGCATGGCCTCGCGGGTCACTGGGATGTGCTGGTTCCAGTAGTTGAACCAGGCGCCGTCAGAATTCCCCGCGCCCTCATCAAAGTCTGGCGCATCCTGCAGGATGCTGGTCTCGACGAGCAGCACCACGACTGGCTGGTTGGCACTGTTCTCGTAGGAAATATTCACAGCACCCGGGGGCAGGGCAACCATGCGGTCAGTGGCCTGTGCCATCTGAGCCGTATCAACGACGTAGAACTGGGTGCGCCCGGTCTCAGGAACAATGGCGATATCCTGCACCGTTCCCAGCAAGCGACCGTTGCCTTCCTGAAGTCGCGCGTTCAACAGCTTGCTGGCAAGCGCGAGGCGATAGATCGTCTGGCGTTCGCCTTCCATGTCTGTTCCAGCGTCAGGCGTAAAGGCGCTGTCTACAGTGGGGGTAGCATCAAATTCGGGCTGGGTGGCATTCATCGTGGCGGCAGGGGTTGCCTGTTCACCCGAAACAGGCACCGGGCATCCGGCGGTCCGTGACAGAAGATAATCGTTATCCTCCCAGTAGATCAAGATCGATTCCGACCAGTTGGGGTTTTCAAGGTCAGCGGTGGCAATATCCACACCCGGCACTGCCATCAGGTCGGCGGCATTCTGCTTAAGGGTGAAGGTTTTCCGATCCACACTCACGCTGCTGCCCTCGTTCAATTCGCCCAAAACGGCCTCAAAGGGAATCAAAATTTGCTGGCCGCCCTGCGCGGTAATAGTTTCCGAAGCATCGACCACCAGGTAGAGGATGTGCGCTTCGCATGTATTCACCACGTAATCCTGCACGGTGCCGATCGGGCTGCCATCCGCGCCAACAACCTGCCAGCCCGTCATCGCGGCAAGGCCAACATACCCACCGCTGCCCGTCTGCGGGATGCCAATCACCCCGTTGCCCTGCCCGCTGCCGGTCTGGCCGCCCGAATCAGCGGTAGGAGTAGTGGCATCATCATCGCTGGTATTGGTGGGTGTAGTTTCCTCGGTATCTTCTTCTGTAGCCACGGCAGCCGCAGCTTGAGTGGCGGTTTCTATGGCCTCGGTAACACCAACTGCCGGAGTCGAATCGACAGTGGGGGTGTTCATATCAACGCCCTCCGTTATGCCCGTATTGGGGATCGGCTGCGTTTCCGTACCACCGGGAGCGGGATAGCCTGTATTCGATCCGAACCCATTATTGCCACCGGCGCAGGCCGATAGCAGCACCGTGAAAACCAATACCAGTGAAAAAATCAAAGAGCCTTTTCTCATGGTTTCCTCCTCCGGAAATTCCAATAAAAGCACGCGAAACAGAGGGGCAGTGCCCTTGCGCGCGTGCATTATTATTGGTCATCCGATGAAGCGGCTCAACACGGTATATCCCTCGCGCTTTCGCGAGGGGTTTCCCCCATATAATTTGTTAGTTTCTAATCGGTTTTTTGATCACCTCAACTGGCTCGCCTACCTGAACACCAAGCTCACGCGCGGCATTGCTGTTTACGATGGCAACCGCCAGGTTGCCGTCCGAGTCGATCACCGCCACCAGATCTCCAGGGATATGATCGCCAAAGGTGCGGCTGATGCCCTGGATCTCGCGCCCGGAGATCCGCACGCGCAGGCTTTCCTGTTCGTCCAACTGCTCCCCCATAATATTGGTGCCTAAATTACCGAAGTGATCGACGGTGATAACCTCACCACGCCAGCCAGAGTCCGTTACTTGCGGTCGGGGCAGATTTAGCAACACCGGGTCATCAATTGGCGTGCCAAGCTCCTTCAACGGAACGCCAATTGAAAGGTGCGCGGCGACCGGGGAGAAGATATCACGCCCGTGGAAGACGTTGCTCACCTGCGGCAGCCAGTAGCGTGGCTGGTTGAGGTGGACGATTTCCACCGGGGCATTCGCCTGGCGGGCTTGCATTAGCGGGAGGGTGATCAGGCCATTATCGGGGCAGACGTAGAAGAAATCGCCCAGCCGCGCGGCGATGGGCCTGCGCTTCGTGCCAACGCCGGGATCTACCACGCCAACATGCACCGTTCCCGCCGGGAAAAATTCGCACGAGCGGCTCCATACCAGCGTGCCTTCCACGATATTTTGCGCGCTGATAGCGTGCGTGAGATCCGCGATCTGCGCGTTTGGCGCGATCCGGTAGATGACGCCCTTCATCACACCGGTATAGCCATCGCGGGTGCCAAAATCGGTCATAAGCGTAATAAAGTTCAAACGTACCTCCACCCTTGTCAATCTAATACCGTCATAATGTACTTGTTTTGTAGATTATAGCGTTTCTACCCTGCATGTGCGATAAATCGCCTGGAGGTGGATGTTTTTCGGCTTTGAAGTAGTTGCGCACGCTCACGCAGCAATCCCAAAACAGAAACATGCCCCTTAGCGATCGTTTCCGGTGACAGTAGGGGCGGGGGCTTGCGGCACAAAAAAGAGCGCCGCCAGGAGAAACGCCCAAGCGATGACGCTCAAAACATTCTGAATGATGCCGAAATACATGATTATGGTTCCCACGCTTACCCCATTGGTATCAATGAGAGGGACGATGAAGCTGATCCCCCAGCTACTTAGCAGGTTGATGATGTGGATCGCGATAGCAATTAGAACGAAGATAGACTTGCGCGGGTCCTTTGCGTAGTTGCTGAAAGCGAGAACGGCAGTTGCGACCCAGATGCCCAGCAGAAGGAATCGCGGAATATAGGCGATTGCGGCGGCGAATGGGGAATACAAAAGAAGCTCCTTGTACTGCTGACAGGTATGGTTGCCAATCTTTTACAAGAAGAAATGATACCACCGATGGGATTCGGTGAATCAACTGTGCGGTTCGCCGCCTTCCGGCTCGCTGCTGATCTCTTCTTCATCCGGCTCCGGGGGCGGATACATGTTCTCGGGATGTAGAAAAGGGGTCTGGATTGTGCGGTGAAGATCGTCCCACAATCCTTCAGCCTTGCAACCTTCCCATTCGCGGAAGAACTGCTCATACTGCGCTGCGCGGGCCAGTTTACGCTCTTGCTCAAAGTAGCGTATGCCCGCCACCATGCGCCGGAAGGGCAAGTCGTGACCGTAATATTGCACCGTGCGCTTGTGCTCTTCCAGCAAAAACTGTGGCAGGAAGGCGATCCACACATCTGCGTCGTGGATTTCGCCTAAATGCTCCTGCGCATCTTTAACCGCTTTGATGTAGGATTTGAGATTGATTCCGTACAGTGGTGCAAAGGTTTCCATCGTATAGCGCAGCCACTTGGCGGCGATTCGCATCTCGTGCAGCTCGGTGACCTTTTCGGGCTGCGGTACGATCGCATCGAAGGCGAGGAATGCTTCCAGCCGGGCGGTGATGGCGTTAAAGCTGTGGCGGTAGAGATCCGGCGTGTAGATGTAGATTAACTCTGCCTGCTCGGCGATGGGTGCGAGCCGCTCGCGCATAGCGGGCAAAATGCCCGACTCGGTCAGCCGTTCCATGGCCTTGCTGACCGGTTTTTGCAGCCGGGCGCGGCGCTGTTTCAGGCGCAGCAGCAGGCGCAGGACTCCAGCACGGTAGCGCGGCGCGGGCAGGTCTTTTTCCACCTGCTCCAATCGCTCGATCTGCACGTCGGCGTCGCGGGCTTCACCCAGCGCGCGCGTTACTTTTCGAATTTCTTTGAGCCACTGGCGGGATTTTTTCTCAGGCAGGCAGCCAATGAACAGTGGCAGTGCGGCGCGCAGGCGGCGTGACGCCACCCGCGCCCGATGAATGTACTCGATATCCACGTGCCCGCTGTGAACCCCCTCAACCTCTGCCTCAAGCGCCTGTACGTGCCCTAGCAAGACACCTGCACCAAAGGTGCACGTGCCCTGATCGTTTACTTTTTCGGGCCAGGCGGGCTGTTTCACGGCATTATTCGGAGTCTTCCTCGTCATCAGAAGTGTCCATTTCCATCAGTTCGCCTGTGGCAATGAACACTGTACGCTCACAGATATTGGTGACGCGGTCTGCCAGGCGTTCGATGTTGTGCGCCACCCACATCAACAGGTTCGCCTGGTCGATCACCTCGGGGTTGGCGATCATCGCGTCAACCAGGTTGCGGTACACCTTGTTGTAGAGTTCGTCTACTTCATCGTCTTCGGCGGGGATCTCGTAGGCCTGCTGGGCGTTCTCGGTGATGAAGGCTCCCAGCGCGCGGTGGAGCATGGAGACCGCTTTTTCTGCCATCACGGTGAACTCACGCAGGCTGAGCGATTGGTCGGGCTCGCCCAGGCGCTGGGTGACCTTGGCAATACCCTTTGCGTAATCACCCATGCGCTCTAGCTCGGTGATCACCTCGAGGATGGCGGCCATCTGGCGTAGATCGCGGGCCATCGGCTGCTGCGTGGCGATGAGGATCAGGATGTTGTTCTCGATGGCATAGCGTTTCTCGTTGATCAGGTGATCGTCGCGGTGAATTTTGTGGGCGACCTCCAGATCCTGCCGGCGCAGCGCGTCGACCGAGGAGAGCATTGCCTGCTCGACCATGCTGCCCAACAGCAGCACTTCATCCTGAAGATGGTGAATCTGCCGGTCCAGAGTTTCGCGTGGCATGGGTCTCCTAGAACTCGATCTCTGTGTTGCTTTTCGTTTGAACTGTATAGACGGCGCGCTGTCTATACAGTTCAAACGAAAATATCATTTGCTAACCAAAACGGCCGGTGATGTAATCCTCGGTCCGCTTATCGCGGGGGTTCGTGAAGATCTGTTCTGTAATTCCATATTCTACCATCATTCCTGCCCGGTCTTCATCCATCGTGAAGAAGGCCGTACGGTCAGAGGCGCGGGCGGCCTGCTGCATGTTGTGGGTGACAATGACGATGGTGTAGTTCTTCGAAAGCTCGCGCATCAGGTCTTCAATCTTGAGGGTAGCAATTGGATCCAGCGCCGAACACGGCTCGTCCATCAGAATAATTTCCGGCTCTACTGCCAGGGCTCGGGCAATGCACAACCGCTGCTGCTGCCCGCCCGAAAGCGAAAGGGCCGGGCTGCGCAAATCATCCTTTACCTCGTCCCACAGAGCGGCTTTCACCAGCGTTTGTTCCACTAGTTCATCGAGCCGGCCCTGATAGCCGTTGATTTTTGCGCCCCAGGCGATGTTCTCGTAAATGCTCTTGGGGAAGGGGTTTGGACGCTGGAAGACCATGCCAATCGACTTGCGCACCTGCACCGGATCTACGCGCGGGTCATAGATATTCTGCTTGTGCAGCAAGATTTCACCCTCTACCCGCACGCCGGGAATAAAGTCGTTCATACGGTTGAGCGAGCGCAGAACCGTACTCTTTCCGCATCCCGAAGGTCCAATGATCGCGGTAATCCTTTTTTGCTCAACCTGTAAATTCACATTTTTTACGGCTCGGAATGCGCTGTAGTAAAAAGACATATCGCGAAGTTCCATCGCATAGTCAATCTCTGCGTGTTTTGTCTCAGTCATCGGAATGGTTTTCTCTCTCGTATCGTTGGTAATCACTATCTCACCGCCTGCTAAACCGGTTGCGAAGAAGGATGGCAAACAGGTTCATTGATAGTAATGTTATCATGAGAACCAGAATGGCGGCTGCCGCAGTGCTGCGGAATTCGGCCTGGGGACGGGTGGTCCAGTTATAAATCTGGATCGGGAGCGCCGTGAAGCGGGAAAACGGACCGTCCGGATCCTGGAAGATCAGCGTAGATGCGCCGATCACGATCAGCGGGGCGGTTTCGCCAATGGCGCGTGAAACTGCGAGGATGGTGCCAGTGAGGATGCCGGGCAGGGCACTAGGTAGAACGTGGTGCCAGATGGTTTGCCAGCGGGTAGCGCCCAGACCAAAACTGGCCTGCCGCAGCGTGGATGGCACCGCGCGAATGGCCTCCTGCGCATTGATGATCAGCAGCGGCAGCACCAGCAGCGCCATGGTTAGCCCGGCGGAGAGGATGGTGCGCCCGTTGGAGCCGGTGACGCCAAACACCGCTCCGCTTGTGATGGGCTCCAGCGTGCGAACAAAAATTGCCAGCCCCAGAATGCCGTATACGATGGAGGGTACCCCGGCGAGGTTGTCGATGTTGGTCTGGATGATGCGGTTGATGCGGCTCTCTTTATCGGAATATTCTTCCAGGTAAATCGCGGCACCCAGGCCGATCGGGAAGGCAAAGGTGATGGTGATCAGGATCAGGGAGAGCGACCCGAGCAGGGCCGTGCGTACCCCGGCAAGTTCTGGCTGGGGGTTCATGGCGGTGGTAAGGAAGCCCAGGTTCAGCCAGGCGCGGAACTCCACGAGCGCATCCGGATACTTCTCGGCGACTTCCGCGTGGATTTCGTCGCCGCGGGTGAGAGAAGCGAACAGACGCCAGCTCTCCTGCACTTCAGGCTTGACAATATTCTCCATCACCAGCGTCATCAGATCCGAATGGCTCATATCCGCCAGCAGGCCCTTATCTCGCTGAAGGGTGCGGATGCGGTTGCTGTTCAGCCGTTCGGTGAGCATCGCCTGCAACTCATCTGTGGAAAGCTCCGCAAGGGGGCGGTCAGAAAGTTCGGCGGGCGAAACTTTATTCACCACAGCCACCAACCCAAACGATTGATCGATGACGCTGGCAAGCAGGGTGAGCAGCGCAGCAATGGCGATGACGGTGGAGAGCGAAAAGACAGCCTGCCAGACCCGTGCCGTGCGATGGCGGTGATTCAGGCGGCTGAATTTCTTTTTTGGAAGCGTCCAGATCATTCGTACACCTCGCGGAAGCGGCGCGCCAGCTTGCGGCTGACAATGTTCAGCAGCAGGGTGATGCAGAACAGCAGCAGGCCAATGGCAAAGATGCTGTTGTAATCGGGCGTGTCGTAGCCGAGATCACCGCCGCTGATGCGGGCAATGTAGCCGGTCATTGTTTCCGCGGCGCGCAGCGGGTTGAGCGTGAAGTTCGGCCCAGAGCCGGCTGCCACAGCCACAATCATTGTCTCACCGACCGCGCGGGATATGCTGATGATGAATGCGGCGATAACGCCCGATAACGCCGCCGGAAGAACAATCTGCACGGCGGTTTCCAGTCGCGTAGCGCCTAGCCCGTAGGCGGCGTCACGCAGTGAGCGCGGCACGGCGCTGAGCGCGTCCTCGCTCATCGAGCTGATAATGGGTAGGATCATCACGCCCATTACCAGGCCGGCGGAGAGCGTGTTGTAGATTTCCATGTTGTTTGTGCCGATAAATCCGCGCAGCAGTGGGGTGACGAAGGTGAGGGCGAAGTATCCGTACACGACGGTGGGAATGCCTGCCAGCACCTCCAGCGCGGGCTTCAAGATGCTGCGCATACGCGCGGAGGCGTATTCGCTCAGATAGATGGCCGCGGCCAATCCCAGCGGCAGGGCAATCAGCATGGCGAAGAAGCTGGTCACCAGCGTGGCGGTGAGCAGCGGCCAGATGCCAAACTGCCCGATGGACGGCTGCCATTTGGTCGATCCAAAAAACTCCAGCAGGCTCACATCCGGGCTGCCGAAGAACAGCCAGGCCTCTTTGCCCAGTTCGTACACAATCCCCAACGTGGTCAAAATGGAGACCGCTCCGCACAGAAACAGGAATACCTGGATGATGGTTTCACCCAGGCGCGGGCGCTTTGCGAGATCGGAGCGCAGCAAGGGCGCCGCCTCTTCGCGCGCGAAAGTCAAATCCCGGGTTCTGGCCATTTGATTTTTCATATCCTCTCAAACCTATGCGTTAACCCTTCAAAAACGGCAGTTCTGCCGTTTTTGAAGGGATTTTATTGGAAGAAATTACTCGACTGCATCCATCAGCGCCTGTTTGGCGGCATTGAGCGCATCATCAGAGGCGGGGAAGTATCCAACATCGTCGATCACTTCATTGACACGGTTGAGATAGAAGCTGACGAAAGAGGCGACCTGTGGCTTCTCGGCCATGATCTTGGCGTCAGAGTATAGGAAGAGCGGGCGGGCCAGGGCGTATTCACCCGATTCGGCAGTCTCGCTGGAAGGCGTTACGCCGTCGATGGTCACCAGATTGAGCCGATTGCCCTGCTCCTGGTAGTAGGCGAAGCCGAAGTAGCCGATGGCATATTTGTCGCCTTCCACGCCCTGCACCAGCACATTGTCATCTTCCGACTGCTGCAGGTTGGAAGCGCTCTGGAAAGCTTCTCTGGCTTTGTCCACATCCTTGTCGTAGGCGGGCTGCATCACTGCTTCGATAAAGTAGTCGTAGGTACCGCTGTCGGTGCCGGGGCTGTAACGCTTGATCGGCTCGGCGGGCCAGTCGGGGTTCACATCGGCCCAGGTTTCGGTCTGGTCCGAGAAGATGCTTGCCAGTTCTTCCAGGGTCACATTGGTGAGAAAATCATTTTCCGGGTTGACCACCAGGGCCATCGCGTCAATACCGACGAGGAACTCGATCGGTTCGCGCCCGATGGAGCGGCAGGCTTCCACTTCGCTTTCTTTGATCGCGCGGGAGGAGTTGGCGATATCGGTTTCGCCAGTCACGCAGAAGCGTTCTAAGCCGGCGCCGGAACCGATCGAATCAACGGTGATTTGGCCGGAGTAGCCCTCTTCCTTGAAAAGGTTGACGACCGCTTCGGAGAGCGGGTAGACGGTGGAAGAGCCGGCAGTGATAATGTTGCCTGTCACCTGGCCGGGATCAACGTCATCCAGCCCGGTGCTAGGAACGGCTGGCATCTCGGTCGCTGGTTGAACGGCGGCCTGGGTTGGTTGTACGGTTTGGGTGGCCTCTGGCGCACAGGCGCTGAGCAGCACGGCGAGCACGGAAAGCAGCGATACAGCAATAAAAATCGAACGACGCATTCTATTCTTCTCCTTGTTGAGCGTTTTCATCTTGCCCGGTTTCACTCGGGCAACCTGCATTCATCATAAATGCCGGGTATTAACTGCTCAAAAAGGAGTTGTTAACGATTGTTGAACGGAGAGTGAACGTTTGAAAACCGCCTCACCCCAGCCCCTCTCCATTTTTCTTCGAAAAATAGAGAGGGGTACCTTGTTGCACCCAGGTAATGGTTAGCAAGGCACCCCTCCCCATTTTGCCGTACTTGCAAAATGGGGAGGGGAACGCAGCGAAGCTGCGGGGGGTGAGGCGCTTGCGCGCTTACACCGCCGGAATACTAAAGAGAATGATCGAGCCTTTGCGCGGCTCACTCTCGGCCCAAACGCGCCCGCCGTGTGCTTCGACGATGTGGCGCGCGATGGAGAGCCCCAACCCGGTGCCGCCGCCAGAGCGCGACCGGTCGGTCTTGTAGAAGCGCTCGAAGATGCGCGGCAGGGCCTCGGGATCAATGCCCACACCCGTATCGCGCACAGAGAAGATCACCCGGTTGCTTTCCCGGTGGGCGGAGATGACAATCTCTCCGCCGGGTGGGGTGAACTTGATAGCATTGTGGATCAGATTCACCAGCACCTGCTGGATTCGAGCGGCGTCGGCAAGAATGGGGGGCAGATCAGACTCGCATTCCGCACGCAGCATCAGCCCGGCGCGTTCCGCCTGTAGCTGCATGCGCTCGATGGCAGGATCGGTCACTTCGCACGGGTTGATGCGCACCCGCTGCATGGGGAATCGGTTGGATTCAATGCGCGTGAGCTCTAAAAGCTCCTGCACCATTTGGGTCAGGTTATCGATCTCAGTTTCCATGCGCTGCAAAAAGCGCCGCGCGGCGGGCGGGTCTTCGAGCGCACCTTCATGCAGAGTCTCTGCCAGCGCTTTGAGCGACGCCAGCGGGGTGCGCAGCTCGTGCGAAACGTTGCTGACAAAATCTCGGCGCACCGTTTCCAGCCGCCGCACGCGTGTGAGATCCTGGAAGACCATCAGGGTCATGCCGGGCAGCGAAGTGTCGAGCGTGGTGGCAATGCCCTGCACGAACAGGCGGTCGGGGGTGATTTCGAGCGTGGTGGTCTGCTGCTCGCCGGTTTGCACACAGCGCCGCCAAAGTTCCACGAACTGATGGTGTCGGACGATTTCGATCAGTGATATTTCGTGCTGTCCAATGAAACTGGTCTGGAAAATACGCAGCGCCGCCGGGTTCGCAAGGTGAACAAACCCGTTGGAATCCACGATCAGCACGCCATCCGTCATATTCTCCAGCACCGCTTCGCGCTGGCTGCGCTCGGCGCCCAATGCAGAGATTTGTTCTTTCATACGCTGGGCCATGTACTGGAAGGCATTTTGCAGCAAACCAATCTCATCACCGCGTGTGGTTGGGGGTATCTCCACCAAATCACCTTCTGCGATGCGCTGGGCGGATTGGGTCAACCTGCGGATGGGGCGAATAGTGTAGGCCGCGATCAGCAGCGCAAGGAGAATGGAGAGCAGGGCAGCCAGGGTGGTGGCAAACATCACGGTACGCAGCATGTCGTTCTGGCTGCGCTGAACGGCTTGCAACGAGATTGCCAGCCGGGCCACACCATAAAGTTCCCCGTTCACTGCAATCGGCGCGGCAGTGTAGAGCATGTCATTCCGCAGTGTTTCGCTGTAGCGAATCTCGGTGCTTACGATGTTTTGCAGCGCCCGCTGCACCTCTGGGCGGTTGAGATGATTTTCCATCTCACCTGCTTTGGTGTGCGACTCCCCCAACACCAGCCCCCATTGATCGATGATGGTGACGCGGGCGTTGAGCATTTCGGCGTACTGGCTTACCCGATTGCTGATAAAGTCACTCGAGGCGCCCGCCCGAAAATCTGCGGCAAGCTGGTCTGCCACCAGGCGCGCCTCGGACTGCAAATTGGTTTGCAGCAGTTCGAGGTATGCGGATTTGATGAAAGAATACAGATACAGGCTGAGGCCTGCCATGGTGAGCAGCAGGAGCAGCATAAACGGTAAGGCGATACGGGTGGTCAGGCTGCTCCGTTTGCGCATCAAACTCACCCCTCAAACATATAACCAGCCCCGCGCACCGTGACGAGGCGGCTGGGCGTGCCAGGATCTTTCTCGATCTTCTCGCGCAGCCAGCGGATATGCACGTCCACCGTGCGCCCGTCACCGATGTAGTTCCAGCCCCACACGCGCTCGAGAATGAACTCACGCGAGAGCACCTGTCCGCGGTGTTGGGCGAAGAACAGCAGCAGCTCAAATTCCTTGGGCTTCATGGTTAGCACCTGCCCGTCTAGACGGACTTCGCGGCGGGTGAGGTCGAGGACGAGGTTGTCGAATGCCAGCATCTGCTGGGGAGGCGGCGCAGCGGCTGCCGATGCAACCACCTCTTCGCGCACCAGGCGCACGCGGCGCAGCATAGCTTTTACACGCGCGACCAGCTCGCGCATGCTGAACGGCTTGATCATGTAGTCGTCCGCGCCGACTTCCAGCCCCACCACCCGGTCGATCTCGTCGTCGCGGGCGGTGAGCATGAGCACGGGGGTGTTCATCTCCTGGCGCAAGATGCGGCACACTTCGAAACCGTCGATGCCGGGCAGCATTACGTCCAGCACGATCAGGTCGGGCCGTGACTGGCGCGCCTGGCTGAGGGCCGCATCACCGGTGGATGCGGTCTCGACCTCATACCCCTGACGCTTCAGATTGTAAGCCAGCGTTTCTTGCAGCGAAATTTCGTCTTCCACGACCAGGATTTTGTCAGCCATAAACCCCTCACATATCTTCAATCAGCAGTGCCAGCTTTTCTGCCAGTTCGCGCCGGTTGAAGTGCTTTTCCATGTATTTGCGCCCGGCAGAGCCCATTGCCCGCCCGCGCTGCGGATCATCCGCAAGGCGGCAGACGGCTTGCGCCATTGCGGTCGCGTCACCGGGCGGCACGGCGATGCCGCCATCCGCCGCTTCGACCACCTGGCGGATCACACCGTCAATTGCCAGTACCACTGGCCTACCGGCGGCCATGTAATCGAACACCTTGTTGGGGTAGGTGGTTTTGTACATCTCCAGCGGCTTGAGAATCGCCACGGTGGCATCAGCGGCAGCCAGCGCCTCGCCCATTGCTTGCTTTGGCACGGGCGGCAGGAACAACACGTTCTGCAAGCCCATCTGCTGTGCCTTGGCCTGCAAATTGGCCTTCTCTTTGCCGTCGCCGATCAGCGCAAAAAGCACCTGCGGCTTGCTTCGCAGTTGATCGGCGGCTTGCAGGATCACGTCCAGATCATTCGACATGCCGTGCGCCCCGGCATAGAGGACGATAAAGCGGTCTTCGATGCCGTGCGCTTTACGGAAGGTCATCCCATCCGAGTCGGGATCAAACATTTCCGGCTCAGCCCCGTTGGGAACCAACTCGACCCAGCGCGCGCCGTGGGCCAGCACGTGCTCCACATAGCCCGGCGAGTTGACCATCACCCGGTCGGCGCGGCGGTAGAGGAAGCGCTCCAGCCAGCGCGAAAGGCGAATAAGCAGCGGGTTCTTCAGCACGCCCACAGCGATGGCAAAGGCAGGCCACAGATCGCGCACCTCAAAGAGGAAGGGCGCGCGCTTGAGCAGCGCCAGCAGCCAGGCAGTGATCCCCTGGAAAATGGGCGGCGACGTGCCCCACACCAGATCCACCTGCTTGACTCCCAGCCCCACCAGAAAGGAAGAGATCATAAAGCTGAGAAAGCTGAATACGCGGTGGACGAAGCTCTTATGCAGCGCGGAGTAGGTATAGGTGCGCAGCAGGGTGATTCCGGGCTCCAGTTCCTGCCGGTCCACCCAGGCGGCGCGGGTGGTGCGCATTTTGCCGGTCAGGTAGCTGACCGGGCTGGCGATGATAGTGACCCGGTGACCGCGTTCCACCAGGTAGCGCGCCGTCTCGTGGTGGCGCGTTCCGCCGGCTTCGTCGAGCGCGGTAAAGGCCTGGTGGATGAACAGGATGTGCATACTTTCATTTTACCAGTAACCTTCATTCATACTATATCTGATGTTTTGAGAACCGCTTCCGCAAACCACAAAATTTATACAGACAAAAGGCGCTCCTGTAACTTTATTGATCAAGTTGAAGAGCGCTGACCTTCCGGCCATTAACAATAATCATAAGGTCTCCTGATCGTACAGGAGCGATGCGACGGACAAAAAGCCTGGAAGGGATACGATACAACACCTCACCTTTGGCGCGGTCAAGAACAAAAAAACTGTTTATTTGCCGAAGTACAACCTGATTATCGAAAACCGCTGGACATCCGGGTCGCAATACAGAACGATTGACCCAATCAACTTCACCAGTTTCCTTATCCAATTGATGAAAGAATATGCCACTCACAAAAACACTCTGATGATCTTGTGACAGGCAATCAGTGTCATAAATATCCTCGAAATTCCGCAGTTCGGTGCGCCATATTTCTCTACGGTGTTCCAATGAGAAGGCAGCTATCTCCGTTGAATTGTCATTCGGCAGAACATAACTATATGCCATGCCGTCGTCATATAAAACACGGTATTGATTCGGAATAACCACTTCCCAAAGCTGTGTTCGCTGTTTCAGGTCGTATGCGATAATCTTCTCCTCCCCACCGATAAGTAGCATTCCGTCTAATGATCCTAAGAACATTTCTGAACGCTCAAATCCGGGGATTGTGCCTTCCCCTTCCCCTGTTTGCCTATTTATTATTGTTGCATGGTTGTTGTGTCTGATAGGGATTACATATTCTTCTAAAACCAGAATCGAGTGAACTTCAGGAGGACCATAATTGAACTCCTCCTCATTTTTCCAAACAATACTCCCTTCCGCCAGATCAATGGCCACCAACATTTCTTGATCATCTAAAAGGAATACCTTCTCATCATCCATCGCTGAGTTACAGCTCACCGGTCTGCCAGGCAGTTCTGTCTGCCACAGAACCTCACCAGATTGCGCATTCAATGCCGATACCTGGCTGCGAGTACGGGTAATAATGGTATCGCCATTGTCTACTGGCGAGCAGATGATATTTCCGTTGAATGTCTTTTCCCAGATGAGGGGCAAAGGATCCAAAATTGGAGCCGAGTTGAATGCACTTTTCAAAGTCGCAATGGTATCTGGGATCAGGGGAGCAGTCACGATGATCATTACAACAGCAATAAGCACAGGTAGGGGGATCTTCTTTTTCACTATCCTAATTCTCCTGTTAAGATCTATTTGCGAATCAGGGTTATTGGATCTCAAAGGACAAGCCAGTTATGATCAAACCAACAACCATATCTGAACCCCAGTCCAAACCATCAGAAGTACCAGGACAATCCGATCTTGGTTACGTTTAAATTATATGTTTAGCACCCATTCAGAAAACAATTGCAACGGCAGAGGGCCTTTTACGGTGAGCGAGAAGGACAGCGCGGACAGCTTCACATTGTAGGTGGGCGAGAACCAGCCTTGCACTGGTTTAGCCTTCCCCTGACCTGCCAGAACTTCCCCGGCGCGAACCAGCAGCAGGGGTTCCGCCTGCGCGTGTTGGCTCACCGTGGCAGAAAGCGAAAGCGAGAAGCGCCCGCCTGAGGGGTGGGTGAGGGTGATTGTGCTGCCGTCCAGCGACCAGGGCCAATCGGGGAGTAGCCAGTGGAGGCGGGCCGTACAAACTGCGCCGGGGGTCACGTCGAGGCGGCGGGATGGCACGGGTAGTATTTGATCGGTGACCAGCCATCGGCTGGGCGCTTCCCACTTCAGCGTGCGCTGGTGCATTACACCCAGGCGGGTGTACCCGTTGTGGCGACCGGCGATGGTTAGCGCGGGCAGCCCGTCTGTTTTGACGACCTCTGCCTGCGCCCAATCCAGCCACAGAAAGCGCCCAGCCCGCCGCATCTGGTCCTGCCCGTTGACCTCAACCGTGTTGTGCAGAGAGGTATGCGAGAGCGCGTTATCCCACGGGGCGGGGGCTGTGTAGCGGAAGGTGCCCGCATCCAGAGCGATGTTCTCGCCGCGCCACCATAGATCCACGTGAAGTTGGTCGGCGTGCGCGGGGCGGCCTTTGAAGTGCACCGCGCGAATTGTGCCCCAGCTTTCCGCGTCCCCCAGGCGCAGCACGGCGGGAGATTCGGGCACGGTTTTGCGTGGGTATACGGTGTGGGGTGGTCCTACTGCCTGCCCCAACCACAGCCCAAGCTCATCCCAGGGGCCGGGCGGGAAGGCCGGTTCGCCGAGGAAGGCTCGCGCGGCTGCCTGCGCAGTGGGGCGGTAGTCGCGGAATTCCGCCGCAGCCAGCGGCAGGATCAGCGCGCCGTCGTTCGAGCCGAGATTTGGCGTGTACCCGCTGCTCGGGTCCACCTGGGCCAGCAGCCAGCGCGTGGCAGCGGCGAGACGCTCTCTCACTGGGGCGGTGAACGCCTGTCCAACCAGCCCAGCCTGCAGCGCCGCCTGGAGCATCAGGCGGTGATAGTTCATGCTGTGCTGGGCATACGTACCATCTGGCTCGATCTGCAAGCGCAGGGCGTGGTTGAGCATTTTGCGTCCAGTCTCACACCATCGGCGGGCGGAAGAGTGACCCTCCAGCACGCTTCCGGCGGCGTAGAGTCCCAGCGCTTCACTGACCAGGTGGTTGTTGTTCTGCGCGCGGGCGTAGACCAGTGTAGGCGGGATGCGCCGGGCGTGGGCGGCGACTGCTCCCGCCAGCTTCGCCATGCGTTGAGGCGTGCTCTCTGGGGAGTGCTCAAAGGCCGTGCGGGCGAACAGCAGCGCCAGCATCCGCAGCGCCACCTCCTGCCCGGATGACCAGTTTGGTCCAACATTGGGCGGGTTGGCGGTGAGGAAGGCTTCGAAATACTGCCAGAACGCGGCGGCGTATTTCTCTTCACCTGCCAGAACATAGGCGCGCCCGAGTGTGTAGGCCCAGCCAAAGCGGGCCGGCTCCCACACGAATTTAATGTCCTCCACGCCCCAGGCGGTCAGATCGCCCTCCATCGCCGTCCAGTGCTGGCGCGGGCCGGGCGGTTGCAAGTTGAGCGGCACGGGCGGCCCGCCAAACAGGCGCACCTGCCCGGTGCAGATCTCGTCTGCCGCATCGATAACATCCTGCGCGTGCTCACCGATGATGTTCGCGAGCACGGCGCGCTCCGGGCATTGGAACAGCGGGCGGATGGTGCCGGGCCAATCTTCATACGCTGCCAGCGGTGTAGCCCGCCGGTAATGGCCCGTACGCAGCCCCACCTGGTACAACGCGTACCAGAAGGTCTGGGCGAATCCCAGCTCGCGGGCAGCTTTTGCTGCCAGCAGCCCCCTGACCAGCAACTTCTTCATGACCCCGTGTGGACCGGCTGGCGCTCGCGCAGCGATTCGACCGCTGCGAAGGTCGCGCGCGTCACACCGAGCAGCTGCTCGTAGGGGATAGGCGGTGGAGACCCGGCCTTGACGGACTGGAGGAAGGCTGCCCACGAGTCGCGGTGGCCTTTATCCTGGCCCAGTCGAGACTGCGCGGTCTTGCGCTGCCCGTTATGGACCGTTTCCAGGCGGCGGAAGTCGTCCAGCACGGCAACCCGCCCGCCGCTGAACACCTCCACGCGCTCCTTGGGGAAGCTCTTATCGCCGTTGGCTAGGTAGGCAATCGTTCCGATTGAGCCGTCGGGGAAGGTGAGGGTGATCAGGGCGCTATCCTGGCGGTAGCTGCCGTTATCAGGCAGGGCCTGGGCAAAAACGCTTACCGGCGCTGCGCCCGCCAGGTAGGTGAGAAAATCGACAAAGTGGCAGCCCTCGCCAATGATGCGCCCGCCGCCTACCGCCGGGTCCTGTGTCCAGTGGTTGAGCGGGAGGAAACCGGCGTTAACACGATAATGCGCCATGAACGGCTCGCTGCTGCGGCTGAGAAATTCCTTCATCTGCACGGCGAAGGGGGCAAAGCGCCGGTTGAAGCCCACTGCCAGGAGGGGCAGGGCTTCACTCCGCAGGGCTTCGGCGATCTCATCCAATTCTTCGGGATGGATTGCCAGCGGTTTTTCGCAGTAGACGTGCTTGCCTGCGCGTAGAGCAGCCAGCACCTGCCGGGCATGATGGTTGTGCCGGGTAAGGACGGCCACGACGTTGATCTCTGGCGAAGAAAGCACTTCCTCTTCATTGGACGAGGCGGTGCGGAAGCCAAAGCGCTGCGCGGCGTGGCGGGCGCTGAGCCCAGACGATGTGGCGACCAGGGCCTTCTGCACCCCGCCGACCTTCTGCACAACGGGCAAGAACACGGCTGTGGCGTAGTTACCTGCACCCAGCACGCCCAACACCGGCTCACCGGTGATCGGCTGGCCAGGTTTCGGCTGGATGGGCAAATCGATATGATTGGCGGGAACGCCGTCCGTGCTGGTGTTGGGATAGGTGAGCAGCACGCCCAAAAAGGGTTCTTTGCGCTTGCCGGTGATCAGTTCGTAAGCGTCGGGGGCCTGTTCGATGGGGAAGCGGTGGCTGATCAGTGGCTTCACGTCCATCCGGCCTGTTGCCAGCAGCTCGACGAAGCTCTCCAGGTTGCGACCTTCCGTCC
>JAEYTI010000326.1 GCA_023434145.1 Chloroflexota bacterium | reverse complement strand
CTTCCAGATCGATCAACTTGTTTTCGAATTCAGGAGGGATCCAACCGTATGGCAGCCGAATCAACGTTTAAGCTCACCTATGGGACCATGTTCAATCCCCCGGAGGAGCTGCACGCGGGCTTTGATGAAGCCCTGGCGCAAGTGAAGGCCCAACTCGGTAAAGAACACGGGATGATCATCGACGGCAAAGAAGTCTTTGCCAGTGAAAAATTTGAGGACCGCTCGCCCATCAACAACGATTGGGTGCTTGGCCTGTTCCAAAAAGGCACCGCGGATGATGCCAATGCTGCCATCGATGCTGCGAAGCGCGCCTTCCCCATGTGGAGCCGCATGCGCTGGCAGGAGCGCGTGGCGCTCATCCGCAAGGCTGCGGAGATTATGGACCGCCGCACCATGGAGATGGGCGCGGTGGTAGCCCTGGAAGTGGGCAAGAACCGCATGGAATCGCTGGGTGACGTGGCCGAGACCGCCGACCTGTTCCGCTACGCCTGCTCGCAGATGGAAGAGAACGACGGCTACATCAAAGAGATGGGCCGCGACCCGCTGACCGGGTTCCAGTCCACCAACATGTCCATCCTGCGCCCTTACGGCGTGTGGCTGGTCATCAGCCCGTTTAACTTCCCTGCCGCGCTGTGCGGCGGGCCGACCGGCGCGGCGCTGGTGACGGGCAACACGGTGGTGATGAAACCCGCCACCGATACTCCCTGGACGGCGCGCCTCATCGCCGAGTGCTTGCAGGAAGCCGGGGTGCCCGCAGGCGTGTTCAACTTCGTCACCGGCCCCGGCTCCACGCTTGGCCAGGCGCTGATCGATAACCCGGACGTGGCAGGTGTTACCTTCACCGGCTCGTTTGATGTGGGCATGCGCATCTTCCGCGACTTCGCCCAAGGCCCATGGATCCGCCCGACCATTTTGGAGCTAGGCGGCAAGAATCCGGCCATCGTCTCGCGCCACGCAAACCTCGAAGACGCTGCTACCGGCATCGTCCGCTCGGCGTTTGGTTTGCAGGGGCAGAAGTGCTCGGCCTGCTCGCGCGTATTCATCGAAGAGCCCGTCTACGATCAGCTCGTCGCCAGGCTGGTGGAGCTGACCAATAAGCTGGTGGTCGGTGACCCGACCGGTCGCACCGTAAACATGGGGCCAGTCGTCAACCGCAGCTCGTACCGCGACTACCAGAACTTCGCCGAGGATCTCAGCCAGCACGGCACGATCCTCACCGGCGGCAAGGCGCTGACGGAGGACGATTTTGGCAAGGGCTATTTTGTTGCGCCGACCCTGGTGGATAACCTGCCCCTCGATCACCCGCTGTGGAAGCAGGAGATGTTCGTTCCCATCACGACCATCGCCAAAGTGAGTAACCTCGAAGATGCCATGCACGAGGCCAACGATGTTGCCTACGGCCTGACCGCCGGCTTCTACGGCACGCCACAAGAAGTGGAATGGTTCTTCGATCACATTGAAGCCGGCGTGACCTACGCCAACCGCCCGCAGGGCGCAACCACCGGCGCGTGGCCGGGCTTCCAACCCTTTGGTGGTTGGAAGGGCTCTGGCGCGACCGGAAAGAACGCGGGCGGCCTGTACTATCTACCGCTGTATATGCACGAGCAGATCCGCACGCTGGTCCGCCGCGCATAAAGCCAATACATCCGGCAGTCCTGCCTGCTACAGGCAGGACTGCCAGAAAGAGCCTGTATGACTCACAAGGTTGGCACATTCTTTATCCTGCTGGGCCTATTGCTGATTGTCCTGTTTGTTATGGCGGATATGGCCAAGGCGCCATCCTGCAATTTCTTCCTCTTTGGGGCTATGTTTCTCGGTCTGGGCATTTTCCTCTGGTTCCGAGATCCGGTCAAACCAGGCCCACCTTCCGGGCGCTTCCGCATCCTCAAAAATTCGGGGAAAAAGCCTGAGAAGAAAGCCTGATCCATTCTCCTTCACCGCTCTCCTTTTCGCATCCTTATGACCAAACTCTGTTCTCTTTCTGATGCAGTCTCCCGCTTGATCCACGATGGCGACTGCGTATATTTGGCCGGTTTTACGCATCTGATTCCCTTTGCCGCCGGCCACGAGATCATCCGCCAGGGTCGCAAGAACCTGGTGCTGGCACGCGCTACCCCCGACCTGGTTTACGACCAGATGGTCGCGGCGGGCTGCGCCTCTAAAGTGATTTTTTCCTACATTGGCAACCCCGGTGTCGGCTCGCTTCGTGCCGTCCGCGCGGCGATTGAGGCGGGGAAGCTCGAATGGGAAGAATACTCACACTTTGGCATGATCTCTCGTTTGCAGGCTGGCGCTACCGGGCTGCCCTTTATGCCCATGAACCAGACGGCTGCCACCGACCTGGAGCGCAATAACCCCAAGATCCGCCGGGTAGTCGACCCGTACAGCGGCAAGGAAGTGGTGGTCGTGCCGCCGCTGAACCCCGACGTGGCCGTAGTACACGTGCAGCGCTGTGACGCGCGCGGCAATGCCCACCTGTGGGGTATCGTCGGTGAGCAAAAGGAGGCTGCTTTTGCCTCCAAACATGTTATCCTCACCGCCGAAGAGATCGTAGACGAGGACGTGATCCGCTCAGACCCCAACCGCACCCTGATCCCCGAATTCATCGTGGACGCCGTATGCCACGTGCCGTATGCCGCGCACCCGTCCTACACACAGGGCTACTACGACCGCGACAACGACTTCTACCTGGAATGGGACAAGATCAGCGAGAAGTCGGAGACGATGCAAGCTTACCTTGACGAATGGGTTTGCGGAGTCGCCGACCGGAATGAATATTGGGAGAAGCTGGGCACAGCCATCCACGCCCGACTGCAGGTTCCAACCCGCCCCGCCGCCGCTGTTGATTACGGAGCCTATTAATGGAATACACTTCCTCTGAACTGATGACGATCAACGCTGCCCGGCTGCTGCGGGACGGCGACGTGGTATTTGTGGGCGTGGGGCTGCCCAACCTGGCGTGCAACCTGGCCCGTCGCACGCACGCTCCCAATCTCTATATGATCTACGAAGCCGGGGTGATCGGCGCGCGGCCTGCCCGCCTGCCTCTCTCCATCGGCGACCCGACCCTGGTGAGCGGCGCGGCTGCCGTTTGCAGCATGTACGACGTGTTTACCTTCTACCTTCAGCGCGGCAACGTGGACGTGGGCTTTTTGGGCGGCGCGCAGATCGACCGATTTGGCAATATCAACGCTACGGTTGTGGGCAGTTATGAGCACCCCAAGGTGCGCTTGCCAGGCTCCGGCGGCTCGCAGGAGATCGCCGGGTGGGCCAACCGCTGCTATATCATCACCCCGCACCAGAAGCGCCGTTTCCCCGAGAAGGTTGATTTCCAGACCTCAGCGGGCTACTGCTACGGCGGCACGCGGCGCGAGGCTGTGGGCGTGCGCGGCGGCGGTCCCCAGGCGGTAGTAACCAACCTGGGTATTTTGGAACCGGATATGGACGCGGACGGTGAGCTGGTTCTTACTGCGCTGCACCCTGGCGTCACCGTAGAGCAGGTGCTAGAGAACACCGGCTGGTCGCTGCGTGTGGCACAAGATTTGCGCTGCACCGAGCCTCCCAGCGAAGAGAGCCTGCGAATTTTGAGAGAAGAATTGGATCCGAATAAGATTTATCTATAAAGAACGCCTCACCCCCGTCCCCTCTCCATTTTCGTAAAAATCAACGAAAATGGAGAGGGGACGGGGGTGAGGTGTTTCAGGGAGCCTTATGGAACGAGAAAAAAGCCAGCTTGTCGAAGTGTTAATCACCATCCCGTTCTCAGAAGCGGAACTGCAAATGCTGCGTGAGATCTCGCCGCGCGTGCATCTAACTGTGCTTCCCACCCGCGAGGTGCGTGATATCCCTGCGGACGTGCTGGCGAAAACGGAAGTGCTTTACACCGACCGGGTGCTGCCGGCCCCGGAGCAGGCCCCCAGCCTGCGCTGGCTGCAGTGCCATTTTGCCGGGATCGACTCGCTGCTTGAGGCACCGCTGCTGCAGAAGAATGACTTGATGATCACCACGCTTAGCGGCGCGGCGGCCCCACAAATGGCAGAGTATGCCGTCACGATGATGCTCATGCTGGGGCATCGCATGCCCGAGCTGGCAGCGAACCAGGCGCACGCCGAATGGCCCCGCGACCGTTGGGAGCGGTTCCGCCCACAGGAGATGCGTAACAGCACGGTAGGGCTGGTGGGCTATGGCAGCATTGGGCGCGAAATTGCCCGACTGGTGCGCGCCTTTGGCGGCACAGTTCTAGCGACCAAGTACGATGTGATGCACCCAGAAGACGCTGGCTATATGATCCCCGGTTTAGGTGACCCCGGCGGCGATTTGTTCCACCGGTTGTACCCCTACCAGGCCCTGAAGTCGATGCTTCGCGAATGTGATTACGTGGTTGTCGCGCTGCCGTACACCGCCGAAACACGCGGCTTGATCGGCGCAGCGGAACTGGCGGCAATGAAGCCGACCGCTTTCCTCGTCTACATGGCGCGCGGCGGCATCGTCGATCAGGCGGCGCTGCAAACCGTGCTGCAAGAACGCCGCATTGCCGGAGCCGCGCTGGATGTGTTCAACGAGGAGCCAATTCCACCGAACAGCCCCTTCTGGAAGCTGCCCAACGTCATCATTACCCCACACGTGGCGGGAATGAGCGTGCACTACAACCGCCGGGCGGTGGATCTCTTCGGCGAGAATCTGAAGCGCTATCTGACCGGCGCTCCGCTTCTCAACCGCTTTACATTTGAGCGAGGGTACTAAGCATGGCGCTCCGTTTTCCGTACGTCATGTTTGATCTCGGCTCCACGCTGATTTACTTCGATGGCGACTGGCCCGTGGTCATGTCGCAATCTGTTCGCGCTGCGACCCGGTATCTGCGCGAGATGGGCTACAACCTGGATAAAGATGCCTTCCCCACCGCCTATTACGCGTTAATCGAGGAGTTCTACCGCAAGCGCAACGACACCTTCACCGAGTACACCTCTGAACACGTGATGCGCGAGGCTCTGCGTGCGCACAGTTACCCCGAACCGCTTGGAGATCACTTGAAGAAGGCGCTCAAAGTGATGTATGGGGTCTCGCAGAAGCACTGGCACGTGGAGGCGGATGCCGCGCCGGTTCTGGAGACTCTGCGCGCGCGCGGGCACAAGCTGGGCATTGTCTCCAACGCCTCGGATGATGCAGATGTGCAGACGCTGGTAGATAACGCCAACCTGCGCAGCCACTTTGACTTCATTCTCACATCGGCGGTGGCGGGTTACCGCAAGCCCAACCCCGAAATCTTCCGGCAGGCGCTGGCTTTTTGGGGCGCAGACCCGCATAAGACGGTGATGGTAGGTGATATCGTTTCTGCGGATGTGGTGGGGGCCAATCAGTTAGGCATCTCCAGCGTGTGGATCACCCGCCGCAACGATACGCCCGAAAACCGTGCCCTGGCCGCTAAAGTTTTACCGGGCGCGGTAATTTACGCGCTCAACGAACTGCCGGACCTTCTCGAAAACTGGCCCGAACCTGGCGAATAGGCGCAGCAACTTGCTCCCATACGCTGCCCTGGCTTTTGGCGTCCTGGCGCTGAGCTTTTCCAGCCTGTTTATCCGCTGGTCGGATGCTCCCGGCCCGGTGACGTCTTTCTACCGCTTTGGGTTTGCGGCGTTGATTATGCTGCCGATCGCAGTCCAGCAGATGCGCAAAATGAGCTTTCCACCGCTACAGCAGATAATCCTTCAGCCGCGGCTGCTGGTCTTTCCGCTGGCAGCGGGGGTCTTCTCAACGCTCGACCACGGCACCTGGAGTATTGCCATCGACTATACGCGCGTGGCGAATGCGACTCTGTTGAACAATATGTCGCCGCTGTGGGTGGCGCTGTTTGCCGCCCTGGTTTGGCGCGAGCGGCTGACCGGCGCGTTCTGGTTGGGATTGGTCATCACCCTGGTAGGCGCGTCGGTGGTAATCGGCGCGGATTTTGTGTTGCAAACCGGTATGACGGGCGGTAATTTGCTGGCGCTGCTTTCCAGCGTGTTCTATGCCGGGTACTTCCTGGTGACGCAGCGCGGGCGCGAGCATATGGCGGTGCTGCCCTACGTCTGGCTGGTGAGCGTTTTTGGCGCGCTGGGTCTGCTGGTCTTCTCGCTGATTCTCGGCATGCCGTTGAGCGGCTTTTCCGGCATCACCTGGCTCATCTTTCTCGCGGCGGCGCTGATCACGCAGGTGGGTGGGTACTTTGCTATCGCTTACGCGCTGGGCCACCTGCCTGCATCGGTGGTTGCGCCCACGCTGGTGCTCCAGCCGGTGCTCACCGCGCTGCTGGCGATCCCGCTGGCAGGGGAATCGCTCTCCGCCGGGCAGTGGCTGGGCGGCCTGGCGGTAGTGGGTGGGGTGTACCTGGTGAATAACCGGAGTAAGAATTTGTGATATTTCCAGTCCACAGGGATCGTGAAGCGATCCTTATGGACTGGAAATATCACAAATTTCCTTCAATCCTCGCTATAATAGCAGCCATGAACGAGTTGACCGGTTTCTTCCTCTCCGCTGTATTCGGGTTTGTGCCCATGTTCCTGCTGGCAGCCATCATCTACTGGCTGGACCGATACGAGAAAGAGCCCAAGGCGCTTCTGGGGGGTGTGTTCAGTTGGGGCGCCATCGTGGCGGTGATCGGCGCGCTGGTTTTACAGATCTTGTTGGGGCAGGGCGTGCTGATGCTCACCGGATCGGAGGCACTGGAAGAAATGGCGGGCTCTTCGCTGTTTGCACCCGTCACCGAAGAGGTTCTTAAAGGGCTGGCAGTGCTGCTGGTTTTCCTGCTGGCGCGCAATGAATTTGACTCAATCCTGGACGGTATTGTGTATGCCTCGGTCACCGCGCTGGGGTTTGCCGCTACCGAAGATGTGCTGTACTATTTCTCTTCCTACGTGGAGGAGGGCATCTCCGGGCTGCTGCTCCTCGTTTTCCTGCGCTTTGTGATCTTTGGCTGGCAGCATGCCTTCTTCACCTCGTTCATCGGCATTGGGCTGGCGGTCGCCCGGCACAGCAAAAATGTGCTGGTGCAGGTTGGCGCGCCGCTGCTGGGTCTGAGCATTGCCATCTTCACCCATTCGCTGCACAATTCACTGCTCACCTTCCTCTCGGGGGCGGTGGGGCTGGTTGCGGCGGTGTTCGTTGCCTGGACGGGCTGGATCTTCATGTTTCTGTTCATCGTCTGGCTGATCTACCGCGAAAAGCAGTGGCTGGGTGAGTATCTGCGCGAAGAAGTGGACCGCCAGACGATCACACAGCAGCAGTATGCACTGGCGTGCTCTATGTTTGGGCAGAGCCGCGCGCGTCTCGCTGCCATGGGGCGCGGATCATTCCGCAGCACGGTGCGTTTCTTCCAACTATGCGCAGAACTGGCCCATAAGAAGCGCCAGATGGCGACGATGGGCGACGAAAACGGTAATGCAGCCATCATCGAAAACCTGCGCAGCGAATTGGGGAAGATGTCCGCATCGCTGTAGTTGGGTGGGCATCAGTCATGGTATGATGGGCGGCAGCAGGGGGATTCTGCGATACTGGAGGACCTGTGACAAGACACGCCAAACCCATGATGCTGGTGGTTGACGATGATCGGGATTTCCGCAAAACAATTCAAGGAATCCTGAAAGGCCGCTACGGTGACCGTTTCCAGGTGAAGACGGTAGCTACTACAAAAGCTGCCCGAGCTGCGTTGGAGCACTGCCAGGAGCGGTCTGTGCCGCTAGCGATGCTGATTGCCTCTTGCCGGCTGCCAGAAGAGCCGGGTGATGATTTGATCCATGAAGTCTCCGAGATGTACCCGCACGGAAAGCGCGTGCTGGTGGCAACCTATGGCGATAAGGAAGAAGTTCTGCGCCGCCTGAACGACCTGGAGATGGATCATTACGTGCTCAAGCCGGTGCAGAACCCGGAAGACGATCTGTACCCGATGATGGACGATTTGCTGGAAGATTGGCGGTCGCATACCGGGGCAGTGACCGGAAGCATCCGCATTGTGGGGTATCGCTGGTCACAGCACGCGCATAAGGTGCGCGCTTTTTTGGCCCGCAACCTGGTCCCCTACCGCTGGATCGAGATCGAGGAGTCGCCCGAGGCAGACGAACTGATGAAAACGGTCGACGCCGCCGATCGCCGGTTGCCGGTTGTGTTCTTCCCCAATGGCACGTACATGGTTCGCCCGCCGCTGGAAGATCTGGCGGACCGGGTAGGCTTGCAGCAGCAGGCGGAATCGCGCTTCTACGACCTGGTGGTAGTAGGCGGCGGGCCGGCGGGATTATCCGCGGCGATGTACGGCGCGTCTGAGGGACTGCATACCCTGCTGATCGAAGCGGAAGCGCCGGGTGGGCAGGCAGGGCAGAGTTCGCGGATCGAAAACTACCTGGGCTTTCCATCGGGTCTCAGCGGCGCGGAGCTTACCCGCAGAGCAGTGGCGCAGGCGGCCCGCTTTGGCGTCGAGATTCTCAACCCGCAGGAGGCCACCGATGTGACTCTGCGCGGGCATTATCGTTTGGTACAGCTCGCGGATGGCAGCACTGTGGCCTGCCACGTGCTTCTCATTGCGACCGGGGTTGCATACCGCCGCCTGAACGTGCCGGGTGAAGAGGCGCTGACCGGGGCAGGCGTGTACTATGGCGCGGTCGTTACCGAGGCGATCACCTGCCAGGGCAAAGAGGTGTTCATTCTGGGCGGCGGCAATTCTGCTGGGCAGGCAGCCATGTACCTGACCCGCTTCGCCAACCGGGTGACCATTTTGACCATCGAGGAATCGCTCACGAAGACCATGTCGCAGTACCTGATCGAGCAGATTGAGTCGACCGAAAACATACACGTGCGCACGCGGGCGACGATCACCGCCGTGGAAGGCGATGACCATCTTGAGTCGGTCACCATCCGCGATGAAAGGACGAGGCAGGAAGAAAAGGTTTCCGCGGCGGCGCTGTTTATTTTCATCGGCGCGCTGCCCCGCACCGAGTGGTTGGGCGATCTGCTGGCGCGCGACGAGCAGGGGTATATCCTCACCGGCAGCGACGTTGTGCAAGCCGGGCAAGATGCGTACTACAAGACCAATGGACGGCAGCCCCTATTCCTCGAAAGTAGTGTACCGGGCATTTTCGCAGCCGGTGATACGCGTCACGGGTCCGTGAAGCGGATCGCCTCGGGCGTAGGGGAGGGGGCAATGGCCGTGGCGCTGATCCATCAGTATCTGGCAACGCTGTAGTACAATCTTAATTATGGATCTCTTCGACCACGCGATGCAGGAACGGATGGACCAGGAAGCGCCGCTTGCAGCCCGGATGCGGCCCCGTACACTCGATGAAGTAGTAGGGCAGGAGCACATCGTTGGGCCGGGGCGGCTGCTGCGCCGCGCCATCGAGGCGGACCGGCTGTTTTCCTCCATCATCCTGTGGGGGCCGCCCGGCACCGGCAAGACCACCCTGTCGCAGCTCATCGCCCTGCACACGCAGGCGCACTTCGAATCGATCTCGGCGGTGCTGGCAGGCGTGGCCGAGCTGCGCCGGGTGATCAGCGAGGCCGAAGAGCGCCGCAAGCTCTACCGCCGCCGGACCATCCTGTTTATCGATGAGGTCCACCGCTGGAATAAAGCCCAGCAGGATGCGCTGCTGCCCCATGTGGAGAGCGGCATGGTCACGCTGATTGGCGCGACCACCGAGAACCCCTACTTCGAGGTGATTCGCGCGCTGGTGTCGCGCTCGCGTATCTTCTCGCTCGAGCCATTGAGTGAGGAGCACCTGGGCACGCTGATCGACCGGGCGTTGGCCGACCCTGAGCGCGGCTACGGCAGCCGCCAGGTGACGATCGCCCCAGAGGCGCGCGCGCACCTGATCGACGTTTCCGGTGGGGATGCCCGCAACGTGCTCAATGCGCTCGAACTGGCAGTAGAGTCGACGATCCCAGACGAAGAAGGCAAAGTCTACATCACGCTGGATATCGCGCAGGAGTCGATCCAGCAGCGCTCGCTGCAATATGACAAAGGCGGCGATAACCACTACGACACCATCTCGGCCTTCATCAAGTCGGTGCGCGGATCGGACCCCGACGCCGCGCTGTACTGGCTGGCAAAGATGATCGCCGCGGGTGAAGACCCGCGCTTTATTCTGCGCCGCCTGATCATCCTGGCCGGCGAGGATATCGGCCTGGCCGATCCGCAGGGGCTGGTGGTGGCAAATGCTGCCGCCCAGGCATTTGAGTTCATCGGTATGCCCGAGGGCATCTATCCGATCACCGAGGCGACGCTGTATCTGGCGACTGCGCCAAAATCCAATTCGACGGGGGCCTACTACAAGGCCGCCGAAGAGATTGCCAAACATGGCACAGGCCCGGTGCCCGTCCATCTGATGGATTCCAGCCGAGACGCAAAAGGCCTGGGGCACGGCCAGGGGTACCAGTACCCGCACATGTTTCCCGGCCACTTTATCCCACAGCAGTACTTACCGTCCAACCTGCTTGGTACGGTATTTTATGAACCCTCAGACCAGGGCTACGAGGCACGCATCGCTGAGCGGCTGGAAAAGCTGCGCGAGGCTTCGCGAGCGGCAGGCCTGGTCGCACCCAAAAACAAGCAAGAGCAGGAGAATAATGACCACCCTTCTACTGATCCGCCACGGGGAAAATAGCATGGTCGGCAAGCGCCTCGCGGGGCGCCTGCCAAAGGTTCACCTCAACAACAATGGCAAAAAACAGGCGCAGATGCTGGCCGAAGTGCTGTGCAAAGCGCCGATCAAAGCGATCTACAGCAGCCCGCTGGAGCGCGCCGTAGAGACCGCCGAGCCGCTGGCCCAGGCGCTGAATCTGCCTATCCAAATGGCGCCTGGGCTGATCGAGTTGGCATATGGCGATTGGGAAGGCAAGACGCTCAAGCAGCTCGGTAAGCGTAAGCTGTGGAAAGTGGTGCAGAATACGCCTTCTGAGATGCGCTTTCCCAACGGCGAGAGCTTCGTGGAGGTGCAGACCCGCGCCGTAGCGGAGATCGAGCGCATCGTAGCGGCGCACGATGAAAAAGATATGGTGGCGTGCTTCAGTCACGGCGATATCATCCGCCTGCTGATGGCTCACTTCCTGGCCGTGCCGCTGGACGAATTCCAGCGCGTTGCCTCGAATACCGCCTCGATCAGCGTGGTGCACATTGGCAAGAAAGGCAAGCCGCACGTGGCGCACATGAACCAGGTGCTGGTATTTGAATTCAAACAGGATGAAAAACCCGATCCGGCCGGCGGTAATACCAATGTTGAAAACGCACCGGACATACCTGAAAATGAACCGCTAGAAACGGAGAACTCATGACCGAAGAAGATCTGGTGCTCCCCGAGATCACCGTGAAAGAGTTAGCCGAGTGGATGCAGGCACGCTCGGACTTTATGCTGCTAGACGTGCGCGAGCCGTATGAGTTTCCACGCGCGAAGTTCCCCGATGAGCGTGTGCTGCACGCGCCGCTCAGCGATCTGGCGCGCAAGCACCTGGAGGGACTACCCGAAAAGGTCCGCGAGGATAAGGCCAGCACGGTTGTGGTCTTTTGTCACCACGGCGTTCGCAGCGCCCAGGTGACGGCCTGGCTGCTGGACAATGGCTGGTCGTCGGTATATAACTTGGCGGGCGGGATTGATGCATATGCTCGCACAGTCGACCCGGCGGTGCCGCTGTATTAAATTTTTTGGTGTGGTTGTGGTGCGTGACGTACTCGCGCACCACAACCACACCAAAAAACCATAAACTCCTTGAAACCCGAAAAGAGCAGTGTTTTTTACATTCCGCCGATGATGTTGATCGGCACGGGGGTAAATACGAGGAAGAAGAGGATCAGTGCGAATATTGCCAGCGCGCGGCGGCGGCCGTCCAGGGGCGTGATCTGATCCAGCGGTTCGGCGTAGGTGCGGCCCAGGAAGAAGATCAGCGCCATCCACAGCCACCAGCCGAACCAGAACAGGCCCAGCACGGCCAGAGTGCCCAGGATGTACGGTACCATGCGCGAGGCACGTCGGCGGCCAAACAGGGTGTACATCACGTGGCCGCCGTCTAACTGCCCGGCGGGGATCAGGTTCAGCGCGGTTACGAGCATGCCGCCCCACCCGGCCAGCGCAACCGGGTGCAGCATCACATCCAGGCCGCCCAACGGCGCAGGCCGCCCGGTGAAGAAGTACTGCAGCCAGTACAGTACCGGCGACATGCCATCATAGCTGGCGGGCGCGGGTAAAAGCTGGCCGAACATGATGTATTTCAGCGCCAGGTAGAGCAAAGAGTTGCCTTCCATCTGAATCACCATGCCCTGCGGGAACTGCCGGGGAATGGGGTCGAGCGTGGAGAGTGACAGGCCAATGAGAATGACCGGGATGGCGACCACCAAACCGGCCAGGGGGCCTGCCAGCCCAATATCAAGTAAATGGCGGCGGTTTTTGGGCATCTCTTTCATATTGATCACCGCGCCCATTGTGCCGAACAGGGACAGCGGAAAGGGGATGAAGTACGGCAGTGTGAGCTGCACGCCGTGATACCGCCCGACCAGGTAGTGCCCGAACTCGTGCGCGCCCAGGATGCCCAACAGCGCGAGCGAGAAGGGCCATCCGTTGCTCAAAAAGCGCCACACATTGTCCAGGATGCCGCCGCCCGTGATCTCTGTACCTGCTACCAACCCACCAGTTAACGTCACGCTGAGCAGGGTCAGCAGGAACATGATCAGGTTAACGCGCGGGTTAGACGGTTTGGGCACGGGGCGCGCAGGAACCAGGAGCACTGCATGGCGCTCTTCATCCCAACGGAACAGCGGGGTGACGCCGTATGGGGCCAGATCGCGCGTGATCTGCTCGTAGGCAATCTCACTGTCCTCGGAATAGAGCCGTCCCCGGTAACGGACGATGTAATCTTTCTCCGGATTTCCGGTGGTTACATCCTCAATACGCAGCACGCGCCCAACGATGGCATCGAAGCGCGAGTACTGGTCTGCAAATTCAATGTTTGTTACAGCATCTTGCTGCATAATCTCCTACCATTCATATCGAGATTATACTCTCAATGGGCAAGCGCAAAGGTTCGAATATTCTCAAGGAGTGCCTTTCCGTTTGCTGGTTAGGGCAGGGGAGCGAAGCTCCCCTGCCCTAACCAGCAAACGGTATTCGTGGCGGTTACACCTTGATCAGCGACAGGCCCGCTGATAGCGCATTTTGCCAACCAGGGAGCTGCTGCGCCGTCTGGATACCAATGGGGGCAGGCGGCTCAACAATGCGCGGCTGAAGCTCCAGCTCCCACCAACCCACGTCGTGCCATGCGCCCATTTTGTAGCCAACGTGGTGGTACACGCCAACCGGTTTGAACCCCACCGCCTCGTGCAGGCCCACGCTGCCCGGGTTGGGCAGAGTCACTCCTGCATAGGCGTTATAGTAGCCTTGCAAGCACAAGATTTGGAACAATGATGCGTACAGCGCCCGCCCGATACCCATCCGCCGCGCATCCGCGTGGATGTAAACCGAAGCATCCACCGACCATTGGTAGGCCCAGCGGGCGCGGTGTTTGCCCGCGTAGGCGTAGCCTAACACGCTGCCATCGTTCTCGCACACCAGCCAGGGAAGGGCGGTGAGCACCTCTTCCATTCGTCCGCGCATCTCAGCGATGCTGGGTGGCTCAATCTCGAACGAAGTCACTGTTTCGCGCACCACCGGCGCGTAGATTGATTGAACTTGCCCGGCGTCCTCTAGAGTTGCTATTCGAATGGTAGTCATTTATGCTTCCTCACCAAACGTAAAAACGGTAACTGCACAGCCTGACACGAAATTTAGCAAATGTATTTCAAGTCCGCTTTTTCAGAGTGAACCAGCCTTCAATTTCAATACTGGTTGGGGGGACCGAACCATCGTAATTGTTAACGTCGGTTGTCAAACCTTTCCACTTCACCATGTATTGCATCTTCTTTTTGGAGATAAACTCAATTTCATTCGACTGAAGAGATTGGTGTTCAACATAGTAAAAGGTTGTGTCATTATCTTCTTGCGAATCTTTAATTGAAACTCGAAGCCCGGACAGATCTTTGACATTAGGATTCTTCAAGGAAGTGGATAAGTATGCAGAAGGAGTCGCATTCAACGGTTCGGTGTCTGGCAAACTTTTGACAACAGTTCCGTTCGTTTCCGCCTCCAGGATGAGCCACAGATTATCGCCGTCCGGTTCTATGGAAATTACTGCCTCTTCCAAAACAAACTCCTCATCACCGTTATATCGGTGCAGAATTAATTTTCCTACAGGTCTCTCTTTCTTGGCCTTGAACTTTGTTCCATCGCCACCATTAGCGAAGTCCCCAAAAACAGTCTCTAGCCAGGGTGTCGCCGGATGAACCCCAGCTGCCCATAAAATTTTAAGCATGACCATATCCTCGGCAGTTTGGGCAATGGTAATCGGAGCGGCTTTGCCTGGTATACGCGCGTTTACATCAAATCCTTCAGCAATGTATTTTCGTACCATCTCATAATCTTGCAAAAAGACGGCATTCCAAAATTTTTCAATTAACGCTTGATTAGTAGTCATGTTCAGTCCCCATCTCTGCTTCCTGTTTAAATCTGTATCCACAAAACAAATCAGTCCGTCATGATTATCTTCTGGGTAAAGTGCATTTTGTACAGAATACTCAAGAGGGTAGTGAGACAAAAATAACTATTAAAATAAGACGGGAATGGATGGGAGTCGAACCCACCGCGGCCCGCAACGCGACCCGCCACCGGTTTTGAAGACCGGGAAGCCCACCGGGACCTATCCACTCCCAGGGTTAAGAATACCGCACACCCTAAATCAGCGCAAGGAAAAAAGCGGCTCGCGTAGGGCTTTCACAAAGCGCTCGACTTTGTGAAAGCCCCAACCAGAGGGCCAACCCCCGGCCCCTTCCTGCGCTTGCTCCGCAAGCTGGAAGGGGAGAAGAGCGGTTTTTGGGGAATGGGTGGCCGCAACGCGGCCACCCATTCCCCAAACCCCGAAAAAAGGGAAGCAATTTTGTGAAAACCGTGGCGGCTCGCGTCCATACTACAGACGCGAGCCGCTGATTCTTTCAAGAGAGAAGTTTAAGGCTTCTTCTTGTTCTTATTCTTGTCTTTATCCTTGTCTTTGTCATTCCCCTTGTCTTTATCGTTTCCATTGCCGTTCTCAGCACCGTTACCAACGGCCTTCTTGATTTCGCCCCAGCCCATGCCAGAGGCGCGCATGGCGAAGATCTCTTCCACTGGTCGGCCGGATTCGATACTCAGACTGTATGCCAGGTCAATCTCACCGAATCCGTAATGGCCTTCGCAGAACCAGTACATGATCGTCTCGTATGGCACGCCGTAGCGCTGCGTCAGGTTCATCCCGGTCGGGTGTGGGTTAGCGCCGGTGCAATTCCCGGCCTCACCAGATGGGAGGGTCGACGCAGTGGTAGCAGTAGGAGGCGGCTCGACAGTGACGGTGCCGGTGGGCGTTTGGGTGGGGATCTGGGTGGCGGTCGGCGGCAGCGTTGGCGTGGGCGTCTCATCGCAGCTTGCAACGATGGTAACCGTCATCCGCCCGTTCAGGTGGTCGGGCCGGTTGGTGGCCGATTCCACGAACACGCGCAGCTTCACTTCAGTGCTCTCCGGCGCGGAAGCCCAATTCTGGTTCATATTTACGCGCACGGTGAAGGGTACGGTTTGTCCGGCTTCGATGCGCGACCAGCCGCTGGGAATGATCTCTACCGTGCTGACGTACTCGCCGCCCCGGTCGATCAGGTAACCGAGCTGAACGTTGGCAGCATAATCCTTGCTGTCATCAGAGGTGTTGCTCAGAGCGCCGGTCAGGCTGTAACTGCTGCCCGAGCAGACTTGCTGTGCCAGTTCATCCGGCTCGAATTCGTAGCTCGGCATGGCACCCGGATCGGCGGTTGCAGTGGCGGTGGGCAGTTCTTCATCCTCTAACAGCGATTCAACAGCCAGGGCCAGCCAGGTGCCATCGGGCAGGGTGTTGAATGTCACTCGCACGGGATCACCCAAAGAAAGGTTGGGATCGAGCGCGGTTGCGGGGTTGCCATCGCTGCCATCGCTGACCAGAACGCTCACTCCGCTAACCAGCCAGTATTCGCCATCCATCGCTTCGAGTGTGCCGGTAAATGAAGCGGACTGCTCGTTTTCCGCCGCCGGATCGATGCTGTCGGCCAGGTATAGGCCGTCTTCCAGAATGCGCCCGGCGACTCGCACCATGCTGCCATAACCCAGGCCAGGAGCGATGCTGGTGAACTCGTCCACCGCAAAGGCTACTCCAGATACCTCCCACCATAGCGAGCCGTCCGTTCGGGCTTCCACGGCAAGGACCGCGCCCTGTACTGTGAATTGGAAGGCCGGCTCCTGGATCGTTCCACTGCTTGTGGCGGTGGTCGCCTGTCCGGCCAGCAGTGTCACCTGGGCGGTGTCGTTGTTCACGCGCACCTCGCCGGAATCCACTGAGAACTGCGAATTTCCACCTTCACCAACCTTAACCGCGAACTGCGTGCCGTGCACGCTGGCGGTGCCAGAGGGGGTGCGGACGAGGAAGAAACTATTTTCCCCTTGCAGCGGCGTAACATTGTGCGACGTTTGGCCGCCTTGCTGGGTTAGTTCCACCTGGATGGCTTTGCCAGACGATCCGTTAAGCTGGGTGAAGGTGAGGGTGGTATTGGGGGCTACGAACGTGCGCGTGCCTTCGTGATAGCGCAGCGTGGCGCTCGAAGCGCCCAGCGTGCGGATCTGGTCCCCACGGTTCAGGCGATAGCCGGTGTCGATATTCTTCCAGGCGGTGCCGTCGCGGCCGGTCGCCACCTGCACCTGCCCGCTGACCTGCTCTACACGGGCGGAATCCATTCCGCGGCCTGAGAGCCAAACGCCCAGGCCAATCACAGTGACGATAAACAGTACGGCTGCTGCCCCGGCAGCGCCGATCAGGGCTGTTCCGCCAATCCATGCCAGGGGGCTCCACGATTGGGATGGCTGGGCCTGCTGCCGTTGCGGTATTGTGGGCAGGAACAGCGGTTTCGGCTGCGCCTGGCGCTGGGGCGTTGGGCGGGTCAGTTCTTCGGCAGAGGCGAGCACCTGCTTGCGCTGCATACTGACTGTTTCGGCAAGCGGCTCGGGGTGTGGCACGGCGCTGACTGCCGCAGCCAGCCGGATCAACGGCGCGAGGTCGGCGGCTTCTTCTGGCAGATCCTTCAATACGGCTTCCAGCGGCTGCCCATGCTCCAACTGGTCGAGTTTTTGCTGCAGCAGTTCGTCATAATTCAGCATAGTGGATCTCCCATTCGTTCAGCACACTTCGCAGCGACAGAAGGGCGCGGCGCTGCAAGCCCTTTATCGCATCTTCACTCTTTTGGAGCGCCTGCGCGACTTCGTTGATTGGCATACCCGCGATAAAGCGCAGCACAATCACGTCGCGCTGGTCCACCGACAGCCCCTCCAGCGCCTTTTGCAGCACCACGCTGTTCAGCGTGCGCTCCACCGGCCTGGACCGTTTGAGCGTGGGGTCTTCCATCACCATGTTCTCCTCCAACTGCACGGCTTTTCGGACGCTCGATTTTCGATAATGATCATTCAACAAATTATGCGCGATCTGGAACAGCCAGGCCTGGAAGGATACGTCCTGAAACTGGTATCCAGACAGCGCGCGGATCATGCGCAAAAAAACCTCCGATGTGAGATCGTCCGCTGTCTGCCCATCGCCCGTGCGATAGTACAGGTAGCGGTAGATGCTCAGGCGGTGGGCTTCATACAGCATCCCGACGGCCTCCGAGTCCCCCTGCTTTGCGCGGATGATCCACTGCATTATGCTTTGAGGATCGGTTGGTTGGGTCATAATCTCCCTTGCGGCGATGACATCACACTAACGTTAACGTATCAACGGCGCAAAAAGAGTCGTTTTTGCGCCGTTGATAAGGGAGACTTAACAAGTTTGAAAGCGAGATCTACTCAAACCGGAAGCGGATTGCTCCAATGGTAAAGAATACCGCCGCCATGGTTACCAGGATGCCCGCGGGCAGCAGCACGCCTTCCACATTCGAGCCGCGGGCGATGACGTTGAGGAAGCCCTGCATGGCCCAGTAGTGCGGGGTGGCCATTTGTACGCCGGGGATAGAGATGCTGGGGAACATTGCCCCGCTGACAACCGCCATCGCCAGTACCAGCACAACGGCCAGCCCATCTGCCTGCCCGGCGGTGCGCGCGAAGGCCGCGATCATCACGCCCAGGGCTGCCATCGCCAGCGCGCTGGCAACCATCATCACAAACAGTGCCAGCGGAGAGCCGAGATCAATGCGGAATAATACCTGGCTGACCATCATCACGGCGACAAACTGCAGCACGCCGATCAGGAAGTAAGGCAGCATTTTGCCCAGCAGGATGCGGCTGCGCGGTACCGGCGCAAGCAGCAGCCTGCGCATGGTGCCTGTTTCGCGCTCTTCGATCACCGAGAGGGCCAGGTTGGGGATAAGGAAGAACACGAACATGAGGCTGTAGCCCGGCACAAGCGAGTCGAGCAGGGAAGGGCGGTGGACGGGTTGGTTCGGGTCGGCTTCCACCGGCTGCACTGCCAGCTTTACCTGCGGATCATCTACCGCCTCCTGCACCTGGCTGGAGACGATGCCGGTCAGCGCAGCGGAGAAGAACCGGCGCAGGCGCTCAGCCTCGGTTTCCTCACCCGGAGCGGGGGTAGTTTCGGCCTCGGGGGTCACTTCGCCAAAAGGAGTCTCTTCAAAGAAAGGTGTTTCTTCATCAAAGGGTGTAAGATCAAAATCTGGGGTTTCTTCCTGGAAGGGTGTTTCTTCGGGGAACAGAGGTTCATCGATGCCGGGCGTGCCTTCAGGTGTTGGCTCAGCCTGATACTCCAGCATCACGCGGTTGATGCCATCCTCCACCCCGCGCGAGACTTCAGCGTCCACGATGATTGGCGCCAGGGCCGCATTCACCAGACCGACAACGATGTTCGCCTGTTCCGCGCGGGCCGGGTCTACGATAATGACCACCACACCGCCTTGATCAGTTGTTACGTCCTTGCTGAAGTTCTCCGGGATCAGCACAGCCGCCATGCGGGCCCCTGAACCCACCAGCTCGTGGGCTTCTGCGCCGGTTTCCAGCTCTTCGATCGCCAGCGCTTCGGCGTCATCCAGCGCATCCATCACGCGCCCGCCCAGGCTTCCGGCATCCTCGTTGACGGCGTACACCGTGACGGTTGGCGTTCCACTGCTGCCAAACACAGCCTGTATGATCCAGATGAACAGCACAGGCACCAGAAACACGATAATCCACTGACCGGGCTTTTTGGCCCACAGTATCAGCTCTTTGCGGATCATAGCCAAAAGCTGGTTCATCGGTCACTCCTCCTGGCTGACAAAATCAAAGCGGATGACAGCGAAGAGGAAAAACACCGCTGTAAATGCCAGCAAAACAGCAATTTGCGGGGCGACCTGCTCGAAGCCGAGCCCGCGTACCAGCAGATTCTGGTAGCCGTTGAGCGCCCAGCGGTGCGGCACAGTGTAGCTGATGGCGCGTAGGAAAGGCGGCATCAGATCGGGCGGGAACATGCAGCCGCCCAGCAGCGCAGCGATCACCAGCGGCGCGCCGAGCCCGGCCCCTTTGATGCGCGTAGTGGAGACTGCTATCCCCAGCGCCGCGGCGCAAGCCACCAAGACTACCGTCAGCAGCAGGAATGTTAGTGGGGAACTGCCCAACCCCAGCCCGAAAACCAGCGCCCCAACCGCGAACAGCAGCAGCACCTGCGCTACGCCGATCACGATGGCTGCCAGCAGCTTGCTAATCAGCAGCGATCCGCGGCTTACCGGCATGCTGAGCAGGCGGCGAAAAGTGCCGTTGATCCGCTCGGCGCGAATGGCACTGGTGAGCGTGGTGATGATGAAAAACACGTACATCACCGTGTAACCGGGGATCGTCTGCTGGTAGGTGTCGGGCGTTGCGCGCAGCACTACGCTTTCGGGTGAGACTTTTTCCAGCCGGATAGCGGGCTGCTGCCCCTCCACGGGCTGCGGGTCTTCGGCTTCTGCTTGCATGGGGCCACGCACGTTCTCTGGGGCGAACATAGTGAGATCGGCCATCTGCCCCAGACCCTCGGCGAGCTGGTTTTGCAGCGAGATTTTGACGGTTGCGCCTTTTACCACGCCTTCGATCTGCTGCATGCGTACCGAGTCACCGGCGGGGTCATAGAGCAGGGAGACTTCTACCGGCTCGCCCGCATCCACTGCCGCGGAAAACCCCGGCGGGATGATGATGGCTGCCGTGCGCCACGAACGCTGGAGCATGGCTCGGGCTGCTTTCTCGGCGCACTGCGCAGGGATTGTGAGGGGCGGCTGTTCGCCGGCAGTTTCCTCCTGAGCTGGCGTCTCAGAAACGGCGGGCGTGAGGGTTTCTGCTGCCGCGTCCACCGTACCGCTTGCAGTTGGCGTACCGGTCTCTTCAGTCTCCTCATCCTGCAGAGTGGCCATGTACGCTTCGCATTCGGGCATATTGGCGGCGCCCAGGTTACGGAGGAGGCCTTCATTGAATTCCCGCTCAGGCGCCAGGCTCTCGCCAATGGTAACGGTCAGGTCCAGGGCGCGCGCTCCTCCGTCGTAATCGATTACAGGGACGAGGATTTTGTTGTTCGCGCGGTTGATGCCGTAGCCGTCGCCGCTGCCCAGTGCAAAGCTGATCGGCAGGATGAACGCCAGCGGCATGAGGAACAGAATCGCCATTTCCGCCCGGCTGCGCAGCAGTATGGTGAGATCTTTTTTGAGGATGGACAGAACGCGCATGGGGTATTCTCTCTACATCTGCCACTGTGGAGGAGTGCTCCTCCACAGTGGCAGATGTAAACATAGATTTATTGTCGCAGCGATTTCCCAGTCAGGTGCAGGAAGACGGTTTCCAAATTCGGCTCAAGCGTCTCTACCGAGAGCATTTCCAGATTCAACTGCTTGAATAGCTGGATGATCTGGATCAGAGCTTCGCCCGCGTGGTTCGTTTCTATCTTGAGCGTGCGGCGTGGGGGCGTGTTGGCGCCGGATTCTGCGGGCGGCGGTATAAAGGCGGCGGCGCGCACCTGTCCTAGCCCTTGCACCTGCTGGATGACCGCTTCGTCTGACTGCGCGGGGACGAGCGGGTCCGTCGGTGGCATCCCCACGTGGATGATCCCGCCGCCCAGGGTTGCAACCAGGTTGCGCGGCGTGTCGAGAGCGATGATCTTGCCGTGATCGATGATAGCAACACGGTTGCACAAACGTTCGGCCTCCTCCATATAGTGCGTGGTATAGAGGATCGTCATACCCTTTTCGCGATTCAGCTTCTCAACGCTCTCAAAGATGTGGTTGCGGCTCTGCGGGTCTACCCCCACGGTCGGCTCGTCGAGGAACAGCACGCGCGGGTGGTTGATCAGCCCTACCGCCAGGTTGAGCCGGCGCTTCATTCCGCCGGAATATGCCTGCACCGGGTCATTAGCGCGGTCGGTCATCGCAACGACCTCCAGCGCGCTATCCACCCGCTCGCGCAGCCGCGCGCCGTTCAGCCCGTACATCTCGCCGAAGAAGCGCAGGTTCTCGCGCCCGCTCAACGCAGGATAGAGAGCCAGATCCTGTGGAACGACGCCGATCAGGTGCTTTACGGCCTCACTATCGTTCAGAACGTCGCAACCCACAATCCGTACTGTACCGCCATCGGGAGGGAAGAGCCCCGTCAGCGTGCTGATGGTCGTGCTTTTCCCGGCCCCGTTTGGTCCGAGCAGGCCAAACACCTCTCCTTCCTCGACGGAAAAGCTAATTCCATCGACGGCGCGGGTCAGGCCGTAGTTTTTTACCAGATCTTGGACCTCCAGGATGGGTTGCGCCATTACATTCTCCTCGTGCGGGTTGGTAGCATTATTGTACTTCACAATCCTGCTTCGATACGTTACGCCACGTTTCCCCTGTACGCTTAAGTGACGCTATAATAAGCTGATCAAATTTCACTGGGAACGTGTGCGTGGCACACAACCCGGCACCACCATCCTTAATCTTCAGGAGCCTGTGGATGAAAAAATTCCGAGTTGCATTGCTGGCAAATTTAAAAACAAATGCCCCTCGTTGGGAGGGCATGGAGCCGGATCAGTGGGATGATCTGGACTCGGAAAAGACGGTGAACGCCCTGGTAGAGGCAATCCGCAGTGGGGGGCACACTTGTGAGTTTATGGAAGGCAACCAGACCATCTTCTCAAGCCTGCAGTCATACAAGCCCGATATCTGCTTCAATATCTGCGAGGGGCACTTCGGTGACTCACGTGAGGCGCAGGTGCCGGCGCTGCTTGAAATGCTGCGCATTCCATACACCGGTTCGCGCGTGATGACGCTGGCGCTGGCGCTAGATAAACCGATGACCAAGCGCATTTTGTTCTGGCACGAACTGCCTACGCCGGCGTTCCAGTCGTTCGAGCGGGTGGATGAGCGGCTGGACGACGACATGAAATTCCCGTTGTTTGTGAAGCCCTCGCGCGAGGGAACGGGGATGGGCGTCAGTGCCCGTTCTGTCGTGCACAACGAGGCAGAGCTGCGCGAGCAGATCGGCTATATCATCAACAAGTATAAACAGACTGCGCTGGTAGAGCGCTTTATTGAAGGCCGCGAAGTAACGGTGGGTATGGTTGGCAACCTGAATGGCCCGGTAGCTCGCCGCCTGCCACAGCCCATTACTGCGCCGCGCATGCAGGCGGGTTTGCGCTTCTTCCCGCCGATGGAAGTGGATCTGAAGCCCTACCTGGAAACCGATGCAGTCTATAGCAACCGTTTAAAGGTGGCGCTGGCAGACCAGCTTACTTACCTGTGTCCGGCCCCATTGGAAGACGACATGGTGGACGAGCTGAACTGGCTGGCGGCTGCGTGCTTCCGCGTGCTGGGCGGTCTTGACGTGTCGCGCGTGGATTTCCGCCTGGATGCCAACGATAACTGGAAGCCGTATATTCTGGAGATCAACCCGCTGCCGGGTCTTTCGCCGGGCATCTCGGATATTGTGATGGAGGCTGCCGCGGAGGGCATCGGGCATACTGAGCTGGTCAACCTGATCCTCGAAGCTGCTTTACGCCGCTATGGGATGATCAGCTAAGCAATGAAATGATAGGTATTGTGTGCCTTGTTTGGGCGATCGAAAGCCTTAACAAGGCACACGACACCCCCAAAACTTGCTGTTGTGGATTAGGGGGAATAACTGCAACGCAATTCCGCATTTTCCCCTATTGACGTTCGAAAACGGCGCGCTATAATCCGATGTGCATTCGTCACCCCAACCATGGGGTGACTTTTGCGTAAGCGGAAGCAAACAAAAAAGTACCTGCTCAGCCTCGGCGGATTTGGGTGTTGTGCTGCACCTATTGCACAAAATCACATTCAAATCCCGCCACGGCAGAGTAGATACCAAAAACATATTATTGGATGAAAGGAAGGATTGCTCAGATGGATCAGAACATTACACTTCTCGACCAGCAAGAGCAGGAGAGCGAAAAGCCTCCCAGTATTGGGCCGCGCCCGGCAAGACCCTGGCGAGTGGCGGTCATCGCGAATGTAAAGGGGGAGCACAAACCCCATTCCCACGACGCCCCTCCTGACGCCGGCGCGGAATTTGATCGGATGGAAACCATTCAGGCAATCCGATCTGCCATCGAATCCGACGGGCATGTAACCCAATTTCTCCCCGCGGACTCCACCCTTCCTGAAAGAATAAAGGAATTCGTTCCTGATATCTGCTTTAACATAGCCGAAGGCCTGGGCGGCGACGCTCGCGAGGCACAGGTTCCGGCTTTGTTAGAGATGCTGCACGTGCCCTACACGGCTTCACGCGTGCTGGCGAACGCTGTGGCGCTGGACAAAACAATGACCAAGCGCATCTGGCGCGACCTGGGCCTGCCAACCGCCTCGTTCCAGGAATTTACGACCGGAGACGAGCCGCTCTCGCCGCACCTGTGCTTCCCGCTGTTCGTCAAGCCTGCCCGTGAGGGTACCGGCATGGGCATGAGCTCCGAGTCGATCGTCACCTGCGAAGAACAACTGCGCAGCCGCGTTCGCTGGGTAATCGATACCTACCGCCAGCCAGCGCTGGTAGAGGATTACCTGCCCGGGCGCGAGTTCACGGTGGGCATTCTGGGCCGCGCAGACGCCGCCAAATATACCCGCCGCCCCGATCTGTACGGCGCGGACGGCTTCCACCGCTTCCCGGTGCTGGAAGTGGAGACACACAACTCCGTTACGCCGGGCGTGTACGGCAACGCCGCAAAAAATCTCAATTTCGGCGAAGAGGGCATTCCCGCCTTCATCTGCCCGGCAGACCTGGAGCCTGCCATGATGCGCAAGCTGCATGATCTGGCGATCCAGGGCCATCTGGCGATCGGCGCGGTCGATGTTTCACGCCTTGACTTTCGTATGGACGCGAACGGTGAGCCGCGTTTGCTGGAGATCAACTCGCTGCCAGGCCTATCGCCGGGGTTCAGCGACTTGTGCGTCATCGCGCAGGCCGAAGGCATCACCTACCAGGAGCTGATCCTCGAAATCCTCTACCTGGGCGCGTCGCGCTATGGTTTGCTCCAACCGGTGGGCTGCGTTCCGCTGGCAGTGGACGTGCGAGAAGCCGTGCAGGTGCCGTTTAGCCTGTAAAAAGAAACGCCTCACCCCGGCCCTCTCCATTTCATACGAAATGGAGAGGGTGCCTTGTTCCGCATGCATATAGGCCAGTGAAGGACCTTTCTGCATGAGGGGGCCTTGTTGCGTGTAGATATGGTTCACGCTGGTTTTTTTCTTCCCCCTCTCCATTTCGTCAGAAATGGAGAGGGTTGGGGTGAGGCGTTTTCCGGTGCTATAATCGAATTATGCTCCAGCGTCGCACTGCCATTGTTACCGATAGCACCTGTGATATTCCACAGGCGCTGGTCGATCAATACGGCATCATCGTTCAGGCGCATGTGGTTGTGTGGGGTGATGAGCAGCTCCGCGACCGGATCGACATCCAGCCCCAGGCGTTCTACCGCCGGTTGGTTTCTGACCCGGTCATGCCGACCACTTCTCAGGCGACGATTGCTGACTTTGCCGGTGCATACCAAAAAGCAGTGGAGCGGGGCGCGGATGAAATCCTCGCGGTGATCGTCTCGAGCGCGCTGAGCGGGGCGATCCAATCAGCCCAGCATGCCGTAGAATTTGTAGACGTGCCTGTTCACATTCACGACTCACGCGGCGCGACGATGGGGTTGGGTTGGCAGGTGCTCGCGGCGGCGCGCGCCCGTGAAGCCGGTGGGAGCGTGCAGGAGATGATCGCGGCAGCCGATGCCGCCCGAAAGCGCATGCAGCTCTTCATCCTGCTCGATACGCTGGAGTACGTCTACCGAGGCGGGCGGATTGGCAATGCCAGCCGGCTGGTGGGAACGATGCTGAACGTCAAGCCGATGATCGAGCTCGATCACCAGACGGGTGTCGTTGAGCCGCTGGGCCTGGCGATGACTCGCCGCCGGGGGTTAGACACGCTGGTGCAAAAATTCTTCTCCTGCATGGAGCCCGGCCGGCCGGTTCACGTAGCAGTGCTGCACGGCGACGCGGAAGCTGACGCAATGGCGCTGGAGCAGCGCGTGCGTGAAGAATATCAACCGGCGGAAATGGTTACAACCATCACCTGCCCAATTTTGGGCATCCACACCGGCCCGCGCGCGATTGCGTTGTGCGGGTATTCGGAATAGGCATCACAGCATGAATAATCCGCAGAAAAATTCTGCGCGGGAGAACCTGCGCGTGACCTATGACAAATATGCCCAGGAACGGGATGGCGGGCCGACACAAGACTGGAAGGTGCGCGAGCGGGCTGCCTTCCTGGATCTGCTCCAGCAGGAAAACAAGCGAACGGTGCTAGAAATTGGCGCAGGGACCGGGCGAGACAGCCTATTCCTTCAGGGGCAGGGTTTCGTGATCACCTGTATCGATCTCTCACCCGCCATGGTGGAACTGTGCCGCAAGAAGGGCCTGAACGCCTACGTGATGGATATGACCGATATTCGGCTCGCTGAGGCGCCGTTTGACGCGGTCTTTGCCATGAACAGCCTCCTGCACCTCCCCAAAGTAGAGTTTCTGCCCGTTCTGCGCCAGGTGGAGCGGGCGCTCAAACCGGGCGGGTTATTCTTCCTGGGAGTCTACGGTGGGTTTGACTTTGAAGGCGTGTGGGAGAAAGATTTTTACGAACCCAAACGCTTCTTTTCATTTTTCACCGACGAGCGCATCCAGCAGGAAGTGGCAAGGGTCTTTGACATCGTTTCCTTCATGGCGGTTCCGTCTGGTGATAGCGACGACCTGCACTTCCAATCGCTGATCCTGCGCAAGCGGTGAGGTTCAGAAGAACAAAAATGGCAGCAGCCTGGGCCACAGCGGGCTGACCACCACGGCCAACAGACCCATAAAAATACCGAGCAGCACGCCACCGAGGATGTCGGAGAGGTAGTGCAGGCCCGTCATTACGCGCGAGATGCACACCAGTGGCGCCCACAGCGCGATCAGCCAGCCAAACCAGGCCGGGCCGAGCGCTACCGCCATCACCGCCAGCAGGGCGGCGCGTGTGGCATGCCCCGAGGGGAATGAGTGCGGGTCGTAGGTGCGGTAGATGCCGCCCCATTCGCCCGCCGGGCGCTCGCGCCGGATGATCTGCTTGATGCCAAACACCATCAGTGCCTGAATGACGATGCTGATTTCCAGCACTGCCGTGTAGCCGTGCCAGAAGGGCGAGATTCCGCGCGTAAACCACCACGCGATCGCCAGCCCAATGGCCCACACCCACGAGTCGCCGGAGTGAGCAATGAATGCTGCCGCCCGCCACAAAGGCTGGGATGGGGATTTCAAACGCAGGTTGTTTGAGAGGTTACTATCGAGTTTACTCAGCCCGTTCAGCATGCCGTTCTGGCCCCCTGGCAAGATATTCGCGCATCATTTCGAGCTGGAAGGGCTTGTCCACGTCCATCCCAATTTCGGGGTAGGGGCTGACCACCGCCTGCCCCCGGATGCCGAGCCGCTTGCATACCGCACCTTGCGCGTCTTTCAGACGGAGCTGGCGCAGCATGAGCAGCAGCAGGGTGTCGTAGCCCAAGATGGATGCCTGGCGCATGGGGCTTTTGCGCGCATCGATCAAGCGCTTCCACAGCGGGCTGTCTTCCACGGCTGCCTCCAGCCGGAAGCAGTGCAGGTCGCCACCGCACACCTGCGTATCCTTTAGGTGAACGTACGTGCGCCGTGAGGTGGGGAAATGCGCCTCCATCACTGGGCGTTCGATCACGGTGTAGTAGATATCCTGGTCGAAATCCTGCGACTGGCAAAGCATCCAGTCGATAATCTCGCCGCGCAGGGCGGGCAGGTCGCCGGATGCCAGCAGCGCGTATCGGGCTTCGGGGTCCTCGCGCAGCACTTCGCGCGCGCCCTGGCGGATGTTGCTGATCATATCGCCCTGGTCGGGCAGAAGGATCAGCGGGTGCTTGCAAACCAGGTCGGTTTCGGGAGCAACGCCGATCACAAACACGCGCTTTACCTGCTCCGATTGGCTGAGGGCATCGAGCACCCACTGCACCATCGGCTTGCCGCAGATGTCGATCATGCTCTTCAGCCCGCCCTTGGTGATTTCGTAAAGCGGCTCGCCGGGCTGCGCTACGCCCCCTGCAGTGACGATTGCATTCATTAGCACAACTCCTGAATCTGTGGCGCAAGGTTCAATGTATCAAGCATGGCGTTCATCCATTCAAAGTAATCGCCAGGGTTACCGTAATCCACTGGGTCTTTCCGTCCCGCTGCCGCAATGATGGCGGCTTCGAGCAGGTTGGTGCCAAACGAACGTCCATCGTACACCGGGGTCGTGGTCACCAGAAAACGCGCGCCCGTCTCGCGGAACACGCTCACATCCTCGGGGGTCGTGGTGTTGGTGACGATCACCTTGCCATCCATGCGGTCGGGCATATATTTCCAAATGTAGTGGCAGTCGCCCAGGATGATTCCCGATTCCTGGAAGTACTGCACGTGCGATGGCTTGCGGTGCTCCTGTGCCTTGCCAATCGGATAGACCCAACTGAACGGCAGGCGAGTAATGACGGGAGCCAGCAGCGCAGTGAGCTGCTTAATCGAGCGTTCGCTAGAAAGAGGCAGGGGCAGGCCCAGCGAATAGGGCAGGTCGCCGAAGATCACGCGGTAGCCGCAGTCAAGCGCGCCCTGCGCCATGCCCCAGCGGTCCACTGCCGATACGACCAGCGCGGTGCGGTTTGGAAGGAACGTCCCAAGCTCGCGGTCAATCTGCTGCACCGCGCGGCGTTCCAGGGTCATTTTCAGCCCGGTGCCATCCACAAGGGGGGTATTGCGAACTCGGCTGATCATCGGCTTGAGTGAGTGCATCTCATACCACTGCTCGCCTACCAGGATGCCCAACACCCCGCCGCCGACTCCCAGGGCATCGACTTTGCCATCCAATGACTCGAACAGTTCGGCAGCTTTTTTCAAATCGCCGTTGGTGCCAATACGCTCCAGCCGCACCGTTTCGCCCAGAATGCTGATATCTACAACTTTGTCGCGTTTTGACGATCCGATGCTTATGGAAACTGCTCGTTTCATTGGCAATTTGCTCCTTTGGGGATGCGTATTGTACCTTATAAAAACGACTGGCTCGTATTCTGTTTCAAAGAGGTTTGGGAAAGAGAACCGACCTGAAAGCGTATATGTATTATAGAACACCTGCGGGCGGAGTACGCTTCGCCAGAGTGTTTTTCTGTTTCTTCTGTACTTCACAGTTTGTTGGTGGGTTGAGACAGGGGAACATCGTTCCCCTG
>JAEYTI010000325.1 GCA_023434145.1 Chloroflexota bacterium | reverse complement strand
GCACCCCCCCCCCTTAACACCAAAACTCCTTGAAATTACATATGAGCCTTACTTGTTTGTATGGGCTTTGGTGGCAATATTCACATTTTTGATAATTTTTTGCTGGTAGCCGCGCAAATTCTGCTGTAAACGGGCGAAACATTCTATAATGGGGCCATCATGCAGTTGGGTGACCGGCTTTCCACTATTTTAAAGATCCTGCTGCCGTTGTTGGTGCTGGTGGTTCTCAGCGCTCAGCCTGCCTCGCTGGAGGTTAACGGAGCGCTGCGGAAGGCGCAGGCAGCTATCAGCAGTGGGCAGCACGCTGCCGCCGCCGAGCATCTGCGGACGGCGCTGGGGCGTGAGCCCTGGCGACTGGAGTTGTGGGAAGCAATTGCCCGAGAAGAACAGCAGGCCGGGCGGTTAGAGCAGGCAGCGCAGGCGTACAGGCAGGCACAGGAGGTAGGAAAGCTTTCAGCGATAGGCAAGCAGAACCTGGCCGAAGTGTATTTGCTGCTTGGGCAGACGGATTCCGCGCTCGCTGCGTGGTCAGAGGTGATACGTCAGCAAGGGCCATCCGCACAGGTTTACGAGCAGATGGCGCAGGCCTACCGCCAGCGGGGCGATCTGGAAGCGGCGGTGAAGACCCTGCGCGCCTGGCGTGCATTCGACCCTGTTTCTCCACGCGCTGCCTACCTGCTGGGGCTGCATCTTTCGGTCAGCGAGCCAGATGAGGCACTGCGCCTGCTGGTGGAATCCGCCCGGGCCGATGCCAGCTATACAGCCAGCGTGCAGGCGCTGCGCAATGGCATCAGCCAGGCACAGATTGCCGAGAACAGCGCCTACGGCTGGCTGATGATCGGGCGCGCCCTGGGCAGCACAGATCAATGGGATCTCGCGGAGCGTGCCTTCACCCAGGCAGTTGAAGGTGCCCCGGAATACGCCGAGGCGTGGGCCTTTTTGGGTGAGGCGCGCGCTCACACCGGCGGAACCGGGCGGCCAGAGCTGGACCGTGCCCGGACGCTGGCGCCCGATTCCATCGTGGTCCGCGCGCTGATGGCGGTGCACTGGCGGCGGCAGGGTGATCCCGACCGCGCGTTGGAGGAGTTGAAGGTTGTGGCCTCGCAGGAGCCGGGCGAGCCCGTGTGGATGGTGGAGATGGGCAACACCTTGGTGGAAAAAGGAGACCTGGTGGAGGCCCGGACATATTACCAGAAGGCAATTGAGCTGGCGCCCGACATACCCGCGTACTGGGTCACGCTGGCGTATTATTCCGCGCAGTACAGTGATGACGTGCGCAATGTGGGCATCCCGGCGGCGCGGCAGGCCATTTTGCTTGCACCCAACGACCCCACCGCGCTGGATGCGATGGGCCTGGCCTTGATGACCGTGGGTGACCTGGCAAGCGCGGAACGTTTCTTGCAACGTGCATTGGAGAAAGACGCGAGCTACGCGCTCGCGCACCTGCATCTGGGGCAGCTTTACCTTCAGAGGCAGGATACCCGGGGGGCGTATCCCTATTTGCGGGGCGCGAAGAACCTGGCGAGCGGAAGCCAGGCCGCCGAAATCGCTGGACGTTTGCTGCAGCGCTATTACGGCGAGACCGAGTAAAGCCGATTTTCGGATCTCTCTTACGAAAAATGAACCATACACCCCAAAAACCCTTCTCCAATGCTTGCCTGTCCCTTCTGTGCGTGGCGCTGCCCATCCTTCTTTCCGCTTGTTTTCCCTCCATGCCCGATCAGGCGATCGAGACAGTGCCTCCGGGAACCGTTCTGTTTACCGATGACTTCGCCAATCCGCCTTCTGGTTGGGGCACATGGAGCCGAGACGGTGCGTCGATCAGCTATTATGCCGGGGGCCTGCGCATCCAGGTCAACGAGACCCAGCACGATTATTGGTCAGTAACGGGTAAAAACTTCTATGATGTGTCGGTCGAAGTGGATGCGGTAAAGCTCAACGGGCCAGACGACAACGACTTTGGCATCGTCTGCCGCTACATGGATGCCGAGAATTTCTATGCGCTGGTGATCAGCAGTGATGGCTATTATGGTATCGCCAAGCGCGTAACCGGTGTATATAGCATGATTGGCGCAGACACGTTACAATATAGCCTCGCGATCGGGCAGGGGCAGGCGGTAAACCACCTGCGCGCCGATTGCACCGGTTCCGCGCTGCGGCTGTATGCCAATGGGCAGATGTTGATCGAAGCACAGGATACCGACCTCGCCTATGGTGATGTTGGATTGATCGCGGGAGCTTATGACAACCAGGGCGTGGATATTTATTTTGATAATTTTGTGGTGAAGAAACCGAGCGAATGAAAGTTTTTTTGGATATGATCGGCTGCCGGCTGAATCAGAGCGAAATTGAAAAGTTCGCCGCACAGTTCCGCGCAGCCGGGCACGAAATTGTTGGCACCGCCGCCGAGGCGGATTATGTGGTGGTCAATACCTGCGCGGTGACGTCTGAGGCAGCCTCCGACTCGCGCCAGAAGATTCGGCAAGCGGCACGCACGTCCCCCAGTGAGATCATCGTCACCGGGTGCTGGTCGACCCTGGATGCCGCCGGGGCGCGATCGCTGCCTGGGGTGACCCGCGTGGTCGCCAACGATAACAAAGACCGACTGGTGCGCGATCTGCTCAACCTTCCGGAAGCGGAATATGACCTGGAGCCGGTAGCACGCGCTCCGCTGCCAGGGGCACACCTGCGCACCCGTGCCTTTATCAAAGTGCAGGACGGCTGCGATAACCACTGTACCTTCTGCGTAACGCGTATTGCCCGTGGGGCAGGGCGCAGCCGCACAATGGAAGCGGTGCTGGACGATATCTCTGCTGCGCTGGACGGCGGCGCGCAGGAAGTGGTGCTGACCGGCGTCCATTTAGGCTCGTGGGGGCAGGATTTTGATCAGCCGGAGCACCTGCGCGATCTGGTGGCTGCGGTGCTGCGGCGAACCTCCGTGCCTCGCTTGCGCCTTTCCTCGCTGGAGCCGTGGGACCTGGATGAGGATTTCTTCTCGCTGTGGTCTGACCCGCGCCTGTGCCCGCACCTGCACCTGCCGCTCCAGTCTGGTTCGGCGCAGACACTGCGGCGCATGGCCCGCAAAACCACCCCCGAGACCTTCGCCCGGCTGGTAGAAGCCGCCCGCAAGGCCGCCCCCGGCGCAGCAATCAGCACGGATATTATCGTCGGCTTCCCCGGCGAGACGGATGCCGCGTTTGAAGAGAGCCTGAACTTCGTCCGGCAGATGGCGTTTGCCTCGGGGCACGTGTTCACTTACTCCGCGAGGCCCGGCACCGCCGCCGCGAAGATGCGCCCGCAAATCCACGGCGATGCGCGCAAGCAGCGCGGGGCGCAGATGCGCGCCGTGGTTGCGGAATCGGCGGAGCGCTACCGGGCGCAGTTCCTCGGCGCGGAAGCCGATGTGCTGTGGGAGTCGACCGATGCTTACGGTCCCACCGGCTGGCGGCTGCACGGGCTCACCGGCAACTACCTGCGCGTCACTGCCCTGTCACAGGAACGCTTGTGGAACCAGATCAGCCGGGTGCGGCTGGTTGGGATGGAAGGCGAAGTGATGCGTGGGGAAGTAATTTAATCCTACCCTTCTCGGACCACCGTAATAGCCCCAACATGCTATATATGGATCTGGCTCAAGAATGACCGCAAAGCCCTACTTCATTCCTCTATTTGGCGCAGGTATTGTTGATGATGGTCGATACATTTAATCGTAGCGTTTCCCCATGTTTTCATATAGGCGCTATACCCGTTTTGGGGGATACCATTTTGGCTCCGATGAATGGCTTCTCAGACTGGCCGTTCCGTTCATTGTGCAGCGAGCTTGGTTCGGCGATGAGTTATACTGAATTTGTCCGAGCGGATTTCATTGTCAACGCATTTGAACACATGTTGCCACGCCTGACCTATACCGAGGCGGAGCGGCCAATCACCTTCCAAATCTACGGAGATGATCCGGATGAGCTCTTGAAAGCCGCCTTGCAGGTACAAACCTTATCCCCTGATATAATTGATATCAACATGGGCTGCCCGGCCGAAACCGTAACGAACATAGGTGCTGGGGTAAGCTTGATGCGCAACCCATTGAAGATTGCCAGCATTTTTCGCAAACTGAGCAGCGTACTGAGCGTGCCGGTGACGGGGAAAATTCGCCTGGGATGGGAAGACTGCCGCAATTATCGGCTGATTGCGCGTGTCATCGAAGAGAACGGCGGTGCAGCGATCGCAGTTCACGGACGCACGCAAGAACAGTACTATCGCGGAAAGGCAGATTGGGACGCCATTGCTGAATTAAAGCAGGCCGTTCGCATCCCGGTCATTGGCAACGGAGATGTGAAAACAGTGGCAGATATTGAGAATATGAAGCGCTATACCGGCTGCGATGCGGTGATGATTGGTCGCGCTGCCGTCGGCAACCCCTGGATCTTTGCCCACCTCGACCGGGTTCAGGTAGGTGCGGAGATGCTGCGGCAGATGGTTCACCGGCACTTGCATAGAAGCGTCGCCTTTTACGGCGAGCACAAGGGCCTGATCTTATTTCGCAGGCATGCTCTACAGTACCTAAAGTTTCAGAAATTGTCGCGTGCCGTTCGAACGAAGATCATTTCCCAGAAAGATGCGGGAAATTTCCTTTCCTTGCTGGATGCTTATTACACCGGGGTCGCTACCCTGTAAACGAGCCAGTTCGCTTTCATTGACCAATTCTTTGCAAATAGAAAACGCTCTTTAAGGGTTTCAAGGAGTTTTGGTGTCACAGGGGGGACCACCCGCTGTGACACCAAAACTCCTTGAAACCACATAAGAACTACAGGAAAAACATCTCAGGAGAATGGGCATGACGACAAACTACAAGTGGTGGCAGACGGCTGTGTTCTACCAGATCTATCCGCGCAGCTTTGCGGATGGTAACGGCGATGGCGTGGGGGACTTCAAGGGTATCATCGAGAAGCTCGATTATCTGAAATCGTTGGGGGTTGACGCGCTGTGGCTTTCGCCGCACTTCCCCTCGCCGCAGTTCGACGTTGGTTATGACATCTCTGACTACACCGGCGTAGAGCCGGAGTACGGCACGCTGGAAGAGTTCAAGGTCTTTCTGGATGAGGCGCACAAGCGTGGCATGCGCGTGGTGCTTGACCTGGTGCTCAACCACACCTCCGACCAGCACCCGTGGTTCATCGAGTCCGGCTCCAGCCGCGACAACCCCAAACGCAATTGGTACATCTGGCAGGATGCCAGGCCGGATGGGTCGCTGCCCAACAACTGGTACTCCACTTTTGGCGGCTCGGCCTGGGAATACAGCGAGCAGACTGATTCCTACTACTACCACTACTTCTTCAAGCAGCAGCCGGATCTCAACTGGCGCAACCCCGAAGTGAAAAAGGCCATGTTTGATGCGGTGCGCTTCTGGCTGGATATGGGCGTGGACGGCTACCGTCTGGATGCCATCGGCACGGTCTACGAAGATTCCGATCTGCCCGATCACAAGGCGCCGATCACGCAAGAAGAGTTGTTCGCTACCAGCTACGCGGCGCGGACGCCGGAAGACTTTGCCAAACTGCGCCCCATCTGGGAAGAGATGTTCCGCTACCAGCACGATCTGCCCGGCGTGCACGATCTGATGCAGGAGCTGCGCACCGTGATTGACGAATACCCGGATCGTGTGCTGGTCGGTGAGACCGACGAGATCTCATTCTACGGTTCCGGTGACGATGAACTGCACCTGGTATTCAACTTCCCGCTCATGCGCACACGCATGCTCACCCCCGAATGGGTGCGCGAGAACCAGAAGACTCGCCTTGCGCTGATCCCCAGCATCGCCTGGCCTTGCAACACGCTCGGCAACCATGACTCGCCGCGCATGCTCTCGCGCTTTGGTGATGGCAAGAACGATGACGCGATTGCTCGTCAAAACCTGGTGATGCTGCTGACCCTGCGCGGCACCCCATTCTTGTATAACGGCGAAGAAATCGGCATGAGCGATTACATCCTCAGCAACCTGGAGGATGTGCGCGACAACCTGGCACTGTGGTATTACAAGCTTGCAAAGGAGATCGGCAAGATGCCGGAGGACGAGGCGGTGAAAACAGCCTTTGAAGCGAGCCGCGACAAGTGCCGCACGCCCAACCAGTGGGCCAACACGGCCAACGGCGGATTCTCACCCGAGGGCGCGAAGACCTGGCTGCCGGTGAACCCCAACTACGCCGAGGGCGTGAACGTGGCGGATCAGGAGAATGACCCGAACGCCATGCTCAACTTCTACCGCCGCGTGCTGGCGATGCGCCGTGAGAACCCGGCGCTGATCGTGGGCGAGTACCAGCCGGTGAAGGAAGAGGCGGGGGAATATCTATCCTATGTGCGCCTCTCGCCCGAGCAGCGCTGCTTGATCGTTCACAATATGACTGCCCAGCCGGTGGTGGCGAGCTTTGCCCTGCCAGTAGAATCGGCGAAGCCGATTTTCTCAACCCACGAGCGCCTGCAGGCAGAGGTGGATCTGGAAGCGGTGGGTTTGGAGCCGTTCGAGTCTGTTATCTTCGAGATACAGTAGCTTAAAAGAAAACACTGGGAAATCGCGCCGCGATTTCCCAGTGTTTTCTTTTAAGCTACTTTGTTGGCTCCTTGTGCGTGGCCAACGAGGTTGGCCACGCACAAGGAGCCAACAAAGTTCGAACAGCTTTTAAAACCCAATCTTCTTCGCTAAATCTTTGAGTAGTTTCGCCGAGTTGCGCAGGCCGGCAATCTCCTCGTCGTTCAACTTCAGGCGCAGCACGCGCTCTACGCCGCCGGCATCCACGATGCTCGGCAGGCTGAGGAACACATCATCGATGTCGTAGTAGTTATCAATCAGGCTGGAGACAGAGAGCACCGTCTCCTGGTCGCGCAGGATGGCCTCTACGATGCGGTTGATGCCGGTGGCGACTGCGTAATACGTAGCGCCTTTACGCTCGATGATGTGGTAGGCGGCGTCGCGCGTCTGCTCGAAAATGCGGTTGAGCTTCTGCTGATCGCACCCGGCGCCCATTTGCTCGCAGAAGGTGGGGAAGGTCATTCCGGCGATGTTTGCCAATGACCACACGGGCACTTCGCTGTCGCCGTGCTCGCCGATGATGTAGGCATGCACGCTGCGCGGGTCCACGCCAAAGTGCTGGCTGAGCAGGAAGCGGAAGCGGGCGGTATCGAGGATGGTGCCCGAGCCGATCACGCGCTCTTTCGGCAGCCCGGAAATCTTCCAGGTGGCATAGGAGAGCACGTCTACCGGATTGGTGGCGATCAGGATGATGCCGTCGGGGTTGTTCTGCACCACCTGTGGAACAATCTGACGGAAGATATCGGCATTGCGCTGCGCCAGGTCGAAGCGGGTTTCGCCCGGCTTCTGGTTGGCCCCGGCGGTGATCACTGTTACCGCCGCGCCGGCACAATCTTTATAATCACCGACCCAAATGGTGGCGGTTCGCGAAAGGGGAACAGCGTGGTTGAGATCCATCGCTTCGCCCTCAGCCTTTTTGGTGTTTGCATCGATCAGTACGATTTCCGAGGCCAGGCCACTCATTAGCAGCGTATAGGCAAACGTCGCTCCGACGTTGCCTGTACCCACAACAGCCACGCGGACAGGGCGGTGGACAGTTTCGTTCATTTTTGGTTCTCCTGTGATTGGTTGCGCTTTGGTATCTATCCGATAATCAGCTTTCGTGTTTGTTGTTGGCGCGACATCGT
>JAEYTI010000356.1 GCA_023434145.1 Chloroflexota bacterium | reverse complement strand
GCGCTAACCCGCCACATGTGGTGGGGTGAAGCAGGCGGCGGAGGAGGGGGACCCGTTCCGATTCTGCCCTTCAACCCGCGCAGCAACTTCCCCGATACGGCCGTCTGGCTGCCCGATGTGCGCACGGACGAGAACGGCGTCGCCACGGTGCAGGTGACTCTGCCCGACAACCTCACAAGCTGGCGGGTGATCGTCAAAGCCGTCACCACCGGCACGAAGGTGGGTGAAGCCACCGCCAACATCATCACCCAGCAGGAAGCCATTGTCCGCCCGCTGCTGCCGCAGGAGCTTGTGGTGGGTGATACCGTCTCCCTCACCGCTATGGTGCACAACTATGGCGCGGAGGAGCGTACCTTCGTTGCCACGCTGAGCGCCGATGGCCTGACTCGCGAAGGCGAGGCCAGCCAGCCGGTGACGGTGGAGGCAGGCGGCATGCAGCCGGTGGTCTGGCAGGTGAACGCGGAGCGCGCCGGCCCGGTGATCGTCACCATGGGCGTGATGGCCCCCGGCGGTATCGAAGACGCGGTTGAACTGCCGCTGGAGGTGCGCGAGCGCTCCGTCCACGAGATCACCAGCCAGTCGGGTGAGTTCACCGGAGATTTTACCGGCATCCTCGCTCTGCCGCCGCGCCTTCTGCCCAGCAGCACCGCCGAGATCAAGCTCAGCCGCTCGATTGGCGGCAGTATGATGGAAGGTTTGCAGTACCTCACCGGCTACCCCTACGGCTGCGTCGAGCAGACCATGAGCCGGGCGCTGCCCAACGCCGTGGTGGGGCGCGCGCTGAGCAAGCTTGGCGTGGAGCAGCCCGGCCTGGCGGAAGAGTTGCCCGCGCTGATCAACAACGGCTTGCAGATCCTGTACGGTTACCAGCATAACGACGGCGGCTGGGGCTGGTGGTACGATGATGCCACCGACGTGTACCAGTCGGCCTGGGTGGTTTTTGGCCTCTCGGTCACGCGCGAGGCCGGTTACCCGGTCGATGAAAAGGTGATCGAGCGCGGCGCGGCGTACCTGAAGCTCCAGCTAGAAGGCAGCGCGCTCGACTCGCGTACCCGCGCCTACGTGATCTACAGCCTACAGCCTGGCGCGCGCCGGGTACGCCGACCGAGTGCAGACGCTGGCGCTGATGGAGCATCTGTACGGCCTGGACCCATTCAGCCAGGCCGGGCTGGCGCTGGCCTTACACGAATTGGGCGAAAAAGAAGCCGCTATGCGCGTAGTCGAGGTGTTGGACACGCAGGTGCGGGTGAAAGACCAGCGTGCCCACTGGGTCACCGGCCATGATGATGGTTATTATCACGCCAAAACCATGTCATCCGATATCCGCACCACGGCGCTGGCCCTCTCAGCCTACGTGCAGATCGCGCCAGACCACGAGCGCATCTCGCAGATGGTGCAGTACCTGATGGGCGAGCGGCGCGCGCAGGGGTGGGGCACCACCAACGAAACGGCCTACACCTTGCTGGCTCTGACCGACTACCTGGAACAAGCGCAGCAGAACGCGGGCGAGATAGACTACGAAGTTTCGCTCAACGGCAAGCCGGTAACCTCCGGAACCTTCCAGACCGGCGCGCCAGCACTGGTCATCCCGCTGCCGGTGGACCGGCTGCGCGCGGGACCCAACACCATCACCGTATCGCAAACTGGCGAAGGCAAGCTCTACTACACCCTCACCGGCAGCCTCTACCAGGATCTGCCCTCGGTCGACCCAGCCGGAACGCTCGGCATCACCCGCACCTATCTGGACCCGGTGACCAACAAGCCGCTCCAGATCGTAGAGAATGGCCAGCTCGTCAAAGTGCAGCTCAAAATTAACCGGCCCAGCACCGCGCTCTCTTACGTGATGATTGAGGATCACCTGCCCGCCGGGTTCGAGGCCATCAACGAGAAGCTCAACAATGCCAGCCATGATGGCAGCTACAAAGAATTCAACGAGAATGTTTGGGATTGGCAGCCGGTCGACCGCTTCCAGTGGGAGACCTTTGGCTACAACAACAAAGAGATCCGCGGCAGCCGGGTGACCTTCTTCATTACCACCATGCAGGCCGGGAAAGATGTCACCATCACCTACATGGCCCGCGCCACGCAGACCGGGGCGTTCACCGCCCTACCCGCCGAAATCTCCGCCATGTACGATCTCGCCACCTGGGGCCGCTCCGGCAGCACGGAAGTAACGATCGGAGCCCCGGTGCTTGTGGAATAGTTCAGGCAAACCTACCTCACCAGATTGGCAGGGGCGCAGCTATACGGGCCAACCCGCCGGTTATAGAACCTCAAGTGCTGCGCCCGGTTTCCGCGGAACCAGATGGTTCTACGACCCGGGCGCAGCCGAAGTTCTACGACCAACAGGGCTCTTAAGTTTCGCTGCGCCCCCAACGAATACAATGCAAGTAAGAACCATCCACGCATTATTTTCTGTTTTGGAGTATCTGAGCGCCGTAGTAGGGCGCTCAGATACTCCAAAACAGAAACACAACCCCATCCGCACGGTTTTCACAAAGTTGCTTCCCTTTTTTCGGGGTTTGGGGTATGGGTGGCCGCAACGCGGCCATCCATACCCCAAAAATCGCTCTTCTCCCCTTCCTGCTTGCGGAGCAAGCGCAGGAAGGGGCCGGGGGATGGCCCTCTGGATGGGGCTTTCACAAAGCGCTCGACTTTGTGAAAGCCCTGACCCCCATCCGCTTCGGCAATTGACTATCTTGTAGAATCAGATTAAACTTTCATCCACCGAACCAGATGGAAAAACCATACGAGCGAAAACCCTGGAACTCTCTTGGTTAACCTTCCATCACGCCCGGCAATTTTCCCTTTCAAAGGCTAGCCGATGTTGCAGCGATGTAAACTTCATAAACCGGAAACTGTATTCCTCATCCTGGCCTTGTTTTTTGGGATCGGAATGGTTTTCCTCATTCCCGTCGGCGCTGGCTTCGACGAAACCACCCACCTGGCGCGCGCCTGGGAGCTTTCCGGCGGCACGTTTATCCCGAACCAGTCGCTTGCGCAGGGGCCTAACCTACCCTTCGCTTTCGTCGAAGTTTCGTACCGCAATCGGTTCTTTAATACGCCCGTAGAGGCTGATTACTGGGAGAGAAACGCTAGCAAGCGCATCGATTGGGCGAATTTTATCGGACACCAGACGCGCGCCGTATACTTCCCGCTCATGTACCTGCCGCAGGCTTTTATCCTTGGTCTATTCGGACGGGTGCTGGATACGCCGGTGGTTTGGTCGTATTTGCTCTCGCGCCTGTTCAACGCGCTGCTTTATGTTGCGCTGGGCTATTTCACCATCCGGATCGCGCCTTTTGGCAAGTGGCTGATGGTGGTTATGGCGTTAGCCCCTATGGCCATCTTTCAGGCGGGCACCATCTCAAGCGACCCGTTCAGCAACGGCGTCAGCCTGCTTTTTACCGGTTGGATTCTGGCCCTGGCCTGGCGGGGCACGCCGCTGAGCTGGAAGCAGGTGGCTGTGACCCTGGGTTTGGTTGGCCTGCTGCTGGCAGGCAAACCTGGAACAGCGTTTTTGTTGGTTCTGCTAGTGCTCCTGCCCTGGAGGATGCTGCACGCTCGGAAGACGATCGTTTTGCTGGCCGGAACGCTGGTTTTGTTCGCCTTCGAGGCGGTAGGCTGGAACCTGTTGATCTACCAGGATTTTTACACCAACGTGCCCGGCTACGGCGCTTCGGCCCAGATGCGCTATATCGCTGGCCACTTTGGAGAATTCCTCGGCACGTTTTTGAACGATTTTAAGGTGCATGGCTGGACGTACGTGCATGATTGGATCGCAGTCTATGCGTACAACACCGGGCGAGTACCGGATATCGTATACCCTCTTTATGGCCTGCTTGTGGTCGGTGCAATCGCTTTTGAGCCTTCTCCGGTCAGCAGCGCCGATCCGGTGGATGTGCAGGCGCGTTGGAATCGTATTCGCGTTGGGCTGCTGGTGACCTTTGTGTTTGGCTATCTTTTCACCGTCATTGGCATGTACCTGACCACAAACCGCACCGGTTCGCCCTTCATCGAAGGCGTGCAGGGCCGCTACTTTCTGATCGTGTTCCCACTGCTGTTTCTGGCTTTGATTGGGCTGTGGCCAGGTCTGTCCGAAAGACTCGCAAAATTTGGCTCGCGGCGGCTGCCGCTAGCGCTGGGCGCCGGCCTCGCGCTCGTGTTAGCCTTTTATGCTGCCGGTCTGTATCTAACCTACTACGTCACCTGCGGCACGAGCTACTTCACGCCTGGTTTGTGCTATCAGCCGCCTTACCGCAATTGGGATCCAAACTCCAATTTTTCACCTCCAGTCATCAACGAAGTCAAACTCTCTCAGTCGTTCACCGCAGTATGCAGTCCGATGGAATCGGTGCGCGTTTGGACCGGCCAGCCTGGCGCTTCGGCACAGCAAACCACACTAACACTGCGCGACGCGCTTTCGGGCGATGTTCTGTCCAGTGAACCGTTTGATAACCAATCGGTCAAACCCAACACCTGGCTGGAGATGCGCTTTCCAGCGATCACAAACAGCATCGGGCAGCAGTTCATCATCGAGATTAATTCCAGCGGGGCAGATGGGCAAGGCGCGCTGGTGTTTGGTCAGAGTCAGCGCCGTGAATATAGCTCGGGCGAGTACTTGATGAACAGTCAGCCGCAAGAGGCCGACCTGCTCTTCCAATATGGATGTGATTTCCCATGAGGCATTTGAACGATCGAAAAATGATGCTGCGCGTGCTGGCTTCCGCGCTTTCGCTCAGCATCCTGGCCGCCGCATTTTTACTAAAAAATCAATTCGGTCTGTATCCCCTGCACCGACTGATTTACCTGCCATTGCTTCTGGTGCTGGCATTGCCATTCACGCTGCTCGCAGCGGATCGGGCGCGGTTCGTGTGGCCGGTTTTGCCTGCGGCGCGCCGAGAAGTTCTGCTGATTGCGCTCGCGCTGCTGCCGGTGACGGCCTGGCTGCTGCCTCTGCCGCTGCCGGCCCTACCGGCGCGTCATCAATTGCAACTGTTTCCAGCCCAGGGCACGCGCGTTGAACTTCATGGCCTGACCGATCTGAACGGCAGTCCAATCCCTTCTTCTATATTAAAACTGACACCGGATTGGCGGCAGGAAGGCGATGTGATCTATACCAACAGCGCTCCTGGCTCGCAACTGGCCTTCGACGGTGTTCTGGCGGGTGGGGCAGCCGTGCGGCTGCGTTACTTTGACGAAGGCGGGCCGGTCACCATGATATGGGACGGTGTGGAGCGAGAAATCGACCTTTCAGCGAAAGAGAGTTGGGTGCTGGTAACTGAGCTGCGGGGCACGCTGCTCCAGGCATTTCGCTCCAACCCACTGCCAGCACTGGCAGGGCTCGGCCTGGTCATATTGGAGCTGGCTGGCCTATACTTGCTGCTGCTGATCGGCACTTCAGCAGTCTACCGTGTGACCCGTCCCGGCGCTGCGCAGGTGATCCTGGCGGGGTTGGTATTGGCAGGGCTGCTGGCCGGCTTCTTTCAACTGAAACTGGCCGGCTTACAAGCCGACATGCCGCGTACCTTTCGCGACACCTATGATTATATTGTTGCTGCCGAGCTGCCGCTCACCAGTTCACAATTTTGGGCTGGCACGCGCGCGTTTGGGCTGCCGCTTTTCCTAAAGCTGTTGGGCACCACTACCGCCAATTATGCCTCTGGCGAGCAGATGCAGCGCATTGCATATATACAAACTGCTCTGTCAGCCATATCCTGGAGCATATTCGCAGCCATCATCGCACTGGCTGCTGCGCGGAATTGGCTTGGACGGGTGTTTGTGTTTGGCTTGCTGCTGTTCTTCAGTCTCAGCCTCGAAATCGGTTTGTGGGACCCGCTGCTGTTGACTGAGTCGCTCGACCTTTCCCTGCTGGCCCTGATGTTCTCCGCCTGGGTTGTCATGTTCGTATGGCTGCCGTCTGTCCAACGACCGGCCATGCGGTGGGCTATACTGGTTGGATCGATTCTGCTTACAGTATGGTTTTCCTTCACCCGTGATAGCAATATCTACTTTGTGTTTCTTGCGGCGCTGATTCCTCTGATCTTCTGGCTGGCCGGTTGGCACAAGGCGCGCCGGACCGATATTTTGGTGTTCAGCGCTGCTGTACTGATGTTGTTTGTGGTCCAAAATCTATCGCTGATTGGTGGGAATCGCTGGCAGATCTTTATGTACGATCACCTGGCGATGCGTTTCTTGCGCGACCCGCAGGCCACCCAGTTTTTCGCCGCCGAGGGGCTGCCGATTAGCGACCGGCTGATGGAAACGACCGGTATGATCGGGCATGTGTATCAGCCCTTGTACAAAGAGGCCCCAGATTTCCAACCGGTACGCGACTGGGTGGCGACGCGCAGTAAAAGTGCCTATCTGAAATATCTGCTATCGCGGCCTATCGAAACCCTGGTTGAACCGTTAGTCAATGCCGATAAGCTGCTGTGGGGAAGCAACCTGGAATACCGCAGCCCGTTAGGCGGTGTAACCCCTGCTCCTGCCCGCCTGGCTTTCCTGACCGGTTTATTCTTTCCACATCAGCCAATTGGTATCGCGCTGCTTGCCCTGGCGGCCCTGGCGGGGACCTATATTGCCTGGCGCGCATCTAACCCTCTATGGGTGCTTCAAGCCATTTTGCTGCTGACAATCTACCCGATGATGTTCATCGTATGGCACGGTGAGCCGCTTGAAATTGAGCGTCACGCAATGCAAATCATGTTGCAGTTCTACCTGGCAGGCTGGATAGGCATGGCAGTTCTGGCATTGTGTGGCTTTCGCCGCCTATTCTTTGGCCAAGGCCCAATTCATCTCGCGCCGGTGATCCGTGGCGAATCGCAGTGATGAAAATTCCGCTTGTTGTTCGCAGCAGCCTGCGCATCTCCGAGCACGAGATCATGCAGTCGGCCTATACTTTTTTGCGCTACACAGCCGCTTCCCTGTCGACTGCTTTGATTGATTACATTGTTTTTTACATTTCATTTTCTTTTAGCAGCAGCGTACTTTCCTCCATTTACATTGCCCGAGCGATCGCGGTCACCTATAACTTTCTATTTGTAAAAAAGATAGTCTTTCACACCTGTCACCGCCGTCTGATAACTTGTATTTTGCTGCACCTGACACTGGTCTGCACCTCAGGTTTTTTCGCTGTACAGATCATTCACGCTATCACCTCGCGCATCGCAATTAATGTAGTCTTCGCCAAATCCGCCGCGGAACTGCTGCTGTATCTGCCGATTTATTTCATCCAAAAGAAATTTATTTTTAAAGAGAGCGTTTCGTAGTTTCTCGAACCTCACGAAGGCAGGGCATAAGCAGCTTGCTGCGGCAGTTTCGGTGCGTAGCCGCAGTTGATGAAGATAAAGGAATGGAACACGTAATCAAACATTCTCTATCACATCATTTGCCTGGCGATTGAAACCGCGGCAACCAACCAAACCCCCACCTTCGTGGGGTTCCCTTTTTTGGAGCGGTCAGTTCTGTTGCCTCCCCATCGTATACAAAAGTAAATACTTACCGTTCGATCTGACGATCCACACAGAATGAACCCCACGAAGGTGGGGTTTCGGGTAGTAGCCGCCGGTTTTAACCGGCAGGGCTTAATGTTCATCAACCGCTCCGTCACCCACCGCCCCTAGCTCTGCCGCACCTCCCTCTCCCCACGCAGATGCTTCTGCCCCGCCTTCACCCCATTCCACAGCAGGTACCCGGCCACAATTACCGACCCCAAGATATCCACGTAGCGGGTTGCCGGGTGCTCGGGTGCGATGGCGACCGCCGCCAGCGCGATCACCACGCATAGGTCCACCGAGGTTTTGGCGCGGTAAAGCTGCTCCTGCGCCGCGATGACGGGATTGTACTGCTCGCGCGTCATCGCGCTGTAGCGCCGCCAGAACCAGCCATTGGTCAGCACGCCCAAAATCGCGATGACCAGCCCCATGGTGACGCTGCCGCCCGGCTCAAAAACACGCAGCCGCGAGAGCGCCACCACCAGCAGCACCGCGCCCGAAACCGCCATCGCCGCGGCGGTCGTTAGCCCTGCCGCCCGCTCCAGCCGGGCCTGATCCGCGGCATCGATCACAGTGCTGCGGTGCAGTTTGCGGAACACCCACCAGGAGATAAAGATGGCCACCAGCTCCACCCCGCGCCGGAGGAAGTCGGCCAGTTGGGTGGTGGATTGGCTGTTGATTAAGGCAATGCCCGTCACCAGCGGGCCGGGCGCGCTCAGCAGCAGCGCCGTGCGCAGCGTCTTTTCACGACTGGCGGATTGTTTTTGCGAGAGGCCATGCATCGGTTATACGCCCAGGAAGGAGAACAACAGCATCCACGATAAAACGGAGATGCCTGCGGAGATAGGGACGGTGATTGTATCGATCCCGCCATTGGAGAACAGCTCGACGAGCGCGCACACCGGCGCGACCAGCAGCGCCACGGCGAGGCTCACATGCCAGGACTGGCCCGCGTAGACCACCAGCGTCAGGAACATGGCCAGCGCGGCGGTGAAGAACATGGCCAGCGTCCCTTCGTAGGTCTTGGCCCCCTGAACCATCCGGTGCCGCACCCTGCGCCGCCCAATGGCCTTGCCCACCAGCGCCGCGGCGGCATCACCCAGCCCCCAGGCCATCACCGCCACCACGACGATATACTTCCACTCCGCGCCTAGCAGGCCCCAAAAGATAAAGATCAGCAGCGCCATCGATGCCTGAACGATCATCAGGCTGCTCTTGAACTCGCCGCCCTTGCGTTCCACCGCGATCCGCCGGTACGCCGAGGCATGTTCCACCCGCTTGAGAATGGGATACACAATGACCGCGAACAACGCGATCGACCCCACAGCGGCATACCACGTGCTGAACACTGTCACCAGCGGGAAGATCGACAGGGTGATCACCATATGATAAATCTTGCGGATCACCTCGAACGGCACGTTGAAGAACACTTTGAGCAGAATTGCCGGTACGCCGGTGGCAACAAAGTAGCCCAGGTACAGCCCCAGGCCGGTCAGATCGTTATGCGGCATCGCCATCCCCCATTGCTGTCTTCGCCAGCGCGGGCGAAAAGTTCTCCGACATGCGCCGGAAAATCTGCACGAAATTGGCCAGCTCCTCCTGGGTGATACCCTGCAACGCCAGGGTGTAGAGTTGGTTATAGGCCTGTTCCACCGCCGGGCCGATCTCCCGCGCTTGTTCGGTCAGCCGCACCCGGTGCGCCCGCCGGTCGTCCACGTCTTGCTGCCGCACGACAAAGCCCTTTGCCTCCAGCGAGTCGAGCGCGCGCGAAACCGCTGGCTTGCTGATGTCGAGCTGCTCAACAAGCTGCTCCTGACGCAGTTCTTCACCCTGCGTCAGCAAGTGCAGCAGAATATTCCCCTCCGCGCTGCTCAGATTCAACGGGCGCAGGTTCTCGTTGACGGTCTTCCTGGCCGAGCGGATCATATTATGCGCATGCAGCCAGATATCGCGAATCGAGTAATTGTTTGTACCGCTGTCCAAACGTACCTCCATACTTAGCATCTTTGTTTCGAGGGGAAACGCCTCACCCCCCAGCAGCATCGCTGCTTCCCTCACTCTGGTTTTGCGGTTAGGGTTCTATGTTTGATGAGATCGGTGTAAACCGCAAAACCAGAGAGGGGGTGCCTTGCTGGCCAATTTGATTTGCGGAACAAGGCACCCCCTCTCTAAATTTGCGGGTTGTGCTGATCAAACCTAACCAAGAGCCACAACAGCACATTTGGAGAGGGGGCGGGGGGTGAGGACCTTCCCCACCCATTCTACCCTCAATTAGTTAACATGTGAACCATCCCCTCGATCTTCTTGCAGAATTGTCATTTTCCCCTTCCATGCTACAATCTCCCTATTCAACCAACAGGAGGCTCTTATGCCCGGCTCCCTCGGTTTTGGTGTTCTCACCCTTTCGCCCGGCGGCGATGATGCCCTGTTCGCCCTCCGCCATGTTGACCTCGACACCCCGCTGCTGATCCATTCCCCATCTTTTGAGCTCGATGGGGTCGTGCGCGGCGGCTTCCGCTGGCAGTTTGACCCCACTGTGCGCGATCTACCCAACGGCGGCATCGAGGCGGTGATCCCCTGCGCCCCTGAGGCTCGCCTGAACTTGCAGGTGACGGTGCGCGCCTTCCCGCACTCGCCGATTCTGCGCTTCAAGTACCGGCTCACCGCCCCTTTCCGCGTAGCGATGACCAAGCACACCGGGCGCGATGCCATCCACTACGGGCGGATCGAGCCGGGATTGGGCGGATGCACGCTCACCGAGTGGCAGCTTTCGCATTTCGACCCCGTGATCCATTCGTATATGCCGCTGCGCGTCGATCGCCGCCCTGCGGATCTTTTGCCCGGGCTTACGTTCACCGGCCCGGTTGCGCTGCTGCACAACAGCGCCCGCACCGTGCTCACCGCCTACGAGCACGGCGCGGATCATCCCGACGGTTTCTTCGCCTACACCCTGGAGGAGACCGACCCCGCCTGCGTGCTGCGCCTGGATTCGGTCAAAGGCGCGTATTATCACGGCCAAATGCTCAGCACCAACCGTCCCTGGGAGTCTGCGTGGCTGGAGTTTGGCCTCGCACCCGGCGGCATCGAGGAATTTTTGCCCCACTACCGCCGCTTTTTCCTCGAAGAGGTGTGCGAGAACCGTGAGTCGCGAAAACCCTACGTGTTTTACAACACCTGGAACTATCAGGAGCGCCAAAAGTACTTCCACAACCGCCCGTATTTAGAGTCGATGCACGCTGAGCGCATGCTGCAAGAGATCGACTCTGCCCATAAGCTGGGCGTGGATGTGTTCGTGGTGGATACTGGCTGGTACGAGAAGACCGGCGACTGGCTGCCCAACCGCAGCCGCTTTCCCGAAGGGTTGAAAGAGATCAAACGCCGCCTGGACGAGCACGGCATGAAGCTCGGCCTCTGGTTCAACCCCACCGTCGCCGCGCTCACCGCTCGCCCGTTCCGCGAGCACCCCGAGTGGGAGATGCAGTGGCAGGGCAAGCCGCGCTGGCGTGGCCCCGTGTGGGAGACCGAAGAGTCGACCGGCATGTGTCTGGCCTCCGATTACGTCGATGATTTCATCGAGACCATGGTGCGCCTGAACCACGAGCTGGGCGTCACCTACTTCAAGTGGGATGCCGTGCAGCAGTACGGCTGCGACTCCCCCAATCACCATCACGGCACCGCCGCCAACACCCCGCAGGAGCGCGCCGACTGCTACGCCTACCAGATGGGCCTGTCGATGATCCGCATCGTCGAGGCCGTCACCCGCCGCTGCCCCGGCGTGATCGTCGACTTCGACATCACCGAGGGCGGGCGTTTTGTGGGTCTGGGCTTTCTTTCGGTCGGCAAATTCTTCCTGGTCAACAACGGCCCCTACTTCTCCGACTTCGACATCCCCCGCACCGTTAAAATCGATCCCGATACGATCAACGTCTTCTTCTACCCCGGCCCGGCGCGCCCGCGCGTATGCCGTCAGGGCATCAAATACGATCCGCTGATCCCCTCTATCCTGTTCCTCACCCACTACTTGCCCGACCCCCCGCGCCTCTCGCAGCGCAACAGCCTTGCCGCGCTGGTGCTGGGCGGCTCCGGCTGGTGGGGTGATCTGCCCGCCCTGCCCGAGGAAGATACAACCCACCTCAGCGAGCAAATCGCGCTCTACAAACGGGTGGGGGAGGGCATCACGCGCGCCTTCCCGCGCACGCAGGGCTTCCCCGGCGCCAGCCCCGAGATAATCGAGAAGATCACCCCCGAGCTGTGCTCCGGCGCGGTGGTCTTCTTCACCCACACCCCTGGCACGGTCACCCACATCACCCAGCCGCTCGATCTGGAACTGTTAGAGGATTTAGTCGGCGCGGACTCGTGGGAACGGGTGGATTGGGGCCGCCTGCGCATCACCGTCACGCTTGAGAAGGATGATGCGAGAGTCGTATTCGTGCTGGCGAAAACGGGTAGCAAAGTACTCTGACGGACGGGTCTGTTTGCGTC
>JAEYTI010000184.1 GCA_023434145.1 Chloroflexota bacterium | reverse complement strand
GTTGCAGGGGGAAGTTGCTTCGCAACTTCCCCCTGCAACCACGGCAAATCCCAAAGAGCCCACAATTCTAATGTCAGATAATATGGTAAGATAACTCACATATCACTTTCTCTCGCGTCGATGAACGCGTGAAATTCAAACGCAATTTTCTTCATACCCTATCGTTTTGAAAGGTTCTTTCAGAATGGCTGCACTGCAAAACCATCACAACAGCCAGCAAGCGAATTGTAAGATCCTGTTGATTGATGATGATGAAGAGGATTTTCTGCTCACGCGCCATATGCTGCGTGAAGCCAAAGGCCGCGAGCTGACTTTGCATTGGGCGGCGAATTTCGAGGATGGGCTGCGCATGCTGGTCAATGAGCAGTACAGCGCGGCGCTGGTCGATTACGATCTGGGGCCGCGCTCGGGCATCGATTTGATCCGCGCGGCGTGCGAGCACGGCTGCACCTACCCGCTGATCCTGTTCACCGGACGGGGCAGCTTTGATGTGGATCTGGAAGCGATGCAGGCAGGGGCCACGCTCTACATTACCAAGAACGAGGCCAGCCCGCTGATGCTGGAGCGCGCGATCCGCTATGCCATAGAACTGAAGAACAAAGAGCAGGCGCTGCTGAGCCGGGAAGCGGCCCTGCAAGAGACGACCGAGGCGCTGCGGCGGTCGGAAGCCAAGTTTGCCAAGTCCTTCCGGGGCAGCCCGGTTGCCATTGCCATTTCTACCGTGGCGGATGGGCGGTTTATGGAGGTGAACGACAGCTATCTGGCGCTGTTTGAGTACACCAGAGACGAGATGATCGGGCGCACATCGGTTGAACTGGGCATGTTTCCCGATCCGGCTGAACGGGCGAAGGTGCGCGACGCGTTCCGGAGCGGCAACGGGTTTAAAGATTACGAGCTGCGGCTTTTCACAAAATCGCGCAAAACCAAAGATGTGCTGTTCTCAACCGAGCCGATCGAGATCGACGGGCAAGATTGCATGCTCTCGATCGTGGTGGACATCACCGAGCGCAAAGAGGCGGAAGTGTCGCTGCGCGCCAGCCAGGAAGCACTGCGTCAGAACGAGGAGCGGCTGCGCGAATTTTTGGAGACCACGCACGACAGTTTCTTCATCCTCGACCGGGACTGGCGCTTCTTATTCATCAACCGCCGCGCGGCAGAGCTTCTGGGCCACCCGCCGGAAGAACTAATCGGTAAGGTGTACTGGGAAACGTTCCCGAAGTATATTGGCACCGAGGCAGAGAAGCACTACCGCCGGGCGATGGAGGAACGGGTGCCGGTGCACTTTTCGCATGCGGGGGTGTATACCGATTCGTACTACGAGGTGAGCATCTACCCCACGCGCGATGGCATCGCCGTATCTGGCGCGAACCGCACGGAAGAAAAGAAAGCGCAGGAAGCGCTGCGCCAGCTCTCGGAAGCGGTGAAACAGAGCCCAGCGACGGTTGTGATCACCGACTTGAACGGGCAGATTGAGTATGTGAACCCCAAGTTCACGCAGCTCACCGGGTACACGTTTGAAGAAGCGAAAGGCAAAAAGCCGAATATTTTGCAATCGGGGCAGACACCGCGCTCGATATACCGCGAACTGTGGAAGAAAATTCTGGGCGGTGAAACGTGGCGCGGCGAGTTTGCCAACCGCAAAAAGAACGGCGAAATCTACTGGGAGTCGGTCTCAATTTCGCCAATCACCAACGATTTTGGCAGCATCACCCATTTTGTGGCGGTAAAGGAAGACGTGACCGAGCGCAAGAAGGCCGAAGAAGCCCTGCGCGAGGCGCACAACAATGCGCTGTGGATGGCCAGGTTCCCGGATGAAAATCCCAGCCCGGTGGCGCGGGTTTCGTATGACGGAGCCATTCTCTACCGCAATCCGGTGGCAAACCTGCTGCCAGGGTGGGAGCTAGAAGTAGGGCAACTGCTGCAAGAACCGCTGCTTTCGCTGCTGCGGCGTTCGACGGTGATGAAGAAGGAAGTGCGGGAAGATATGCTGCTGGGCGACCGGTTCTATGGCATCTCGGTGATGCCCTTCCCGGAAGAGCGCTATGCCAACCTGTACGGGCGCGATATTACCGAACGGGTGCAGGCGGAAGACACGCTGGTCGATCTGGCGCAGCGCCTGGAGCGGTCGAACCGCGAGCTGGAGCAGTTTGCCTTCGTAGCTTCACACGATCTGCAAGAGCCGCTGCGCAAGATCCGCATGTTCTCCGACAGCCTGATGAAGCAGAAAGACCCGCTGCCGGATATCTCGAAGGATTACCTGGATCGCATGAGCAAAGCCGCCGAACGGATGCAGCAGATGATCGACGGGCTGCTGGAGCTTTCGCGGGTGCACACGCGCAAGCGCGCGTTCAGCCCGGTGAGCCTGAACCGGCTGGCAGAGGAAGCGCTCTCGGACCTGGAAGCGCGCGTGCAGGTAACCGGCGGGCAGGTTCACATCGGTGATCTGCCATCCGTTGAGGCAGATGCCATGCAGATGCGGCAGTTGTTTCAAAACATGATCGGCAACGCGCTCAAGTTCCACAAGCAGGGGTTGCAGCCGGTGATCCACGTGACAGGCACGACAAGCAGCCATTCTGGGCCGCCCATGGCGACGATTCAGATCGCGGACAACGGGATTGGGTTCGATCCGCAGTATGCCGAGCGCATCTTCCAGCCATTCCAGCGCCTGAACGGCAAGGGCGAATACGAAGGCACCGGGCTGGGCCTGGCGATTGTGCACAAGATTGTGGAACGCCACAAGGGGAAGATCACGGTGCAGTCGGCGCCGGGCGAGGGGACGACGTTCACCATCGAGCTGCCCGTGAAGGCGGGGTGAAGAATTATGGAGGATGCCTGGGGGTTGAAACCTCCTTGCACCCTGCGTAATTCTAAAATCCTCCCAATCAATTCATCTTGGCTATTTGGGAAGTGCAGTAGTTATAGGGGAGGGGAACGTTGCTTCGCAACGTTCCCCTCCCCTATAACTACTGCAAAACCCAGAGACCTTCTTCTTGCTCCAGCAAATAAATGTTGTACAATAATATCGTCGCATCCCAATTTTTTTACACAAGTTTATCAAACACGTGGCTTACCAAAAACACAGGGAGGATTCTATGTTTAAGGTCAAAATGCCTCACTATATGCTCATCAACCTGCTGCTGTTGGCGTTGGGCATCATTGTCATTCTGATCGGGATCATCCAGGGGGCGGTCTGGCGTCCGCTGCTAGAGTCGATTGGCATCGGTTTACTGGCTGCCGCCGCCGTGAACATGATCGACCGGATCTTTGAGGTGGAAAAAACGGAGTCGGTGCCTGTTCCACCCCAACCCACCGTAGGTGAGAAGATCGTGCTGGCGGCTTACAAGCGCTGCCTGACCCCGCCAGAGATTCACAATCTCAAATTCACTGCATCCAAGGTGGATATCGTAGGTATTACGCTGAACCATGCCGTGGAGGAGCTGATCAAAGACGAGGGAAAACAGATCATCGAAAATTTGCTGTTCCACAACCTCCAGCTCCGGCTCTTTATGATGCATCCGTGCTCACCGTACTTGCAGCAGCGCATTATCGAAGACAATGATAATGAGATTGACTTTATGAACCGGCAGCGTGAGGCGGTAAAGGGCTGCGTGCGGTTCTACGAGCTCTTGAAGAAACGGTATGACGCGGAGAAGCGCAAAGGCAAGCTGGATACGCGCTTTGTTGGCTCGCTGCAAATCAAGCTGTTGAACTTTTGCCCCTATATGTCCATCTTCCGTATCAACGATGATCGCATTTACTGGGGGTTGTACACCTCAGGTGCCACCGGGCTAAACCTACCCCTGTACCTGACGACTACCGAGCGCGATCCCAGCCTGTATGCCCAGCTTCATGACCACATCCACGGATTGATGGACCGAGATACCACTTACGACGATCTGGTAATGATGGCTAATGTCAGCGCTCCAAAGCTGGACCTCGCGGTACTGAAAAGCACCGGGCTGACGTATCCGTAGAAATTCAGCAAAGAATGCGTGGAAGGGTTCTTACGGCTGCTTGACCGTAAATTCCAGGCGGATGTTGGGGCCAATGTAGCGGTTGTGCCGCCACACGCGCCACGAACTGGAGAATTCCTGTTCCTGCACGTTCTCGGGAAGCTGCGGGGCTGTGAAGAGATTGTCGTAATCGGCGAACTGGAAGGGTGAGCCAGGTTCTACGGTGCCCAGCACTTTGATTCGCGCCCAGCGACCAAACAGGTTGGCGTCGTCGGCGTCGGTGTTGGAGAGCATATCGCCCCGCGCTTCTTCGAGGGCGTAGTTGGCGCGCGGGGTGACGGTGATGTATACCTGGAACTGCTCGCCTGGGGCAATGGGCTCCGGATAGGCCACCGAGAGATTGCCGGTTGCCGCATCTGCCACGATGGGCGGGCAAACGCGCTCCTCGTTGGCAAATTCAAAGCACACCGAATTGACATCCAGCGGCGTTTCGCTCACCGGCAGCGGCAAGCGCGATTGGGTAAGCCCGAACTGATCGGTTCCCGTCCACACGTGGTCGTCATCGATGGTGCAGGAGCCATCCGGGCAGGTGATCCCAAAGGCCAGTGAATGGGTATCGAGCGTGTTGTACAGGTTCCACCGGCCGGCGTCCCAATAGGCAACGCCATGCGAAGTGGCTGCCCATACGCGGTTGTGCCGGTCGATGGCTACCATTCGCACGCGGTTGCTCGGCAGCCCATTCTCGGTGCGGTGGGCCGTCCAAACGCCGTTTTGATACTGGCTCACGCCACCGTCCTGCGTGGCGATCCAGATCGACTCTGATTCGGAGGCCGTCCCCACTTGCAGCACGAGACCCCGCACGCTGTTACCACTGAGACCGCCCGGCACGGCGGTAAAGTGGACCCAGTCGCCATCCTTCTGGCTGTATTTGCTGATCCCTCGCTCGATATGGCCCACCCAGATATTTCCCTGGCCGTCGAAGAGGATATCATGCACATGGTTGTTGAACAGGGTACCATTCTGAACCGTATACGGAACGTCCCACGACTGGCCGTTAAACTTGGCCACGCCTTCCCAGGTAGCAGCCCAAAGATTGTTCTCTTCGTCCACGGTCAAACCGTAGATTTCATTGCTCGGCAGCCCGTTCGCGGCGGTGTAGTGCAGCCATTCCTGGCCATCAAAAGAGGCCAGCCCGTTCTTTTCTGTTGCTACCCACAGCGTGCCGGTTTGGTCAGATATCACAGCATTGATATTCTGCCCGGCGAGCGCGGGAACGTGGTTGCAGTTTGCCACCTGCTTGCTGGCCCGGTCGTAATGGCCCAGGCCGCTGGCCGGGTTGGTTTGGGTGGCAAAGTAGCCCGCCCACAAACCGTTCTGATCGATGTACGTGTAGCGAACCTTGTTGTTCAGCACGCCGGGGGCATTTTCCACCGTGAAGCTGCTGACACCCTCGCTTCGCAAAAAGCGGTCCACGCTTCCATCCACGAGCGTTGGCTCCGCCTGGCCCGGGCCGCAGATTAAATTCACCGGCGGGGCCGATACGGCTGTGGCCGCCGCCGTGGTCGGCGTACTTGCCGCGGTAGTTGGGGTGCTTGCTGCCGTAGTTGGCGTATTGGCCGGGTTGGTTGCGGTGCTTGCCGCGGTGGAACCCACCGTCGCCAGCGGGCGAAACCCACCGGCGGCATAGATCGCCACCAGCGCAAGAGCCAGCAAGAGCGCGCCAACCACCAACAACGATTTGACGCGGCGAGACGTTGGCGCGACGGCAACCGGCGGGGCTTCTTGCGCAGCGGTTTCCGCGTTGAGATCGCCGCCTTCCAGCAGGCTTTCTTGTTCTTTCTGCCACAGCAGGGCGGCAAACTCCTGGCGGGCTTTCTTTTGGTGGTTGAAAAACGTCTTTTCGGACCACTGCCGCGGCCTGCTACTGGTGATCATGCTGGCGGGTGACAAGCCTTCCCAAAATCTTCCGCGCAGAATGTCGGCGTAATCGGCATTCTCGGTTTCCAGCAAATCCAGGATATCCGTCAGCACCCGCCGCAAAACCTGATAAGGCAAAGCGGATGGATCCTTCTGCTTGTACTCTGAGACAAGCGACAGAAGCAGCAAATTTGACTCGCTTAATTTTTTTGGCGAGTTCAAGCTGTTCAGGGCTTCACCGATCTCGTTTTCAAAACTTTCGGGATCAATGGTTTGATTCACGGTAAACTCCGAAGGAGCCACGAGATCTGGGTCGGATTACAGTTCTCTTACAGCAGATTTACACCAGGTTTGCGCTCATTGCATGATGCGGCAAGGTATGATTGTTTTGAAGCGTTAATCACGGTTACGATTCCCTCAGCATGTACAACCGGGAACATAACAGCGGGAGTATCACCACCACCGAGTGTCTCGTCTGAGGATTGCGGTGATTATACTCTAGATTGGTATGATGCAAAGCGCGTGCAAGCACGCAGCCAATATTGCAACACACTTGTTGTACTCCGGGGGGCTCGAGAACGTGCCGGAACGTTGAGTAACAATTTATGACCACCTTATCCTTTGGCATCTCCATCACCGACCACGAAGGCAAAATCGTTCGCAAGAACGCTTGTTACGATTCGATTGTCGCCGGAAAAGAGACAATACGGATCGGCGAAAGACCGTATGCGGTGTGCACGGGTTGGTTAAAGAATTTTGGGCAGGTTTTGCAGGAGAAGGACAGCCCGGCCATGCAGGCCATCACAGCCGGCAAGCCTGTGATGGGTATTGAGATCGACGTTCAACGGTTGGATGGATCGTTTGTCACCATTTACGAGTCCGCGAAACCGATTATGGATACCTACGGGCGGATCGCGGGCGCAACGGTCATCACCCAGGATATCACCCAGCCAATTCAGCAGGAGCGCTTGTTATTTGGGTCGCTGCTGCGGCAGATTCAAAACAACCATGATTTCCGCGCGCTGGCGAAGACGATGCCCCAACTGGTTTGGACGGCATCGATCACCGGCAGCATCCATTACTTCAACGACTACGTTGACCACTACCAGGGGTTTCAGCGCCAGGAAGATAGCGACTGGAACTGCGCGGAGGCGCTCTACCCAGAGGACTTACCGGAGACCGCCAGACTGTTTCAGCAATCCATCGAAACCGGGGTCCATTTCAAGATACAGCACCGCCTGCGCATGGCGGATGGCACGTACCGCTGGCATGACAGCCAGATGATTCCAATCCCTGGCAGCACAGATCAAACCGTATGGTGGTTGGGGATGGCCAGGGATATTCACGAACAGAAAATGATTGAACAGGCGCTGCTGTATAAGCTAACCGCCACAGATGGAAAGCTGTGAGTGTGTTAGCGCAGATAAATTCGAGCAAGACCCATTCCACTTAATTTGTTTAGATCCGTAGAAAACCCTTTCACTTTGAAACTAAATGCAACGACCAAAACAGCGTGATGAGGCAAAAGACTCACCGCGCTGTTTTGGCGTGGAGTGATTGGGTTCTGTGCGCTAGAAGCGCACGAGGGCCGCGAATCTCTGTCTGATCCAACAGAATTAGCATCTATCCCAAAAATAGTTTTTTGTGTTTGTGGTGCGAGACTACGTCTCGCACCACAAACACAAAAAGTAATATTAGGATAGGTTCTTCGTAAGCACATTTGGCGAAGATCCTCACCCCCCGGCCTCTCCAGATGTGCTGGTCGGGTTCTACGGTCAATTTGGATAGCACAAACCGCAAATCTGGAGAGGAGGTGTCTTGTTCCGCAAAACCTATTTGGCCAGCAAGTACGAAAACCGCCGCATCCTACTTCTTCTCTTAGCCCCACGGAGGTGGGGCTTTGGTGATTAGCCGCGGTTTCAACCGCCAGGCCGGTAGTATCCGCGAAGCCGGGTTTCTTATTTTAGCGCCTGTGGGGTCGCGGTAGAACTACGATAGGGGGTGAGGATCCTCCGCGCCAGATTCGCACGCGCTATCTGTTTGACGTGGTCTTGATGCGCTATAATATATCTCTGTAGACACCCCCCTACCCACAAGAAAGGAGCTGCCAGGCAAACCATCCATTTCCACAGTGTTTGGAAATTGTGCTGTCGAACGTTCTGTAACCAAAAGCTATACCCCAAGGAGTAACAGATGAAAGTCCGCCAATTGGTTTTTAGCCTGCTCGTGATTTTCGTCCTGGTGCTTTCTGCATGCACCCCCGCCCAACAGCCAACCGAGGCACAGCAGCCCCAGCCCGAGGCCACGCAGCCTTCCGCCGAGCAGCCTGCCCCCGCCGGGAAAACCGCTATCACCTTCTGGCACGCGATGAGCGGCAGCCGCGAAGAAGTGATCAAAGGCATCGCCGACCGGTTCAACCAGTCGCAGGATCAGTACACCGTTACGCCGGAATACACCGGCAGCTACGCCGAAACGCTGACCAAGGCGCTGGCTGCATACCGCAGCGGCACAGCCCCGACCATCGTGCAGGTGTACGAGGTTGGCACGCGCTCTATGCTCGACTCGGGCGCGGTTGTGCCCGTCCACACGCTCAACAAGGGTGAGGTGGATTGGAACGATGTGGTCCAGCCGATCATGAAGTACTACTCGGTGGATGGCAACCTGTACTGCATGCCCTTCAACAGCTCTACGGCTATGCTGTACTACAACAAGGATATGTTCGAAGCCGCCGGCCTCGACCCCAACACACCGCCCACAACCTGGGCCCAGGTGGAAGAATACAGCCTGAAGATTATGGAAGAAACCGACGCGACCGGCGGTTTCTCGATGGGCTGGCCGGCCTGGATCCTGGAGCAGATGTACGCCGTCCACAACGAGCTGATGGCCAACAATGAGAACGGCCGCAGCGGCCTGGCGACCGAGGTGTATCTCAACAATGAGTTCGGCGTAAAAGTGCTGACCGAGTGGCAGCGCATGGCCGACGAGGGCGTGCTGGTCTACGGTGGGCGCGAATACGCCGCCAACGATCCGTTCCTGGCCAAACAGTTCCCGTTCCTGTTCCAGTCCACGTCTTCGCTGGGCGGAATCATGAAGGCTGCCGACTTTGAAGTGGGCACGGCCTTCCTGCCGCGCTTTGAGGGCGACTACGAACAGGGCAACAGCGTAGTGGGCGGCGGCTGCCTGTGGCTGATGAACAAGGCCACCCCCGAGCAGCAGGCCGGGTCTTGGGAGTTCTTCAAGTTCATCAACTCGATGGACGAGACCATCGCCTGGCATAAGGGCACCGGCTACTTCCCCGCCACCAACTCGGCCTACGAGAAGCTGAAGGCCGACGGCTGGTTCACCGAAGAACCCAACCACGCCACCGCCTTCGACCAGATTCTGGGCGGGGCCGATACCCCGGCTGCCAGCGGCGTGCTGCTGGGCGACTTCGTGCGCATCCGCGACATTGTGGGCGCGGCGATCGAAGAGGCCGTGGTGAATGACGTAGACCCGCAGCAGGCGCTGGATAAGGCCACCGAAGAGGCCAACCAGGTGCTGAAAGACTACGAGTCGCTGAACAAGTAGCAAGAACTGTGTATTGTGGGTTGGGCGTAAGGTTGCCCAACCCACAATACCGTTAGAATACATCTAATGACCACTCGTTTTCCAAACCGTTTTCTCCCTTATCTGCTGATCGCGCCGATGATTTTTATTGTGGCGCTGTTTTTTATCGTGCCGAGCGTGCAGAGTTTGTACTTAAGCTTTTTTCGTGTAAACCCGCTTGGTGATCGGAAAATTTTTGTCGGGCTGGAGAATTTTGCCCGCCTGATGACCAACCCCGGCTACCGCAACTCGCTCTTCGTCAGCGTGCAGTTTGTGGCGATGGTGGTGTTCAGCGGGCTGGCCTCGTCGCTGTTTGTGGCGACGGTTGCCAACCAGCGCATTCCCGGGTTCGCGGTGTACCGCGCCATGCTGATCTGGCCGTACGCGCTCTCTCCGGCGATCGCCGGCCTGGTGTGGGGGCTGATGATGAACCCCAACTTTGGCCTGGGCGCGATCCTGCTGCGCCGCATCAGCGGCATCGAGTTCAACTACCTCACCAGCAGCGTCTCGGCGATTCTGTTTCTGGCGATTGCCGCCACGTGGAAGATGTTTGGCTATAACATCGTCTTTTTCCTGGCGGGGCTGCAAGCGCTGCCCACCGAGCTGATGGAAGCCGCCTCACTGGATGGCGCGGGCGCGTGGCAGAAGTTCTGGCGGGTGATGTTCCCCCTGCTCTCGCCCACCACCTTCTTTCTGCTGATTATGAACATGCTGTACGCCTTCTTCGAGATCTTCGGCCTGGTGCACATCACCACGCAAGGCGGGCCAGGGTCGGCGACCAACCTGCTGGTGTTCAACCTGTATAAGGATGGCTTTATCGGCATGGATACGGGCTTTGCCTCGGCGCAGTCGATCGTGCTGCTGATCTTTGTAGCCATCCTGACCTTCCTACAGTTCCGCTACGTTGGCGAGAGGGTACATTATCGATGAAATCTGAAACCGCACTTCCCATTCCCGCCCACGTCCGGCATTCGCGCGGGGCAACTTTCCGCAAGCGCGTGCTGATGCCCGCGCTCTCGCACGCGGTGATGATTACTGCGGTGTTGTTCATCATGTTCCCTATGCTCTACGCGCTGCTGCTCGCCTCACAGACGCCCAGCGAGTACTACAACCTGTCGTTCATCCCCGGCGATTCGATGATGGATAACATCACCCATGCCTGGAACCGGGTGAACATGGGCCGGCTGCTGGCCAACACGGCTTTCGTGGCCACCACCGTGGCGGTAGGCAAGATCATCCTGAGCGTGATCGGGGCGTTTGCGTTTGTGTACTTCCAGTTTCCCGGCAAGGGCCTGCTGTTTGTGGTGATCTTGATCACGCACATGCTGCCGCTGCCGGTGCGCATCGTGCCGACCTTCGAGCTGATGGACGCATTGGAGTGGTCGGGCTCGTTCCGGGCGCTGACCATCCCCTTCTTCGCCAGCGCCACAGGCATTTTGCTGTTCCGCCAGCTCTACCAGACCATCCCCCCTGCCCTGGCAGACGCCGCCCGCATGGACGGCGCGACTCCGATCCAGTTTTTGTGGGGTATTGTGGTGCCGCTCTCGGCCACCAACATCGCCGCGCTGTTCCTGATCGAGTTCATCTACATGTGGAACCAGTACCTGTGGCCGCTGATCATCGCCAACGCCGACAGCACCCGCATGGTGCAAATTGGCCTGCGGCAGCTCGTGGCGACCGACGCGGCGGTGGAGTGGCACTACGTGATGAGCGGCGTGGTGCTCGCGGCGCTTCCGCCGCTGCTGCTGCTGATCCTGCTGCAAAGGAATTTGATCCGCGGCGTGGCGCTGTACGAAGATAAGTAGATTTGCGATTTGAATAGCGCGGTGGGCCGGAGGGCTCACCGCGCTTTTTTGATTCTGGTACTGCCTGGGGGTTGAAACCGGCTAATCACCAAAACCTCACCTTCGTGGGGTTCCTTTTTTCTTGATTAGGTGGTTCTATTGCTCCGCTAAACCGAATAATTTCCCAGAACGAACCCTCCGAAGGGAGGGTTTCGGGTAGGAGCCGCCGGTTTCAACCGGCAGGCTTCTATCATAGAACCATCGAAAATCCCAACGGCAAGGGTTATAATCACCGCATGCGCTTCGACACCCGCACCGCTATTGACTACGCGCAGCAAGGCCGCCTGGAGGAATGGGTGCACGGGTACCTGCTGGGCGGGCCGTGGCGTAATGAGGGGCTATCGGACGGGCTGAAGCTTCAGCGGCGGTGGTGGCGCGGGCCAGTCGAGCTGCCGCTGGCGATGCTCGCGCGGTGCGTGGGGACCGAGCCGGGCATGGAGTACCCCGTTCGCGCGGAATATTGGGAGGGGCGCATGGCGGAGATGATCGCCTCGATCCGCGGGGCGGGGGCCGGGCCGCTAGATATGCCGCCGCTGATCGCCACCTTCGACCCGCAAACCCCCGCGCGGCTGTCGGTGCGGGATGGCAATCACCGCCTGGGCGCGTATGAGCGGCTGGGCTGGCCCAACGCGTGGGTGCTGGTGTGGTACAACAGCGAGGCGGAATACGAGGCCGGTTACCAACACACCGCGCTGCCCGCAAATACGATATCATTGGCGTAAATGGACACGGACGCGCTGATCCAAGAAATTCAACAACTGACTGCCGAGCTGGATGCCGAATCGATTGTGGCGAAGCCTGCCGTGGAGCGCGCAGTGGTGGCGAAGATCCGCTTGCTGCTGGAGGCCACCCGCGATCAGCGCGATCCTTCGGCGCGCGCGGCGTGGGAAACGCAACTGCCCTACGCGGCGGCGCTGTGCGCGCGCTTGTCGCGCCTGGAGCCAGGTTGGGAGGAGGATCTGGCATATTTTGCCAGCGAGAACGCTCAGTTTTGGGTGGATGCCGCCGGCGCCCGCCTGGATGCCGGGGAGATCGCCGGGGCTGCCGCCGCGCTGGGGCAGGTGATCGACGCCACCCGGCTGGTGAAAGGCGATTTCATCACCCAGGCGGAGCTGCTGCTGCGCGCGCTGGAGATTGCGCTGGAGATCTCGGAGCGCAAGCGGGCGGTGCAGCTTTACGAAGCGGCGGAGAAGGTCTACCGCAGGCACCTGCTGGGCGGCGAGCAGTACGCCGGGTCGCTGTGGGCGGGGCGCATCAAGAAGATCGGCAAACAGTTGGAGCAGGCACAGGACAAGCTGCGCCGCTACTACCAGTACAGCGAGTCGATTTCGTTTGCCATCGAGGCCGACTCAGAGCGCGCATTGGAGCGGGTGATCGAGGTGCTGCAAGAGCGCCTGGGAGGCCGGGTGAAGGTCACCCGGCGCGGAAAGGCGGAAGAGGGGAAGAAGGCCAGGGCAAGCGTAAGGGTGGAGGTGGAGTAAAGACCTATGAAAATTCTCGCCCTTGAGAAAGAACTACCCGGTGCGACTCCGGGGACCTTACAGCGCTTTGCCAAAGCGGAGGCGCGGGCGGCGTGGGAGCTGCACCAGGCGGGCGCGATCCGCGAGCTGTATTTCCGTGCGGACCGTCGAGCGGCGGTGCTGGTGCTGGAGTGCGACTCGGTAGACGAAGCGGAGCGCGTGCTGGCTTCTCTGCCGTTTGTGCGCGAGGGGCTGATCACGTTTGAGTTGATTCCGCTGGCGGCGTACCCGGGGTTTGCGCGGCTGTTCACCGAGGAGGTGGACTAAGCTTTTCCTCCCCGACCACAATCACGTCGATTCCGTTC
>JAEYTI010000113.1 GCA_023434145.1 Chloroflexota bacterium | reverse complement strand
GGTTTGTGGCTGGTAAAATTTTTCCCCCTGCCTCAACCCACCAACAAACTGGGAAGTATCCAAGAAATTTAAACGCACCCGGCGAAAGTGGTTCTTTGATTAAAATACTTTTGGCGCTATGCTTAACATTAAAAGAATTAGGGTGATTCCCATGCAGCCTACACGTGCTTTGCCTCCCAACTATCAGTTCTGCTACGCACTTTCACCTGGGAAGAATTGGGTGCCGCAAATTCTTCTGGTGCTGTTGGCATTGGGCGTTTTCTCTGTCGGGTGGCAGGTAGTGTACAGGGCTTTCCCGCTACATTTTTTGTTTCCGAGCAGCGGAATTCCCTTGATTGATCGCTGGGGCATTTTGCTGGCAGCCGGGACCATGATTGTGCTTCACGAAAATATTCATGCGCTGGTCATCTGGCGTAGCAGTGGCTCATGGCCTGCGTATGGTATAACTCCGCTTGGTTTTTATGTGAATGCAGAGGGTTGGTATTTCTCGCGCAGGACGATGATTGCTATCTCTGCCGCGCCGCTTGTGTCCCTAACGGTTTTGGGCGTCCTTATGCTGTTGATCCTCCCACCCACGCTGGCCAGCTTGCCTCTGTGGTTGATGCTGGTGAACGCGGCTGGATCGGTGAATGACGCAGCGGTTGCCGCCTGGGTCTTCTTTCAGCCCGATTCGGCTGTGATCCATAACAACGGGCGCTCGATGGAGGTTTACCGGACGGAAAAGGAAGACTGCGGCCCCTCTGGCACGCGCGAGCGTATCCGTATGCTGCTGGAAAAGGCATTCGTGAAGCCATAAACCCTATCCCTTTATTTCAATGTTGGCTGCAACATTCTGCCACGCTTCATCGTATGTATAATGTAGTGAAACCTTTCTGCTTGAGCATTCACAGGATTTTATGAACCGCATACCCACCCCTTATACGTTGAATTTGCCCGGCGGTGGCTCTGCCGGATATTACCGCACGATCGCGGCCTTCACCGACTGCTGGCAGGCCGATGCTCGCACGGCGCTGGCCCGGCCGGTGACCAGCTTCTTGCAGTGGCAGTCGGCGCAGAAGGGGCAGTCTACCTTTACGCCCTCTTTTGACGAGGCGGCGTTCGAGTTGCTGGTGCTGGGTGTGCTGCTGCGCGAGCACGGCGCGGAGGCGATCTCCATGCCGCAGATACCGGGGGCGGTGCTGGCCTGGCTGGTCGATACGCAGGACCGCATGCCGGTGTCTCAGGTAGAGCGCCCGATGAAAGCCATGCGCGGCTTTCTCCAGGGGCTCTCCCAGCCGGAGGCCGACCCCGACGCCGGGCCGGTGGATACGCTGCCGTTCCGCGGTGGGGCCGCCCCACTGGTAGGGCGGCTGGTGGATTGGCTGCAAGCGGGTGGGTTGGGGGCGCAGGCCGATCACATGGCGGTATGGCGCGATTACCTCGCCTGCCTGGATGAGCAGCGGGCGCAGGCTATTTTAGCGCGCTGCCTCCTGCTGGCGGATGACTTCGCCGAGCAGGCGGAAGCGGCATTGGGCCAATATACGCGCGGGGTGAACGAATTTATCGCGGACGTGATCGACGGCCCCGACTCACCGTTTGCCCGCGACTGCCGGGCGCGCTGGCGCTACGACTCAGGCCTGATCACACGCACGCCGGTGGAGTATCACCTGGGCATGCTGGGCACAGAAGTGCTCACCCGCGCGTACCGCTACCGCTACATGGCCGCGCCGCGCAAAATCGTCATCGTGCCCGACTGCCTGTGCGCCCGCTCGCGCCGGGTGGAGGCGGCTGACACTACGGATCATGCCAAATGCCAGGCCGAGCTGACCTCGCTTGGCTATAAGTGCGCTGGCTGCACGCCCGGCTGCCGGGTGCGGCAGATTACCGGGCTGGGTGAGAAGCGCGGCTTTGAAGCCTATATCCTGCCAGATGATCTGCGCGGGGTTGGGCTAAGCTCGTGCAGCAAGCTGCAAGGGGCCGGGGTGGTCGGTGTTTCTTGCGCGCTGACCAACTGGGATGCGGGCTGGATGGTGCACGATGCGGGTGTGCCTGCCCAGGGCGTGCTGCTGGACTATGCCGGGTGCAAGAACCACTGGCACGAGCAAGGCGTGACCACCGACGTGAACCTGGAGCAGCTTCTGTCTGTGGTGGAGGGGAAATAACCATGCCGCAGGCTACCTTTCACTTTCCGCAGGGCTTTTTGTGGGGTACGGCGACGGCCTCGCATCAGGTTGAGGGCAACAATAATAACAACAACTGGTCTTACTGGGAAAACCAGCCTGGTAAGATCCGCAACGGCGATAAAGCCGGGCTGGCGTGTGACTGGTGGGGCGGGCACTGGCGCGATGACTTCGACCGCGCCAAAGAGACGGGGCAGAATGCGCATCGCCTGTCAATCGAGTGGAGCCGCGTCCAGCCGGAACCGGACCGCTGGAATGAAGACGCGCTGGACGTGTACCGCGATATGCTGCGGGGGCTGTATCACCGCGGGATGACGCCGCTGGTGACGCTGCATCACTTTTCGGAGCCGCTGTGGCTGTTCGAGCGCGGCGGATGGGAGCACCCCGATACGCCCGCGTTGTTCGAGACGTTTGTGCGCCGGGCCGTGGATGCGCTGAAAGAATACTGCACCTACTGGATCCCGATCAACGAGCCGAACGTGTTTACCTACAGCGCTTTCGTGGAAGGCACGTTCCCACCGGGCAAATCTGACATGGGCGCGGCCTTCCGAGTGATGGCGAATATGATCAAGGGGCACGCGCTGGCGTACCGGGCGATCAAGCAGATGCAGCGCGAGGCGCGCGTGGGCACGGCAATCCATATTCGCGGCATGTACCCGGCCCACGGCTGGAACCCTGCCGATAAGGCGCTGGCCCGTACGTTCTCCGACAGCTTCAACCGCTCTTTTCTGGATACGCTGGCGGATGGCCGTTTCCGCTTCCTCTTCAAACGCACGCGTATCCCCGAGGCGATTGGCACGCAGGATTTTGTGGGCGTCAACTACTACACCGGCGAGCAGGTATCGTTCAACCCGCTGAAGGCTAAGGATTTCTTTGCCAGCCGCTATTACCCCAAGGATGCTGAGCTCTCTGCCACCGGCTTTCTTGCGCACCGGCCCGAAGGGCTGCACGATGCGCTGCGGTGGGCCAAAGGCTACAACCTGCCGATGATCATCACCGAGAACGGCGTGGAAGATCCCGATGACCGGCTGCGCCCGCGCTATATTGTGGAGCATCTGCACCAGGTATGGCGGGCCATTCAGTTCAATTGGCCGGTGAAGGGCTACTTCCACTGGTCGCTGGTGGATAATTTTGAGTGGGAGCGCGGCTGGTCACAGCGCTTCGGACTGTGGGGTCTGGATAATGCCACGCAAGCGCGCATCCGCCGCTCGTCGGTGGACCTGTACGGCGCGATCTGCAAGGAGAACGCGATCTCAACCGAGATCGTGGAGAAGTATGCGCCGGAGTCGGTTTTGAAGTTATTCCCCGGATAGCTGTTTCACCACCCGCAGCGCATCGAGCGTGATCCATTTGCTTGGCTGACCGCGTTTCTCAACCGGCCAGATGCGTGAGACCGAACCACACAACCAGCGCCCTTCCACGCTCTGGAGCGCAAGCACGCGCTCGAACAGTGGCTGAAGGCGCGCATCCTGCGCGTAGCCATGCGCGATGAGCGTTTTTATCGCGCTGAGCAGATCCCAGGCGCGCGGCACTCCGAAGGTCAGCCAGCGTTTATGCTCGCCTTCAAAGTCGTAGCGGGCATCCAGCAGCGCGTTGGCAAGCAGGTCCACGATATGCTTTGACTGCTCTGAAACCATGCCAGCAGGCAAAAAGGCCAGCCCTTTGAGTTTGGAAATTGCTCCCCAAAGGCACGCCTGGTGGGCATAGCGCCCGCAGATTAGGGCGTCTTCCCTGGCCATGTCGTCGACCAGGAATTTAAAGGCGGTCTGCACGCGCGGATCATTTGCCATGTCGAAATACACCAGGAAGGGCAGGTGCTCGCCGGTGGTGCAGGGAAAGATGCCGCTGCGGAGCTTTTTGGTCATCGAAAAGCCGCCGATTTCGTTCTGGCTGTAGTTGAGAAAGCTGTTACAGCCCGCCTGAGTGCGCTCGTCCGCCGGTACGCCGAACATAAATAGCAGCGAAAGCACGGTCATCGCGCCTTCGGCGGTGTAAGGTTTGCTGGCATCTTCGCCCCAGTGGCCTTCCGGCTTCTGAAGCGCGAACAACTGCTTTATCAGCGGCTGTTCAAGGATGGCTGCCTGGGCTTCCTGCACCTCAGGATCATCAGCAGGCCGGTCGAGGAGGTTTACCAGCGTCCAATAGCGGACGCTGGGATTCGCCGGTTCGAGCAGCCAGGGGATGGGATCGCCGTTCAAACGCTTCTGCCATTCTTGCATCTTACACCTGCCTATCCGCCAGGCTTGCTTGCGGTGAGCCGCTGCAGCGAGGCGGCGATGGGGTTGAACAGGAACAGGTCGCCCATGCCGGTGAGCAGAATCGTATTGCCATTGATGACAGTGACCATTTGCGCTATCTGGCCTTCCGGCGTTGTTAGCCAAAAAATATTCGCGGGTTCGCCGGAGGGCAAGTTTAGCCCCTCGCTTCTTTCTGCTACCCAGCCATGGCCGCGGAGCTCCTCCATGCGCAATTCGAGCGCCTTTTCGTAGTTGTCCCCGCCCTTAAGCACAACCAGCTCCAGGCGCATTGGAATGCCGCTGGGCACAGCATCCGGCGGAGATTCGATTAGCGTGATGTACGAATTCGCTTCCGCCTTTATGGCCTCATCCACTGGTGTGATGCTCCAACCGGCGGGAAATGATAACTGGATCTGTGCGTATGGGTCTGCGATCATACCCATCTCCAGGCCCATGCCAGCCAGCGAATCGGAGGGAGCCAGTGGAGTACGGGTTGGGGCAGGTGTGGCGCCGGGCAGGCCAAACACCGCTGTGGGTGTCGGCCCGGGGTTGTTCGGGTCGAAGGTGGGCACACCGGTGAGGGTAGCAAGCGAGACGACTTTTTCCGCGGCAGTCGCCATTGGCTGCTCGGGCATAGCTTCCCTCGGGGCATCGACCGGCCTGGATTCGACACCGACTACGCATGAAGTCATGAGAGCGGCAGTCAGAAGGAGCAAAATGAGAACGCGGGGTGTTAAATGGCGCATGAAAACCTCCAGTATTCTCATTATAGGACGTATTTGCGCGGGCAAAGTTCCCAATTGCCCGCGCAAATGTTCTTACCTGCTCTGGTGGATCATGCTAATTGCGGCGGCGCATGTGCTTACCCCCAGCGCCTGTTTTACCGCCCGCACTTGCATGCGCAGCCAGCGCGGCGAGCGGTTGAAGCGCTGCGCTGCCTGTTTGCCTGTGAGCCCTTGTGACAACAGCATCATCACTTCGCGCTGGCGCAGGGTGATGTTGGGATTGTTTACCCGCGGCGGCGCAGCAGGGGTTACGATGACGATGCTGCCATGGACAGTTGCATTGAACCGCATCGGGTCTGGCGGCGTGATTTGATTCCACACGTCGTCTGGCAGCGCCCACTCGCCGTTGTTGATTCGCCGGGCCAGCTCCTCGGGTTTCGGGTACGGTTCGCTGCCCGAGGAAATCCAGATAGGATTGCTGTAGTAGAGATAGAGCAGTTTTGTCATTGTATTCTCCATGATCGTGAGCATTTGGGGTGTCGGTGGTGTAGAAAATCCGTTCTACGAAAACGATCATACGGAGTTGACGTAGCTTTGTCAATCCGGCGGTAGGCCAAAACATACTGTCAAAAGTGACAATCACTCGAAAATCCCCCTGCCAGGGGACGATCTTTTGTCGTATGATTTTGTGGGGGATCACACTAGGGGATATATTTCAGGAGGTCCAAATGCTTCAAAAGCGCTTGATGTTTTTGCTTGTTCTTTCCACGTTGGTGTTCAGCTCACTGGCATGTGAATTCAGCGCCAGCACGGCCAGCATCTCGGAGGCAGTAATGGCGCGAGATGCCGAGGGAACGCAGCCGACGACAACCTTTGCGCCCTCAGACACCTTTTACTGCCTGGTGCGGCTTGCTAACGCGCCAGATGGAACCATGGTGCGGGCAGTGTGGACGGCTGTGGAAGTTGAGGGCAGCGATCCAAACACGCTCATCGATGAAAGCTCGGTTGAATCGGGAAGCGGCAACCTGGAGTTCAACCTGACCAACAGCAATCTATGGCCGGCCGGCAGCTATAAGGTGGATCTCTATTTGAACGATGAACTCAACCAGACAATCGAATTCTCAGTACAATAGCCGGTTTTCATAAATGATGCGTGTTTTTGATGAGGAGAACCAGCACATGGCTGGCTCTCTTCATATTGTAGGTATTGAAAATGCGAAGCGTTTTCAATTCCTGCACTTCTTTCTTCTTTCCGGTGGTTGAGCAGATACCGTATCTTACCGGGCTGGGTTCAGATCCATCCAGAAAGTATCCACGTCGGCGTGCCAGGCATCGCCGGTGAAGTCGATCAGATTGAGGTCATCGAAGGACGGGGCAGATTCCCAGGCATCCTCGGGGACGTTGATCACAACCTCGCCCATGTCCTCAAGATCATCGTCAAAGTTGCCCCACAACACCTGGTTGACAGGCACGGGGATGTAGCGCTCGCCAATGCCGAGGAAACCGCCAGCGGCAAGCACCGCGTACTGGAAGCGACCGGTCGACGGGTCAATCACGAAGTCTTCGATCTCGCCGATGTCGTCACCGTTGGTGTTTTCCACATCGATGTCATTGAAGCCATCGCGCAGCACCACGGGGTTGCCCATCGCTTCGCCGTTTGGGCCAGCAAAGTCAACGGATTGGCCGTTGGTCGTCCAGTAATTGTTGAAATCATCGTTCCAGCCGTCCACGGTGAGGTCGGGCCAGTTGTCATTCTCCATCAGCGGTGCTCCTATGAGGGTTGCCATCTCACCGTTGAAGGTCAGCACGCAGGCGGTGTCAACGAAGTTGCCCTGGTCGTCCACACCCAGCGTGGGAGTGGCGACAGCAGCGTCACCGGCAGCCGGGGTAGCCGTAGCGTCGGCAGGATCGGTCATGCCGGTTTCATCTTCGCCACCGGCCACAATTGGCAGGTGCGCCTCAGGGGCGGTGAGCGCCGAGAACGGCACCAGCACGTCCTGGTCGCCCATCTGAGTGGTATCACCCAGGTCGATGATCGCGTAGGCAACCATCGGAGCGCCATAGTCGGCGGCGTTCATGCCGCTCAAGCCTGTGCCCATGCTGCCAGCGGCGGGATCAACCGTGGGGGTCGCGACAACATCCGTGCCAGGGGTGGCGGTAGCCATACCGGCTTCGCCAGCGCTCGTGGTGTTCATGCCCAGGGCAGCATCACGGTAGATCACAATACCATCTACTTCACCGATCAGGTTGCCGGTGTTATCAACCACCTTATAGGCGAGGTAGTTACGGAGCAGATAGGGGTTGCACTCCTCATCGATACCCGTCACAGGCACCTGGGCAGTTGGCGTGGTATCAACAGCCGCGCCCTCGGCGGGGGTCGCGGTGGCATCAACTGTTGCCTCAACCGTCGGTGACTCATCAACTATGTCGGTCAGCGCCAGTGTGGGAGTCACATCAACCTCACCACCGGTGATGGGGGTTTCATTTGCTACTCCCGTATCAGGAGTGCCTTCCATGTTATTTCCATTTCCTGTGTTGGCCCCACCGCATGCGGAGAGCACAACCGCTGCCATCAGCAGCACCGATATGATAAAACGATACTTCCTCATTTTGTTCTTCTCCAAACCTATGAGATAAATGCTCTTTCGGGGCTTCAGGAGAGCATTGACGATGAAACGCAAGGAATTCCCCTCCTCGAAGGAACAAGAGCATGGACAAAAGCAACTGTAGACAGCTTTGCCACTTACTCCTATGATAAGTGCCCGGTTCTTTTGCCACAATTCAGGAAACCACCCGTCTTTTTGTGGAGAATTTTGAGACGGTGGGTGGGGAATACCCCATTTGTTGGATCATTCTCACAATACACAACACGAAAGATGAAAAAAGCCGCCCATTGCTGAGCGGCTTTTTTCATCTTTCGTGTTGTGTTTTATTGGTTCCCACCGGCGGACTGCCAATAGGTATCAATTTCGCTGTTCCAGTCACCATTCATGTCCAGCTCGTCGAGCGAGGTGAACGAAGGGGCGCTGTCAAACGCGGTCTGCGGGAAGCTCGCGGAGAATTCACCCAGGCCACCCATCGCGGCATCACCGCTCCACTGGAAGTGGGTTACCGGGACAGCGTAGAAGCTGCCCGCACCAGCGTCAGAGCCGGAGATCACGGCGTACGCCAGCTCGCCGGTGGTCAGGTTGACCACAAAGTCGGTCACCTGGCCGAACCTCTGGCCATCGTCGCTCGTCACGCTCATGTTGCTGAGGGTGTCGTGGATCACAACCGGCTCACCCTGCGCATCGGCTGCGCCGGTGGCGGGGATGCTGAGACCCTGACCAGACCAGTACGCCTGAGCGTCTGAGTCCCAACCCTCGGCAAGGGTTGACTCATCCGAGAAGCGCGGCGCGCCAGCAAGAGCCATCGAGTCCATATCGAGCACGAGGACATTGAATTGCGAACCCATATCCGAGCTGCCAGCGGCAGTTTCACCAGTCTGCGTACGGAAGGCCTCCCACGGAACAGCCACGGCGTCGCCGGTCATGCCAGTGCCAACCGAACCAGTGCTGTCAGAGCCGCCAGCGGCAGGGGTGGCGGTCGCATCCGTAGAACCGGTGCCCGTGCCCGCCCCAGAAGTGTCAGAGCCGGTACCGGCGTCAACACTTACCAATACGTAGTCGATGCTTGGAGCATCACCAGCGGCCATAGCAGTGCTGCCGGTGGTTCCAGTGTCTGAGCCAGACGTGCTGCTGGTCTCAGCAATCGGGCGGTTGATCACAATACCGTCCACCGAACCAACCTGCTGGCCGTCGGCAGAATTCACCGAAACCTGGAGCAGATCGGAGAGCAGGACAAAATTGCTCATTTCATTACCGACACCCGCCTGAGGCGTGCTGTCGGTGCCTGTGCCTGCTTCCGTGGTCGGGGTCGTATCCATGCTGCCAGAGCCGCCAGCGCCAGTGTCAACCGTGGGGGTAGAGTCTACTTCCTCGCCCGCACCAGCATCCGCTGTGGGAGTGGTGTCAACGTCAGAATCACCCAACTCTACTGTAGGCGTTTCATCCACCAGTTCGCCACCGGTATCACCTGCGCCGGGGGTGGTGCCCAGGCCATCGCCAAATTCACTGGTAGGCATGATGCCATTCCCATTGCCGTTATTTGCCGCGCCACCGCACGCTGCAAGCAGCAGCGCACCGATCACGACGAGGGAGAGAACAAAGCTCTTCTTCTTCATACCGATTCAACTCCTTTTCAAAAACATAACGTTTCTATTGTTAAGGTACATCCTTACCAATAAAAAGCTGCGGGGAGTATGCCCCCCGCAGCATGGGTTGATAGTAGTCGCCCTGAAAAGCGGAATCAACAGGTGATCCATCCTATTTTTTGTGTAGGGACTTCCCCAGGGCTAGTCATACCCCGCCTGGCGGCTTTATCGCACCAGTTGCCTGGGGGTTGATGCGGAATAAGTCCACCCTCTCTATTTTTTTTCATACAGAAAAATGGAGAGGGTGGCTGGGTGGTGAGGTGTTTTTCCCTAATACGCCGGTTCTACTGAGCCTGTTTCGTCTTGCCAGTAGGGCGCCCAGGCGAGTGCGACGATCTGCACGGTGATATCCGCCTTCTTCGGCCTGACGCTTACGGTTTCCAGTTCTTCGGTAGAGGGATCGATGCGGGTGGCAAGCGCTGCTGACTCAGCCTCGAACTCGGCGGTCAGCGCTTCCAACTGCTTTTTGATTGCTTCAACCGACTCTTCCGCGCGATCTACGTCTTGTTTCTGGGTCATCGAGCGGCCCACGCCACGCGCGGCGGTGGTGCCCCGGCCCACCAGTGAGCTCTTGCGCCCGGTGAAGGCTCCCAGCAGCGTCGCGCCGATGGAAATGGCGGTCTGCAAACCGGCCTGCCGTGCCTGCTCTTTTTCCTTCTCAACCGTTGCTTCGGCTCTGCGCAGCCGCTCTTTCAAGGTTGTGATCTTGGGCGTGTATTTTTTGCGCAGCGCATCGACCGCATTGTCACGCTGTTCACGGGCGCTCTGTCCCAGCCGCAAGCGGAAGTCGCGTTCGTCTTCCCCGGCTTTGGAGAACATTTTTGTGCCTGGACTGTAGAGCAGGTCGAGGGCTTGCGAGCCGTAGAGCCATGTGGCGAACTCGCGCGTCCAGGAGGTGTAGTTTTTGGCTTTGCCCGCCGAAGATGGCAGCGGCGCGTACTGGGCGGCTGCTGCTTCAGGGCGGCGCTCCAGGTCGCTGATATCCGTTCCCAGTTCTTCGGCGCCTTCCCACTCTACTGGGATAGCAGAGTCGGTTACACGGGTAAGGTACTGGTGCGGCTGCACCGTGCTGACCCGTGACTTCGCGTGGTCAAACGCTACCCGGGCTGCCCCAATGATGCGCGGCTGATATACCAGTTTGCAACCCTGGGGCATGCGCCCGCGTATCGGGATGTAGTACTGCGGAACATCTGGTGGCAGGGCGGGTGGTGTACTCGCCGGAGCATCTACCCGCGCGGCAGGCTGCGCAGCCATTTCCGCCGCAATCGGCATGGTTGGCGCGGAGGAGGGCATGGGCGAGGTGGCGATTTGTTCCCGATCTGACGCTGCCGGTCTTGAAACCAACTGATCCTTTATTGGCTCCATCAGGCTGCGGATCTGTTCCCGAGTAAGCGGCCCGCGCAGGTACGAGAGCACCCAACGAACGGTCATCACCACCGGGGCGTCTTCGTGGGTATTGTTCATCAGAAAGACACGGCTGCCCAGGCCCGAGAGGATGCGGTCCATATCTTGACGGTTAAACGCGCCGCCGTAGGCTGCGGCTGCGCCTTCCAGACCGTCGAGCACGCGGGCCTTGTCGCGCTCGGTTTGCAGGCGTCCGATAAACCATGTGCCCGCATTGGAGAGTGCTTTGTAGTCTAGATCCACGGGGTTCTGCGTAGCTAGCACCAGTCCCAGCCCAAAGGCGCGCGCCTGCTTGAGCAGGGTAAGCATGGGTGTTTTGGAGGGCGGGTTGCTAAGCGGCGGCAGAAAGCCGAAAATCTCGTCCATATAGAGCAGGGCGCGCAGGCTGGTTGTTCCAGATTGGCTGCGCATCCAGCCGAGAACCTGGTTGAGCAGCAGCGAGACGAAGAACATGCGCTGCGCGTCGTTCAGGTGGGCGATGGAGAAGATCGCCACGCGCGGCTTGCCTTGCGGTGTGTAAAGAATCTGGCCAATATCCAGCGCCTCACCTTCCAGCCAGGCAGAAAAGCCCGGGGAGGCGATCAGGTTGTTGAGCGCCATTACCAGGGCAAAGCGGTCTTTGGAGGAGTAGAAGCTTTCGAGATCGAGCACGCCGATCTTGCTGACCGGCGGGTTCTGCACATGGGTGATCAGCTGCGCCAGGTCCAGGTCGTGCCCTTGCCGCCACAAATTGTCGATGATGGTGGAGAGCAAGATGAATTCGCGGCTCTGCACCGGGTCGGCCTCGATGCCAATCAGCCCAAGCAGGCTGGTGACGGTGGTAGAGATGCGCTCGCGCATCATCTCGCCGTCTTCGATGATCTCGATCGGGGGCGCGGAGAAGGACTTGAGAATGGAGACCGGAATACCCGCGCTGGAGGCGGGGGTATAGATGCGGAACTCAGCCGACTCCTGCAGGCGGCGGATGCGCTCGCCGTCCTGGTCCCAGCTTGTGATGCCATCCGACCACTGTTTGGCCTGTTTGGCGGCGTATTCCTCGGGCGAAACGCCCTTCTGGCGCGCGTCATCCAGGTTAATCCAGGGCAAAAAGTCTTGTGGGGTGAGGTTTGGGAAGGTGAGCAGCAGGTTGGCGAGATCGCCCTTGGGATCGATGAGGATCGAAGGCACGCCATCGATGGCAGCCTCTTCGATGAGGCTGATGCACAGGCCGGTCTTGCCAGAGCCGGTCATCCCCAATACCACCGCGTGCGTGACGAGATCCTTCGAATCGTACAGTAGCAAGTCGTCGGTTGCCTTCCGGGTTTGCAGATCGTATTCCTTGCCCAGGTAAAAAACGCCTAACTTCTCATAGTCCTGCATAGCTTTCCCTCCTTATTTTTTGGGCAGATTTTCTAAAAACACCCGTACGGGCGTTTTTCGAAAATCTTATTCTTCACCTTCGGTCCAGTCGCGGATGAGCAGCAGATAGAACTGCACCATGCGCGCCAGCGATTCGATGCTGATGCGCTCGTCAATGCCATGGATAGTCTTTAGCAGGGCCGGGTCGAGGCTGAACGGGCTAAAGCGATAAACGTTGTTCGTCAGCGGCAGGTAGTGGCGCGAGTCGGTTGCGCCTGCGACGAGATAGGGCGCAACGATCACCTCGGGGAAGACCTGGCGGATGATGGTGGAGAACTCTTCGTACTCGATGGAATCAACCGGCGAAATGGGCGATGGCTCCCAGCTCGCCCCTTCCGGAAGCTGCACTTGCACGGCCTCGTCGGCTGCCACCTTCTGCGCATGTTCCAGCACATCCTTTACCGTATCGCCCGGAAGGATGCGATAATTGACCACGGCCTTCACACGGGCGGGGAGGATGTTGTCTTTCACGCCGCCATCGATCATGGTGATCGCCGCGGTTGTGCGAACAATGGCGTTGGTAGCGGCGGTGGCCTCTAACCGCCGCTGCACGGCTCCACCCAGCAGCCAGTAATTGGCCAGGGCCATGCGCGTGCCAAAAGGCAGGAACGGCCCCATGTACTGGAACATCAGGCGGGCCAATGCGGTGCGGGCGCGCATCGGGCGCTGCTCCAGGCGTGCTAGCGCGCGTGCCAGCACACCAATGGCGGTGTGCGGCGGCGGCATGGAGGAATGACCGGCGCGGCCTTCCACCACCAGTTCTAGCGATGCGTAGCCTTTTTCACCAACGCCCACCATCGCAACCGGCACGTGCACGCCGGGAACGCCGCCATCCATGATCGCGCCGCCCTCGTCGAACACGGCAGCAAGGTGCTCGCCGCGTTCCAGCAACCGCTGCGCAATGCAGCGCGCGCCTTCCAGACCGCCAATTTCTTCGTCGTGCCCGATGGCGAGGTAAACCGTGCGCTCCGGCTGGTAACCGGATTTTAGCAGCGCTTCCACGGCCTCAAAAATGGCGATGACCGTGCTCTTCATATCCAGCGCGCCGCGTCCCCACACCGCGCCCTCGTCTACGTCGCCGCGGAAGGGTGGGTGAGTCCATTCTTGCAGGGTAGCAGAGTCCGCGGGGACCACGTCGATATGACCGCACAGCATCACCGGTTCCAGGTCGCCGTTCTTTCCGGGCCACATATACAACGAACTATATCCGTTGATCCGCTCCTGGCGCAGGGCGGCGTGCGTGCGCGGATACATGCGCATCAGCTCGGCGTGCAGCGTTTCAAACGCAGCATAATTAATCTGCGCGTGGTTGCTTTCAGAGATGGTCTGGCAGCGGATGGCGTTGGAAAGATGCTCCGCGACCAGTTGCCCATCGATGGGGTCATCGATTATCGTTTCTGGGGCGGGGCCGGGCAGCCTGCCGTACACCAGCGTGCGAAAAACCATAAAGGCCGCCAGGAACAGCGCAAGCACCAGCAAAACAATCAAAATGGAAAAGAGGATCGGCATAATGTGCCTTTCGGGGTGAACGAGGGGGCGATGATTTTTGAACTTATGGGGTTAATGCTGCCATACCTTGTTAAATTCTAGCAGAAATTCCTGCGCAAGCGGCTCAGAATGAATGATAATTACGTTTTCATCGTTGGCCCGCTCGGCACTGGCGCTGAAATTGTACGAGCCGGTGATAACCGTTTTCCCGTCGATGATGATCACCTTGTGGTGCATCAGCCCGCTGATACCGTCCTGCTTCACGTCCAGACCGGCGCGGCGCAGGTTTTCAAACTCACCGCCGGTGTTGGATTGTACCTGGCTTTCGTCGAACACGATCCGAACGGGCACATCCGCTGCGTGTTTTTCGAGCAGCGCGCCGGCGATGGGATCGCTGGTGAAGGAGTACGCCAGCATGTCGATGCTCTGTTGGGCAGCGCGGATTTCCGCCTCGATGCGCTCCGACACACCATCATCCGGCGAGAAGTAAACTTCCACCGGCGCGCCGCCAACGACGATCCGCGGGTGCGGTGTGCGGGCGCGGGTATCCCTGCCGAACAGGTCGTCGAGGAACATTTCCTCGAATTCAACGGTGTAATTCAGCGCGGCTTCCGCCGAGCGGATCTGCACCATGTTGTTGTTATCGGAGTACGCGGCTGTGGAAGTGTAGTTCATCGAGCCGGTCCATACTTCTTGCCCGTCGATGATGGTGAACTTGTTGTGCATCAGCCCTTCGCGCCGGTCGCCGATGATGGGGATGCCAGCCGCTGCGAGCGTGGAGGGCACATTGCGGTCCATCGACTCTGATTCCATCACCATGCGCACCTGCACCCCGCGTGATTGAGCGGAAATCAGCGCGCCGGCAACGTTTTCCAGGGAAATATTATAGATCGCTACATCCACTGAGGTCTGCGCGCGGTTGATCGCCTCAACCAGCTCGTCATCAGGCCCTCGCCCGCGCCCGGTTGCCGGATCGCTGAAAAAGACGCGGATGAAGCTGTCGGCTCCTACCGCGGAGCCGAGGGTAGGTATCGGCGTGGTCCCAGCCGCGCCGGAGGGCTGGGTAGCCGCCGGAAGGGTGGCGCCGCTGGTGGGCGTGATTGCGAACTGCGGCACGCTGCCGGTCAGCCGCCCGGAGATGAGGGCATCATAGAGCAGCAAGCCGCCGCCGATGAGAATGACGATAAGAAGGATGGCTGCCGGGCTGATACTTCTGCTGCGGCGGCGAGAGGTTTTGCGACTGCGTGATCTGTACGAAGATGGCATGGGGCTCCGGGGAAAATGAGATGGGTAAAAAATAACCTCTCAGGCACGTGTCGGGGGGGGTGAGAAACACCCGGCTACTTTACGAAACCCCACCTTCGTGGGGTTCGGGGAAGAGCATTGGTCAGTACTCAGCCTGACCCTGAAACATTGATGAGAGTTCGGTTAAAACCCGGTAGTAATTTGAGTGAACCGGTGCTTTAAGGTCTTTTAAAAGCTGGATGATCATTTCCGTATGAATAAAAGCAGCCTGTTTTAGTTGCCCAGCAAAAACTGTTTCTCGAAGCCTGGGAATGTTGTCTCGTATTATCTGCGTATTGCCATCCCACTTGCGATATGGCTCAAGAATATCGGAAAACCGGAGACACCATACCAAAGGAGGTTCAAATGATTCAATTTTGCCTACCCAAGTGTGTCTGTAAATTGCATCCAGGATTTCAGGATCGGTTACGCTCAATTCTCTTTGTACATAGAAGGCTCCAACTGGACCGTGGAGGTACAGTGTATATTCCTGCTCGCAAGGCTCATGAAACTCGATACGAGCAGCCTTAACGATGTCATCTATCTGCTCTTGGGGTAAATTCTTGGCCGCATCATGCAGCAGTCCTGCTGTCAAAGCTTTTTCTTCGTTAAGCCCATAAATTTTTGACAATTCTCCCATTACCTGCATCACTCCCAGAGAATGCTGTAACCGACTGGGGGTAAGTACTCGTTCCAGGAAGGGAACATAACGGGACGATATTAAGTTATTCATGGGAACCATCACCCCTCCCGAGGCCTACGGCAAGATCCACAACTGTGGCGGTTCGAGTCGCAGGGAAAAATCAATCCGCTTCATCGCATCGCTGCGCTCGGCTTCGATACTCACCACCAGAAACTCCGCCAGAGCATGCATATCTTCGGGCAGGCTGACCACCGGAAGGAACGGAGTGCGGCTGCCCGGCTCCATGGCGGTAGGGCTTTTTAGCATATACACGCCGCCGGCGATAACCTCTTCGAGCGGAGCTTCCCACGCGGGCACGTAGAACAGGCGCGGAACGGACCAGAAGCGCGCGGCATCGTTTTGCGCATTGCCCTTGTAGGTGAGCCGCTGCTGGATTTCCACTTTGCCACTGGCGACCCAGTAGGGGCGTCCGTTTTTGCCCTGTGGTATGGCGCTGGAGAAGAAGATATCCAGTGGGTTGGTCGCGCCGGTGCCGGGTTCGGGGGTATCATCGAGCAGCAGGCCCTGCCCGCACTGCTCGCATACCCAGGCTACTTCGTTCACCTGGGCATTGACCGGATAGCGGCATTTGCAGCACAGCAGTGGAATGAGTTGGACGGGTTTCTGGCTCATGCGCTCACCTGAGGGTGCGGATAAAGTCTTTTGGTAAACCTTCGGTCAGTTTCGGGATAATCCCGCCTGCCTGGTCTTGCTTGCCAAAACGATGATACTCGTAATGCTCTGCGTGCCGGAAGGTGCGGTACGAGGTCCATAACAAGCCCAGGCCAAACAAGAAAGCCACCACAGCCAGACCAAAGGGGCTGTCTTCGTCGCTGCCGCTCATGAAGAGCATGATCGCGGCAGGCACGTCGATCGTGAGGATGGCCCCGGCTGCCATGCCCGCCACAAGCACCCCGGCGCGGTATGCTACCGACCCCGGCGCTTTGCCGTACAGCGCTTCTCCGCGCACGCCGTCCACCACGACCTGAAAGGATCGCCCGCGATATAGATAGCGGATGACCCACAGCGGGTAGTAGACCAGCCCCAGGCGAGGGCGAGCTAGCCGGACGATGATCTGCTCGGTGCGGCTCAACGATACTTTGCTTGAAACCGTCTTGGTGAACGTCTCTTTGGCGCTGTGGATCGCAGATTGTGCTGATCCGATGGGCTCGAAGACCATGCCCGTGCTGTGCAGCTTCACCGGGTTGAACGGCTCCAGCGGGCAGCCGTCGAGCAGTATCTGGCGCACGCCAAACTCGCCCACTTCGCAGGCGGGGGCGTTCCACGACATCTCGGAGACGTGTTTCTTCTCGCGCGGCTCGTAGCGCTTGTTGTCGCCCGACCCAACCTGCTGCTGCCCGAAGGCATAAGCCATGCCCTTGCCCCACACTGCCCAGAACGGCAGGTGCACCAGGAACACTTCGGTGACACGCGCCTCTTTGGCGCAATCGCGGGCCACCTGGAACTTCCCGCTGATAAAGCGCTGGAAACAGGCAACTGCCTGATCGCGGTTTACCTGCTGCTGGGCCTGGTAGCGGCGGATGCCCAGGCGCGCGGGAGTCTCCTTCGACTGTGTAAAGCCGACCGCGGCGAGAAAATCTTCCGTAGCGGTCTGTGCTGGGGCTGCATCCTGTGCGCTGATGGCGCTCACCACCGAACGCTGATCGCAGTACGGGCAGGCGACCAGCACTTGCCCCTCGGGGATAGGGACAATCCCGCCGCAGCGGGGACAACCAAGACCGGTGATCGGATCGCTCATACTTTTGATGCCACCCAGAATGCCCAAGCAAATAAAAATGGCGCGGCCAATGCGCCTATGCCGGCGCACGCCACCAGGCCGTACGTCAGCCCTATCTCACTATCAGAAATTGCGCCTACCAGCGGAAAGAGCGCCAGGCACAGATACAGCAGCGCCGTCACCAAGCCAACGGCCCGGTACGGGGCTTCTTCTTTGGCAGGGAACAGATTTGCCAGCACCGTTCCGCCCGCGGCGTCGACCACGGCGGTGTAGGTGCTGCCTTTGAAGTGGTATTTGAAGAAGTACAGCGGCACGTGAACGACGGCCGTTTCTTTCATGCCATCCGGCAGTGTCGATTTTGTCACGGATCCTGTTTCGGGGGCTGCGTTTTGCAATCGCTCATCCGCGCCCAGGCTGCCAGGCAGCGCGGTGTGGGCTGTGCCCGGCTGCGAAGCCTGCACCCAGCTCAGGGCGGCTTGCAGCGGAACGGTGGGCGCCACAGCCTGCGAGTCGAGCGCGGGGTCATATTTGCGCAGATCACCGGCGGGTAGGGTCAGCGAGGCCAGTTCGGTAACAGATGTGGCGGCTGCGGGCCGCAGCAGGATTTCTTCCTTATTGGCCGATACCTGGCGCTTAAAGTACCAGAGTGGGAAATACTGGAAAGTGCAGCCGGAAATACTGGCCTTCTTATCCAGGTCTTTCACCGTCTGCGCGCCCGACATCCACCGGCGCAGCGCCGCGCCCGCCAATTCTTCATTTAAAGTCGGCGCGACGAACCAGTGAAAAACCACGCGCGAGGAGTCGAGATAAACGGTTGTGCCGCAAAACGGGCAGGAGAGAAACACCTGTCCTTCATCGGGGTGCAGCTCGCCGCCGCACTGGGTGCAGTTGATGGTGGTTGCCAGGGAAGGCCCGGACATACTCTGGTTTGTCATGGTTCGATTATAGCAGAAACATATTTTCGGGGAATCCCTACCCTTTCTTGATGTACATTCCCAATTTTTTTCTTACCGCTAGTCGACTATGATTCGAACAGCGGGGAAGATACCCGATATAGAGCAGTCGCGACCCTTACAATATGAACATTAGTCTTTCGCTCAAGACGGGGTCCAGAAGCTTTTTGGTAAGTTGGGGTGGTAAAACCACCCCAACTTACCAAAAAGCTTCTGAAACCCAATAAGAGCTCAGTTTTTTACCCGTACAGGCAGAGGGGGAGTTGGTATACGGGCGAGAGGTGCGTGTGACCCAATTCCAACCGAAGGGCATGAGAAAAAATAGTTTCCGGTGGCTGCAGTTCCTGCTGATTGGCATAATGCTGGCTGGTTGCGCGGTACCCCCACCTGCTGCCTCGGTTACGATACCGAACACCGGCGCGGCGCAAGACCCGGCTCTGGCGGCAGAAATTGCAGCGCTGGAAACATCCGCTTCTATTTTTCGTGTGATCGAATATCCCCTGGTAGAGCAATCAACCGATAATCCCGACCATCCCGCCTTCGCGGACCGCGCGATACAGGCCGTGGCCGCGCGTCGGGCAGGGTTTGGCTTGTTCCGCCCGGTCGATATTGTGGAAGCGCCGAACCAGATGCTCAAACCGTTTGGTTATGAAATTGCGCACAGCGATGTTCCACCGTTCTCCAGCTATGTTTTATTTCACCAGGGTGCGCCTGTGGTTCGCGATATTTCCCGTTTCTGGCAGGTAAATGCCGGATCAGCGGAGGATTTTGTGCTGGTGATGGAAACCCTTACCGGTGAAGTGCTGGCGGCTTCAAACGGCAGCGTAGATCTGATCGTTGCCGCTGATGCTGAGGTAGAAGACCGGCGGCTGGTCTATGCCGGTGATGCCTCGCTGCTGCCCATTGGGAATGCAGCAAGTGCCGTCTCCGGCGCGATTTACCAGCAGGAAATTGGCGGTGAGCCGCTGGTGCTGTACCACCGCGACCGGTTGGCGCAACTTTCCTATGCCGGGCAAGAATTGGCGTACACCTATGACGCAGTGATGTACGCCGGGGGACCAGAATCGGCCATGTACAATCCCGGTTCTAGCGGGCGGCTGATGTGGTTCTACGCGCTGCGCGATGGGCTGTGGTACTACGTCGAAGCTGGGCTGATTGAGTAGAGGCGATAAACCGTGCTGAGTGGCAAAGTATGTGTCGCTCAACAAGGTTTATCATAAGGAAAGAACAGGGAAGGCGGTGCAGCATTTCTGGCGCCGCCTTCAATTTTGCTGTGGAATAAAAACTTGTTACAATAGCGGGAGCAAACCAACAGGAGGCTACTTTATGGGACGTATTCTGGATGCGGTCGGGCGGTTTTTAGAAGAGGATGATTGGCCGCACAATCTCATCGATGGCCGGGCGGTGTATAAGACTGGTTTTGAGGGCAAAAACGGCCAGTTCACCTGCTACGCTCAAGAGCGAACCGAGCAAGACCAGTTTGTTTTTTATGCGGTGTTCCCCGTCCGCGCGCCGGAAAATCGCATCCCAGACGTGGCCGAGTTTATCAACCGCGCCAATTATGGCATGATCATCGGCAACTTCGAAATTGATTACGGCGATGGAGAGATCCGCTACAAGACCAGCGTGGACGTAGAGGAGGTGGACATCGTCGAGCCGTTGATCCGCCACTTGATCTACGCCAACGTGCTGACGATGGATAAGTATTTCCCCGGCCTGATGCGCGTGCTGTACGCCGGTATAACCCCTGCCGCCGCGGTAGAGGAAGTTGAGGGTGAGAGTACCTAGCGCCGCTGGAACGGCTGTAGAACGTTGAGGCACACAATGACCACCTTTCGGGCAATGACGATCGACGATTATGAAGCTGTGCTGGCGCTGTGGAAGGAAACCGAGGGTATGGGGCTCTCGAAAGCCGACACGCGCGAGCGGATCGCGCAGTACTTAGACCGTAACCCTGGCCTCAGCCCGCTGGCTTTTGATGACAGCGGCGCGTTGATTGGGGCAGCGCTGTGCGGGCACGATGGCCGGCGCGGATTCCTGCATCACGTAGCGGTCCGCGCGGACTGCCGGGGGCAGGGGCTGGGCCGAGCGCTCGTGCGCCGCTGCCTGGATGGCCTGCGAGCAGAAGGCATTGATCGCTGTCACCTGTTTGTGATCTCGTCAAACCAGGGCGGGCGGGCATTCTGGCTCAGCACGGGCTGGTTCGAGCGGACAGATCTGACATTGATGAGCATTGACGTGTAAGATGCAGCCTGACGGCATCTGATCCAACGTATTCAGTTTCTACGGTATGCCCTGTCCAGCCTGGCGGTTGATGAACATTAAGAAATGGATCGCGTAACAAGGTGGCTTTCCCCACCTGTCGCCTGGCGGCAGACGCTCGGGCACAACCTTGACTGTCATTGGATGGATTGGTTCTGCCCGAGCTACAGCCACGGCTACATCACCAAAGCCCCACCTTCGTGGGGCTAAGAGAAGAGGCAAAATGTTTCGGCTCGGGGAATAGAACGTACTTTACCCACACATGGGCAGGGATAAGGACAAAAACGACCTTTCCCGCAGGGATCTTAGCCCCACGAAGGTGGGGCTTCGGTGACCTAGCCGCGGCTTTAGCCGCCTGGCGTTTGATAAGACTGAGTCACCTGGATTATGTGATTCATTTCTTAGAACCTATCCCAAAAATAGTTTTTGTGTTTGTGGTGGGCGCCGGAGTGGCGCCC